>NZ_ATVA01000012.1:0-300000 GCF_000420485.1 Paucidesulfovibrio longus DSM 6739 | reverse complement strand
CCAGGTAGAGCTGGAGCGCGCCCATGATGGCCATCTTGCGCAGGGCTCCCACGTCGCCGGCCGGAGCGGTCTCGCCCATGACCTTGAGGCGCTGGGTGTCGTAGGCGGTCAGGCCCAGGAAGATGAGCACCCCGATGCCGGAAATCACGAAGCCCAGGGTGCCGCTCTGCATGAAGATGTTCACCACCGAGGCCAGGATGATTCCGATCAGGCCCATGAACAGCAGGCTGCCCCAGGAGGTCAGATCCTTCTTGGTCAGCAGGCCGTAGAGGCTCATGGCGCCGAACATGCCCGCGGCGACCACGAAGGTCGCGGCCACGGACTGCTGCGTGTAGAGCATCAGGATCGGGGCCAGGGTCAGGCCGTTCAGGGCGCTGTAGCCCAAAAACGCTCCGGTGGCGGTGCTCGGCGACATCTGGCGGATGCGCATGGACAGGAAGAAGACCAGGCCGAGTTCCGCGAGAATCAGGAAAATCATCGCATTGACTGCGAAGGCGAACAGCGGCTGGATGGTCACCGTGGCCCAGGCAACGCCTGCCGTCAGCAGCAATCCGCCGCTCATCCAGGCGTAAACGCCGCGCAGGAAATCGTTGACCACTTCCGCGCGCGGGCGGGAAGCGCTGGTGGGCATGCCATACTGCGTCATCGTCGTATTCCTCCTCGAAAGGGTGTCGTCTGTGTTCGGACCCGGCCCGCTCCCTACGCGCGGAAAACCGCTTTCCGCATCCGGGAGTCCGTCTTGGGCGTGAAGTCCGTGCGCCGCAGGCTCAACCATGATAAGGGAGAGCTGAGAGAGCGCTTTTGTGGTTCCATCGTCAAACTTCGCAGACTTAGAAACTAAGTCCTTTATTTGCCCGTGGCAAGAGTAATCGGCAGAAACTTAATAGGAACGATTACTATTTTGTTGACAGGAAAACCGAGATGTTGTTTAGTGCCTCCTGTCGGACGGACAGGTCCGCATCTTTCGAAATTCAAACATCAAAACATACAAGGAGCGATCATGAGCAAGACCACCGAGAACCTGAAAGCCGCCTTTGCCGGCGAGTCCCAGGCCAACCGCAAATACCTCGCCTACGCCGCCAAGGCCGACCAGGAGGGCCTGCCCCAGATTGCGAAGCTCTTCCGCGCCGCCGCCGCGGCCGAAACCATCCACGCCCACGCGCACCTGCGCCTGCTCAAGGGCGTCGGCTCCACGGCCGAGAACCTCAAGGACGCCATTTCCGGCGAAAGCTACGAATTTCAGACCATGTATCCGGAAATGATCAAGGACGCCCAGGCCGAGGACGAACGCGCCGCCGAGCGCTACTTCGGATTCGCCAACGCCGCCGAGGAGGTCCACGCCAATCTCTACACGGAAGCCGCCGAAAAGATGGGCGAGCTGGAAAGCGGCGACTACTATGTCTGTTCGGTCTGCGGCCACATCCACCCCGGCAAGCCCGAAGACAAGTGCCCCATCTGCGGGGCCGCGCCCAAGGCCTACTTCAAGGTCGATTAGTCCTCCGCTTCGTGACAGTCGTTCGCAAGCCCCGGTCCGCCGGGGCTTTTTCACGGCAGGCGGGTTGACGAAGCCCTTGTCATGATACATCTTCCCGTATCGGATTCGCACCCCCCGACAAGGAGAACGCATGCATTTTCTGGGCAACCTCATCTGGATCATCTTCGGCGGGCTGTTTATGGCCCTGGGCTGGCTCCTGGCCGGGCTGCTCATGTTCCTGACCATCATCGGCATCCCCTGGGCAGGCTCGTGCTTCACCCTGGCCCAGTTTTCCCTGGCGCCCTTCGGCAAGACCATCGTCCTGCGCCGCGACCTGACCGGGCGGGAAGACATCGGCACCGGCGACCTCGGACTCGCGGGCAACATCGTCTGGTTCCTCTTCGCGGGGCTTTGGCTGGCGATCGGCCATGTCTTCGCGGCCGTTGCCACGGCCCTGACCATCATCGGCATCCCCTTTGCCTGGCAGCACCTCAAGCTGGCCCGCGTGGCCCTCGCGCCCATCGGCAAGACCGTGGTGACCACGCGGGAAGCGCGCATGCTTTCGGAAAAGCTCGGACGCCCCGTGAACCTGATCTAGATTTCGCTTCTTTCGGCAAAGAAAAAGGGAGGACCGGACGGCCCTCCCTTTTTTCTTTGCCGTGCGGCGCGGCTCAGCCCATGAAGTCCAGGCCCCAGCGCAGCAGGTTGATGCCCACCAGCAGCGCGCCTTCCCAGCGGCTCACGCGCCAGCCCGTACGGATCAGCACCAGCACGAGGAAGACCATGCTCACCAGGGCGATCAGCCCCGGCAGGGCGTGGGGGGAGACGTTCAACGGGCGCAGCACGCAGGTCAGCCCGAGCACCCCGGCGAAGTTGAAGAAATCCGAGCCGATCAGGTTGCCGAGCAGCATGTCGTTGCGGCCCTTGGCCGAGGCGGCCAGGCAGGTGACCAGCTCCGGCAGGGAGGTGCCCGCGGCCACGATGGTCACGCCGATGACCCAGGAGCTGACGCCCAGGGACACGGCGATGCTGGACGCGGATTCGACCATGAACTCGCCGCCCAGGGACACCGCGGCGAAACCGGCCAGGAGCAGCGGATAGTCCCACCAGCGGGCCTTGCGGATTTCCTCTTCCTCCTCCACCACGAGCGGGCTGCCCCGGAAGAAAAGATAGAGCAGATACGCCGCCAGGATGGAAAGCAGGACGATTCCGGCGAGATGGCCCAGGTTGCCCGTCAGCGCCAGGAGCAGGATCAACGCGGTGGTGAAGAGCAGCAGCCCGCCGTCGCGCCAGAGAATGGTCGGGTTGGTGCGGATCGGCTTGATCATGGCCATGAGGCCGAGGATGAAGCCGAGATTGAAGATGTTGGAGCCGACCACGTTGGAGAGGGAGATGTCCTCCAGGCCCTTGAACGCGGCCGTGGCCGTGACCAGGAATTCGGGCGCGGAGGTTCCCATGGCCACGATGGTCAGGCCGATGACCAGCTCCGAGACCTTGAAGGTCCGCGCGATGGCCGAGGCCGAGTTCACGATCCAGTTCGCGCCCACCCAGAGCAGGCCCGCAGCCACAAGGAAAAAGAAAATGTCGTGCAGCATGGTGGAGAAAGTATGCCCGATGTCGGGGGTCAGGACAATGGATTCCGGAGCCCGGCCCGTTCGACCTTCCATTCCTTGAGACCTTCCGTGTCCGGCTCGGCCCAGCCCAGAGGGGTCTCGCGGCAGGGCGCGACCACGATCTCGCGGCGGTTCGGCCCGCGCATGGCGGCCACGCGCACCGGCCTGCCCGAGGCCACGGCCTTGGGCGAATAGGAGGCCACGAAGGCGGCCGCGTCGCTCACGGCCTCCGGGCTCCAGGCCCGGCCCGGCATGGGTCGGCCCAGGCCCACGGGCCCGGGAAAGCCGACCACGTCGAAGAGGTAGTCCGCGGGCGCGGCCAGCTCGCGCAGCCGATCGTTGTCGTCCTTGTTGCGGCCCACGGCCAGCCAGTGGTCCCCGGCCCAGAGCTGGCGGCCCTGATTGGAGAGGCGGAAGTCGGACAGCCCGGGCGCGGGATGGTGCTTGAGCA
This sequence comes from Paucidesulfovibrio longus DSM 6739, assembly GCF_000420485.1. Taxonomy (NCBI): domain Bacteria; kingdom Pseudomonadati; phylum Thermodesulfobacteriota; class Desulfovibrionia; order Desulfovibrionales; family Desulfovibrionaceae; genus Paucidesulfovibrio; species Paucidesulfovibrio longus. The sequence continues at coordinate 296,462 of NZ_ATVA01000012.1, read as the reverse complement.
CCTGGAAGAAGCGTCCGGCGGACTCCGTCTCCGTGAGCAGGCAGCCGCCGCCAGGGGTGGGAATCTCCTTGAAGCCGTACTTGCCGCGCGCGAGCTCCAGCTGGCGCTTGCGCCCCCGGCCTCCGATGTCGAGCAGCCGCTCGCGGTCCACGAGGCCGCTCTCCTCCACGGGGGTCGGCTCAAGCTTCAGCGCGCAGAGCGGGCGCAGAAGCACGTCCTTGACCTCCGCGGTGTTGCGGATCTGGTTCAGGGTGTCCCGGCGCTGGGACATGGGCCGCTGGCCCACGACCTCGCCGGAGATCAGGAACTTCGCCCCGTATTGGGGCAGCAGGGTCCGCGCATGGGAGAGCATCAGGATCTTGCAGTCGATGCAGGGGTTGACCTGCTTGCCGTAGCCGTTGGCCGGATCGCGGAGCATCTCCACGTATTTTTCCGACACGTCCACGGGCACGATCTCCACGCCGTAGACGCGGCTCCAACGCTCCAGCAGATGCGGCTTGCCGAAGAAGGGCGAGATGAAGTGCAGGCCGAGAACCGAAAGTCCCTGATCCTGAATGGTCTTGCAGGCGAGAACGGAATCCAGCCCTCCGGAGAAGAGGGCCAGGGCGTCATAGTGCTTGTTCATGGCCGGGCACTCATACGTGAGCGCGAGCAGGAGCGCAAGGGCGCGCCATGGGCCCGCCCCGAGCCGAAAAGCGGGAAACGGACCGGGAACTAGACGGCCTCGGACGCCGGGAGCGGCGCCAGGGCGCGCGGATCGGCCACCGCCTCCGGGCGCAGCTCCGCCGCGATATGCAGCCCCGCGTCTCCACGCCGTCCCCTGTCGAGGGCGAGGTTCACGCAGGCGGTCTCCATGGGACGGGCCTGCGCGTCCAGAACCACGTTCACCAGCGGGGCCAGGGGATTCTCGGGGTCGTGCCGCCAGACCATGGCGGTGCGCCCATCCGAGAGGCGCACCAGGGACCCCAGGGGATAGACGCCCATGAAGCGCACGAAGCGCTCCACGTCTCCGGGCTCGTGCGCTGCGCCGCGCTCGGCGAAGAGCAGGGTCATGGCCCGGGACGGGGAATCGGAACGGGGATCGTACCCGGGCCGGGAAAGCAGATCGAACTGATCGGCCAGCGCCAGAATGCGGCCCTGCGGACAGCGGGCAGCGCCGGAAAGCCCAGCGGGTCGCCCCTTGCCGTCGTGGCGTTCGTGGTGCTCGGCCACGGCGCGGATTATCCCCTCGGGCACCCCGCCCTGCCGCCGCAGGATGACTTCCCCGTCGTGCGCATGGCGGTCGAAGAGCGCCTGCTCCGCTGCGGAAAGCCTGCCCCGCCGGGTGGTCAGCTCCAGAGGCAGCCGCGTCTGGCCCAGGTCGTGCAACAACCCGGCGAGACCGATCCGCAGCGCGTCCTCGCGATCCAGGCCGAGGTGCAGGGCAAAGGCCATGGAAATGAGGGAGACATTCACGGAGTGGATATGCAGCCGGGCGCGGTTCTCGGCGAGCCGAGCGGCCCAGAGCGTGGCCGCCGGATCCGCGGTCAGTTCCTCCAGAGTCCGCTCCAGGCCCTGCCGCGCCTCGGCCAGGGACAGGGTCCGGCCCTGGGCCGCCTCGGCGAAAAGTCTGCGCGCCAGCCGCAGGTTGTCCTCATAGAGTTCCCGGGCCCGGGCCAGATCAAGGCGCAGGCGCTCCCCGTCGGGGTCGGCGAAGGCATGCGCCGCTTCGTGGGGACGGGACGCACTCAACCGCCCCAGTTCCTGCTCGACCTCCTCGGGCAGGCCGGCCCAGCGGCTCCCCGAAGGGTCCCGACTGCGGTCCGAAAGGGCCGAACGCAGGTCCACGAAGACCTCGCGGAAGCCCTGGCGCACGATCTCCAGAACCTCCTCGGCGGAGCGCACGTAGCCCTCCACCGCGTAGACGCGCTGGGCGTCCAGGAGCGCATGGTTCGGGACACCCGCCACGAGCATGCCCGGTTTGAGATCGCGAACGGAAATTCTGCGGATCACGACAAGGTTTCCTTCCACGGTCGGAAGCGCTGGGGTGCGCCCCCGGTTCCTGCGGGTTGGGAGCCGATCGAGTGCAATCCGGCAATCCTATACATAGAGCGGGACGATTTGTCGAGCGGAACCTGGGAACCGGCTGCGGCGTCCCGAAGCGGGACCGCAGCGGGCAGTTGCCGCTGGCCCTCCGATCTGCTATCCCTCGTCTGCCCACCAATTGAACGTACTTCGGAGGAGAGGCATGGCCGCCAAGAAACCGAATCCCGAAGAGCTCCGCAAGGAAGCCCTGGGAACCGCCATAACCACCATTGAGCGCAAGTTCGGCAAAGGGTCGATCATGCGCATGGACGAAGCCGCGCACCAGGCCATCCCGGTCATCCCTACGGGCTCCATCGCCCTGGACATGGCCCTGGGCGTTGGCGGCATCCCGCGCGGACGCGTCTCGGAAATCTACGGCCCGGAATCCTCGGGCAAAACCACTCTCGCCCTGCACCTCATCGCCGAGGCCCAGAAGCTGGGCGGAACCGCAGCCTTCGTGGACGCCGAGCACGCCCTGGACATCAATTACGCCAAGCGCCTCGGCGTGAAGACCGACGAGCTGCTCATCTCCCAGCCGGACTATGGCGAACAGGCGCTCGAAATCGCGGACCTGCTCGTGCGCTCCGGCGCCGTGGACGTTGTGGTCATCGACTCCGTGGCCGCCCTGATCCCCCAGAGCGAGCTCGAAGGCAACATGGGCGAGACCCAGGTGGGCGGCCAGGCGCGGCTGATGTCCCACGCGCTGCGCAAGCTCACCGGCACCATCCACAAGTCCCGCACGGTCGTGCTCTTCATCAACCAGATCCGCATGAAGATCGGCATGACCGGCTACGGCAACCCCGAGACCACCTCCGGCGGCAACGCCCTCAAGTTCTACGCCTCGGTGCGCATGGACATCCGCCGCATCCAGACCCTCAAGGACAAGGACGAGGTCTTCGGCATCCGCGCCCGGGTCAAGGTCGTCAAGAACAAGGTCGCCCCGCCCTTCCGCGAGGCCCTCTTCGACGTGCTCTACGGCACGGGCATCTCCCACGAGGGCGAGCTGCTCGACATGGGCGTGGAAGCGGGCATCGTGGACAAGTCCGGCGCCTGGTTCGCCTTCGGCAGCGAGCGCCTCGGCCAGGGCAAGGAGAACGTGCGCCAGTACCTGCAGGAAAATCCCGATCTCGCCGCACAGATCCGCGACAAGCTCGTGGAGCACCTGGGCATCAACGGCCTGCCGCTGCCCAAAGGCTCCCCGGACGAGCCCGAGGCGGACCTCCCGGGCGACTTCGACGAATAACCGAACCAAGAACCCGACGACAGGACGCGGTCGCACCCCACGCGGCCGCGCCTTTTCGACTCTGCCATTTTTTTGGAGCAACAAGATATGAACGCCGCTGAAATCCGAAAACGCTTCCTCGAATTCTTCGAGAAGAACGCCCACACCCGGGTCCACTCCTCCTCCCTCGTGCCCAAGGACGACCCGTCCCTGCTCTTCACCAACGCGGGCATGGTCCAGTTCAAGAAGACCTTCCTCGGCCAGGAGAAGCGCGACTACAAGCGCGCCACTTCCTCCCAGAAGTGTCTGCGCGTGGGCGGCAAGCACAACGACCTCGAAAACGTGGGCCGCACCGCGCGCCACCACACCTTCTTCGAGATGCTCGGCAACTTCTCCTTCGGCGACTATTTCAAGGAGGACGCCATCCGTTTCTGCTGGCAGTTCCTCACCGACGAGCTCAAGCTGCCCAAGGACAAGCTCTACATCACCATCTACAAGGACGATGACGAGGCCGGAAAGCTCTGGCAGAAGGTCGCGGGCGTGGAGCCCGAGCGCATCTACCGCCTCGGCGAAAAGGACAACTTCTGGTCCATGGGCGACACCGGTCCCTGCGGCCCCTGCTCCGAGGTGCACATCGACCAGGGCGAGGAGATGTGCTGCGGCCCCAACTGTGGCATCGGCCAGTGCGACTGCGACCGCTTCCTCGAAATCTGGAACCTCGTGTTCATGCAGTACGACCAGGCCGAGGACGGCACCCGCACCAACCTGCCCCGCCCCTCCATCGACACGGGCATGGGCCTGGAGCGCATCGCCGCGGTCTGCCAGGGCGTGCAGTCCAACTACGAATCCGACCTCTTCACCCCGATCATCGACTACGCGGCCGCGCTCGCGGGAAAGAAGTACCGCGAGGACCACGAAACCGACACCGCCCTCCAGGTCATCGCCGACCACAGCCGGGCCATCGCCTTTCTCATCCCGGACCAGGTCATGCCCTCCAACGAGGGGCGCGGCTACGTCCTGCGTAGGCTGATCCGCCGCGCCTACCGTTTCGGCAGGCTCATCGGCCTCCAGGGAGCCTTCCTCTGGAAGACCGCCGGAAAGGTTGTGGACGAAATGGGCCACGCCTTCCCGGAAGTCGTCAAGACCAGGGATTTCATGGAAAAGGTCGTGCGCGAGGAAGAGGAGCGCTTCTCCCAGACCCTGGACAAGGGCCTGGCCATGCTCGAAGACGAAATGGCCGCCGTGAAGCAGGCGGGCGGAAGCGTCATTTCCGGCGAGGCCGCCTTCAAGCTTTACGACACCTACGGATTCCCCATCGACATCGTCAACGACGTGGCCGAGAAGCAGAGCCTTACCGTTGACGAGCCCGCGTACAACGCCTGCATGAAGGAACAGAAGGTCCGCGCCAAGAAAGCCTGGAAAGGCTCCGGCGAAAAGGACGTGGCCACCCTCTTCCACTCCCTGCTGGAAAAGAGCGTCAGCTCGAAGTTCACCGGCTACGACAGCCTCACCGAGGAAACCCGCGTCAAGGCGTTGCTCAGCGAGCAGGGCGAGCGCGTGGAAAAGCTCTCCGCCGGGGAAAACGGCTGGCTCGTCACCGTGGAGACCCCCTTCTACGGCGAATCCGGCGGACAGGTCGGCGATGCGGGCAAGGCCGAATCCCTGACGGGCAAAGCCGAAGTGCTCGACACGGTCAAGCCCTCCCCGGAACTGACCGTCCACAAGATCACCGTGGTCGAAGGCGTCGTCGAAGACCGCAAGGACATCAAGCTCCGCGTGGACAAGGACGCCCGCATGGCCACCCAGCGCAACCACACCGCCACGCACCTGCTGCACGCGGCCCTGCGCAACGTGCTCGGCGCCCACGTCAACCAGTCCGGCTCCCTCGTGGCCCCGGACAGGCTGCGCTTCGACTTCACGCACATCAGCGCCATGAGCCCCGAAGAGATCCGCAAGGTCGAGGACGAGGTCAACCGCGCCATCCTCGCCAACGAGAAGGTCCACACCGAGGTCATGAGCAACGAGGACGCCGTGAAGAAAGGCGCCACCGCGCTCTTCGGCGAGAAATACGGCGACGAGGTCCGCGTCGTCCAGGTTCCGGGCGTGTCCATGGAACTCTGCGGCGGCACGCACCTCTCCTACACCGGCCAGACCGGACCCTTCGTGATCCTTTCCGAGTCCGGCGTGGCCGCGGGCATCCGCCGCATCGAGGCCGCCACGGGCTGGAACGCCCTGAACCACCTACAGGACGAGCGCAGCGCCTGCCGCGACGCCGCCAGCCTGCTCAAGTCCGGCTCCGGCTCCATCGCCGAGCGCATCCAGGCGCTCCAGGCCGAGGTCAAGGCCGCGAACAAGGAAATGGAACGCCTCCAGGCCAAGCTCGCCTCCGGCGCGGGCCGCGACCTCCTGGCCGACCTCGCCGAGGTCAACGGCGTCAAGGTGCTGGCCGCGGAAATCGAAGCGCCCAATCCCAAGATCATGCGCGAGCAGATGGACGCCCTGCGCTCCAAGGTCGATTCCGGCGTGCTGGCCCTGGCCGCCAGGCAGGAGGACGGCAAGGTCTCCCTGATCGTGGCCGTGACCAAGGATCTCGTCGGACGCTTCAAGGCGGGCGACATCGTCAAGCAGGCCGCTGCGGAAGTGGGCGGAGGCGGAGGCGGACGGCCCGACATGGCCCAGGCCGGCGGCACCAACCCCGACGGCATCCCCGCTGCCCTGGAAAAAGTCAGGCAGATCGTGGCCGCGGGTTAGGCCCAAGCCGAACATCGCAATGCAAAGCGCCCTGGTCCGCACGGATCAGGGCGCTTTTGCGTGGCCGGGATCGGGAAGAAAAGGCAGGCCTCCGGCGGCCAGAGGGCCCGCGGCCCTCTGGACTCCCTTTCTGCGCCGAAGCTCGATGCTGCGCATCCGCGCTTCGGCGCGTAAGGGGCTCCCCAGGTCAGATTCGTTTGCGCTGATCCTTCCCAGCGCGTGTTCGTTTTTGATCCTGCCAATCACGAGAGCGTTTTCTCCACTGGCTGCGCAGCTGGTTCCAGTGCGAAGGACACCCGCGGAAGCGCCGCAAGGCGCTTCGCCGACGAACGGTCTTTGGGAGGGGGGTACGGGGGAACCCTTTCTGCAGAAAGGGTTCCCACCGATTGATTCGCTCAGAAAAACAGCCGGGCAAGCACGAGCGAGCCGGTGACGAGTTCCGCCAGGGCCAGGGCCATGAGCGTGAAGCCCGCAAAGCCGTGCAGCCTGGGCAGGGTGGTACGCTTCTTCTTGACCTTGTCCATGACCGTGCCGGAAATGAAGGAAAAGAGGATCAACGCGCCCATGGCGAGGCCGAGCCAGAAATGCGCGCCCGTGACGCCGTAGCCGCGCCAGGTCCAGCGCGCGGCCCAGATGCCGAGGGTGAGCCCGCCGAGCCAGAAGCCTTCGGCAAGCTGGCCCCACTGGACGTGTTCTTTCCAGGGAAACATGCACTTGCGGCCCAGGTGCACGGCGCAGTATCGCTTCCAGCCCAGACGCAGGGCCAGGATCGCGAAGAGTATTCCCAAGAGCTGTATGACGGGATGTATCCAGAGCATGGATTCGTGCCCCCTGGCGATCTTGGTGTTTTCTAGTCCGTCGTATCAGTGCAGGGCGTCGAGGCAGATCAGGCCCAGAAAGGCGAGCATGGCCGCGTCCGCGAGCCGAAAACCTCCCGGTGCGCCGCTCCGCCGCGCTCCCGGCAAGACATCGGCCACGGCGGCCAGCCCGGAAATCAAGGCCAGCGCGAGCAGAGCATAGCGCAACGGTCCGCTTTCCACCACCCCCAGCACGGCGCTGGCCGCCAGGCCCAGCAGGAAGGCGGCCGTCCAGAAGGCGTGCACGAGCGGGTAGCGCCCCGGCCGCAGCGCCAGGGGGGCCACGGCCAGCCCGGCGCGGGCGTAGTCGTCGCGTCGGCGCTCGGCCAGCGTCCAGAAATGGGGAGCCTGCCAGAGGTAATAGACCGCGAAGAGCGCCCAGATGCTCGGCGACCGGGCCGGATGGATCGGGCCGTTCGCCAGCAGCCAGCCGAACACGGGAGGCAGCGCGCCCGGCACGGCCCCCAGCAGCACGGCATGGGGCGAGACGCGCTTCAGCGGCGTGTACAGCCCGTTGTAGAGCAGCGCCGTCAGCAGGGGCACCAGGGCTGCGGCAAGCCCGCCCATGCGGAAGGAAACCCACACGGCCAGGGCCAGAAGCGCGAAGCCCAGGGCCAGGCCCCATCCGGGCGCCAGCGCGCCAGAGGCCAGGGGGCGGGAAGCGGTGCGGGCCATGCGCGCATCGATGCGGCGCTCCTGGACCTGGTTGAGCACGGAGCAGGCCGCGCAGAGCAGAAAGCCCGCGCCTGCGGCGGCCATGGCCGTGGGCGCGTCCGCCTTGGCCAGGAGCGCGCCGATGCCCGTGGAAAGCCCGGCCATGATCCCGATGCGGGGCCGCAGCAATTGCCCCGCAGCCGAGAGAACCCCGAAAGCCACTATTCGCTCCCCAGGCTTTCGATGTATTCCACCAGGGCGTCCACGTCCTTGGGGTCCAGGTAGTCGTAGGCGGGCATCATGGGATCGAAGCCTTTGCGGATCATCTCTTCCGGCTTGACGATGGATTCCTTGAGATATTCCGCGTCCGCCTTGATCTGCTTCTCCTTTCCGTCTTCGAGCACGTCCACGTCGCTCCCGGCCAGCCCCTTGAAGCTCGGCCCGGCGATGACGGTGCCGTCCGTGGAGTGGCAGGAGAGGCAGCCTTCGTTCTCGGCGACGTCCCTGCCGCGCGGCGGGGCCGGAGCGGCAGCGCCCTTCATCCAATTGAGCATGGCACGCAGCTCGTCGTCGGAAACCTGTCCTTCATAGGACGGCATGATGTCGTCGTAGCCCTCGACCACCTCGGCACCCGGCTCCAGGATGGCTCGCCGCAGATAGGCTTCGTCCGCCACCATCTGCCGCTTCTTGCCGTCCGCTTCCACGACCTCCACCTCGCGGTGCCAGATGTTCTTCAGGGTGGGGCCGACCTGATCGGAGCCGTCCAGGCTGTGGCAGCCCGTGCAGCCCTGTCCCTCGAACACGGCCACGGGATCGGGACCGCCCTGGGCGGCTGCTGGGGCCGCGCCCGCATACCACTTCTCGAACTCGTCGTGGGACACGGAGCGGACCACGGAAAGCATGTTCGCGTGCTTCAGCCCGCAATATTCCGCGCAGAGGATGTCGAATTCGCCTTCTTCCTCAGGCCGGAACCAGGCGTAGGTCATCATGCCCGGCACGGTGTCCACCTTGATGCGGAACGCTGGCACGTAGAAGCTGTGGATCACGTCCGTGGAGGTCATCTCCAGCTTCACGGCCTGGCCCACGGGCACGACCAGCTCGGCGGAACGCTTGCCGTTGGGATATTCGAAGGCCCAGGACCACATCCGGCCCGTGACCTCCACCTGCATGGCGTCCGCCGGGACCGAGCGCAGCGCCTCATAGCTGGTCCAGCCGAAGTAGAACATGCCCAGGACGATGAACGTGGGCAGCACGAACCAGACCGCTTCCAGCAGCCCGTTGCCCTTGATGTCCGCCGCCTGCGGGTGCTTTTTCCGCTGGTAGCGCCAGACGAACCAGAGCATGGCCCCGACGATGCCCACGAGCAGGACGATGGAAATGCCGAAAATGATCATGAAGGCCTGGTCGACCTGCTGAACCGCGTTGATTACCTGTGGATACATGTTCGCCTACCTGTACGCCACGTCGAAGAAGGTGAAGCCCATGAAGATGGCCAGGACCACGAAGGCGGCAAGCACCATCATCTTCAGACCGAACGCCTCGTACTTGAGATGCATGAAGAAAAAGACCACGAGCGCGGCCTTGGTGCTGGCGATGGTCATGGCCACCACCACGTTGAGAAATCCGAAATTGATGCCGGAGATCCAGACCGTAAGCCCGGTCAGGACCAGAAGCGCGGCCAGAACCAGCGCCAGGGCCTTGTAGCTGGAGATATGCTCGTCGGATGTATGCATGTTCTTGCTCCCTGCCGCGGGGCTTTCCCGCGTGCGGTCGTGGTTCCCGATGGTTCCGCCCTCGTCCGTCCCCTAGGTCACGAGATAGAAGAGCGGGAAGAGATAAATCCAGATCAGGTCCACGAGATGCCAGTAGAGCCCGGCGTTTTCCAGGGCCACGGGCTCGCCCGGCAGGATCTTCTTGCCCGTGAGGCTGTAGACCCAGCCGAGCACGCTCATGCCGATGACCACATGCAGGCCGTGCAGCCCGGTCATGGCGAAATAGAGCGCGAAAAAGACCTGCTGCCCCAGTTCGCGTTCGGCCAGTTCGTGCCCGCCCGGATAGAGGCCATGCTCGAATTTGATGCTCCACTCGAAGAACTTGTTCACCAGGAAGACCAGGGCCAGGGCCATGGTCAGCAATATCAGCCGCCGCGCGAGCACGACTTTGCCGTATCGCAGCGCCGAGACCGACGCGGCCACGCAGAAGCTGGAGATCAGCAGCACGGCGGTGTTGGCCGTGCCGAACACGCGGGAAAGCTCCTTGGCCGCATGGTGAAACTCCAGCGGGTAGCGGTGCAGGTAGGCCGAATAGAGCACGAAGAGCCCGCCGAAGAGCAGCAGCTCCGTGAACAGGAAGAGCCACATGCCCATGCGGGCGCCGACCGGATCCTTGTGCGGCGCGTTCATGGCCTGCCCTCCCCCGGCGCGACGGGCGCGCGCATGCTCGCCTCTTCCGGCTCGATGCCCTCGTAGTCGTAGGGTCCGTGCGTGACCACGGGTTCCTCGAGGAAGTTCTCCGTGGGCGGCGGCGAGGGAATCGTCCACTCCAGGGACGCTCCGCCCCAGGGGTTGTCGCCGACGCGGCGGCCCTTGCGCATCCCCGCCACGAGGTTCGCGACCATGAGGACCAGGCCCACGGCCACGATCCAGGAACCCACGGTGGAGAGCACGTGCAGGTCCGTGTACTGCGGCAGGTAGTCGTAGTAGCGGCGCGGCATGCCGTTCAGGCCGAGCAGGAACATGGGGAAATAGAGCAGATGGAAGCCCGCGAAAAGGATGAAGCAGGCCACGTTGGCCCAGAACTTGTTGTACATCCTGCCGTAGACCTTGGGCAGCCAGTAGTGCAGGGCCGCGAACATGCCGAAGCCCGTGCCGCCGAAGATGACGTAATGGAAATGCGCGACCACGAAATAGGTGTCGTGCACGTGGATGTCCGTTCCGGCCGAGCCGAGCACGAGGCCCGTGAGCCCGCCCATGGAAAAGAGCACGATGAAGGCCATGGCGTACCAGAGCGGCGGCTCCGGGGCGATGGAGCCCTTGTACATGGTCGCCACCCAGTTGAAGACCTTCACCGCCGAGGGGATGGCCACGATGAAGGTCAGCAGCGAAAAGACCATCACGGCGGTGTCGCTCATGCCGGAGGTGAACATGTGGTGCGCCCAGACCAGGGAGCCCGCCATGGCGATGCCCAGGCTGGAGAAGGCGATGGCGTTGTAGCCGAAGATGTGCTTGCGGCAGAACACGGGCAGGATGTCGGAAATCGCGCCCATGGCCGGAAGGATCATGATGTAGACCGCCGGATGCGAATAGATCCAGAAAAGGTGCTGGTAGAGGATCGGGTCGCCGCCGCGCGCCGGGTCGAACAGGCCCATGCCCAGGAAGCGCTCGGCCACGATGAGCAGGGCCGTGATGCCCAGCACGGGAGTGGCCAGGAGCTGAATCCAGGCCGTGGCGTAGAGCGACCAGACGAACAGGGTCAGCCGTCCCCAGGTCATGCCCTCGGCCCGCAGCCGATGGATGGTGATGATGAAGTTCAGGCCCGTGAGAATTGAGGAGAAGCCGAGAATGAACACGGCCAGCACCGCGAGGTTCACGTTGGTGGTCGTGACCTGGGAAAAGGGCACGTAGAACGTCCAGCCCGTGTCCGGCGGCCCGTCTCCGGTGAAGAGCGACATCACGGCCAGGGCTGCCCCGGCGATGTAGAGCCACCAGGAGAAAAGGTTCAGCCGGGGAAAGGCGACGTCTTCCGCGCCGATCTGTATGGGCATGAAGATGTTGCCCAGGGAGGCGGGAATGCTGGGGATCACGACCATGAAGATCATGACCACGCCGTGCAGCGTGAATACGGCGTTGTAGGTCTGCTGGCCCATGATGGTCGCGCCCGGAGCGATCAGCTCCAGGCGGATGAGCAGGCCGAGCACGACTCCCACCGCGAACATGGCCGCGATGCAGTAGAAATAGAGCAGTCCGATGCGCTTATGGTCCGTGGAGAAGATCCACGCGGCCACCCGGCCGGCGAATCCGGCTCCGGCGGGCGGGTCGAGAAAGGACGTGGTTGCCTGGGTCATCGCGTTCTCCGAAAAAATCCGCTTGTCCGGTTCTAGTTTCGCTTCCGCTTCTTGCCGCCGAAGAACAGGGCCAGCGCCAGGATGCCCAGCCCTATGAGCACGGCGCTGCCGGCCACGCGCATGATGTTGAAGGTGTATTGCCTGCCTTCGGGGTCGTAGGAGAAGCAGAAGGAGAGCACGCGCTTCACGGAAAGGCCCACCTTGCCCTCGGCGGCTTCCGTCGCGGCCATGGCCAGGTCGAAGGGCATGAAGGCGTTGCCGTAGAGGTAGCGCACGATGCGGCCCTGGGGCGAGACAGCCACCAGGATCACGGGATGGGCGAAATCGCGGTCCAGCCGCCGGAATCCGAAGCCGATGGCGTCGGTGAAGGCGCGGATGTTCTGCATGTCGCCCACGAGGAACCGCCAGGCCTGGTCCGGGAAATTGCCCTGCATGGCGGCCATGTACTGCTTCTTCTTGCGCGCGGCGATTTCCGGCGTGTCCAGCTCGTCGAAGCTGACGGAGAGCACCTGATACTCCGTGCCGGGCTTCAGGCCGACCTGCGGCAGGGAGCGGGCCAGCGAGCTTTGCAGCAGGTTGCAGACCGTGGGACAATTGAAATACACGGGCGCGATGATGGTGGGCTTGTCGATGACGTGGCGCAGATCCACCTGGTTGCCGTGGCTGTCCGTGAAGAGGATGCCCTCGGGCAGAAATTCGCCGAGGTGCTCGGTCACGCCCACATCCGCTGGCGATTCGGTCGGGTGCACGTGGGCGGGCATCTGCCCGTCCATCTCGGGCATGCTCTCGTGCCCGTCCATGCCTTCGTGCGCTTCCATGCCTTGAGGCTGCGCATCCGTGCCGGGAGCGGCCACTTCGCCGTGCCCGTCGGCGGCCGACGTCTGCCCCATGTCCATGGTTCCGGGGGATTCGGAAGATCCGGGCGCGGCGGCGTGACCGGACTCCATGCCCTCGTGCCGCTCCATGGCCGGAGCGGTGTCCTGCGCCAGGGCGGGAGAGCCCCCGGCGAACGCTGCGAGTGTCAGCGCGGCGGCTGCGACAAACGCCGCAACCGCCGCTTTTCCGTTTCCGTACACGATTCTAGAATCCGGCCATGTAGTCGGCCAGGGTCTTGATGTCCGCATCGGAAAGGCGGCTCATCTGGGAGACCATGATGGCCTTCTTTTCCCCGCCGAAGGTGCCGGCCTTGTAGCCGAGCATGGCCTTTTCCAGTTCCTCGGAACTCTTGCCCTTGATGACCATTCCGTCCTGAGGCTTGGAGCCGTCCGCGCCGTGGCAGCCCTTGCAGCGGGTGTACAGGGTCTCGCCGTCAGCGGCAAAGGCCGCCATGCCGGCTCCCAAAAACACAGCCAACGAAAGCACGATAAGGATACGTTTCATAAAATCCTCCTATTAGGACCAGGGATAACAGAAACTTGCCTTTGCAGACAAGTCCTGATTTCTTTTTCATCCTTCTACCCCCTATTCACAATGCCGATAGGTACACCGCCTCGCCTATCGATGCTCAGGCCACGAGCCAGGGTTCGCCGGGCTTCCCGGCGGGCCTGGCCGTTCCCGAATTCCCTCCCGATCCGGCTGTTATTTTTTCCCCGGACCCTTTTCGGAGGGGAGCGGGCCGGACTGATTTCGTTTTCATGTTCGGTTCCGCGTGACATTTTCCCCGGATAATGGCATCAGTGCCTCCGGCGCGCGCAGGAGTCCCCGTCTCCTGCCTGCTCCATATATATAATGACCCAACCGGGGAGTTTTTACGTGGCCACGCTTGACAGCGGACATGAAAGCCCGTAAGTATCCCCTTCCGGTTTCACGAGAAGGAGCTTTAAGCAATGAAGACATACACCCCGACTCCTGCAGATATCAGTAACGACTGGATCGTGGTCGACGCCACGGACAAGATCCTCGGTCGCCTCGCCACCGAGATCACCCGTCGTCTGCTTGGCAAACATAAGCCCGAATTCGCCAACCACATGGACAACGGCGACTTCGTGGTTGTGGTCAATGCCGAGAAGGTCAAGGTCACCGGCCGCAAGATGGAGCAGAAGCGCTACTACAAGCACTCCGGCTTTCCCGGCGGACTGAAGACCAAGACCCTGGCTGAAATGTTGGAAAGAAAGCCTGAAAACGTCCTGCTCAAGGCCGTTCGCGGCATGCTTCCCAAGACCCGTCTCGGTCGGCAGCAGCTCAAGAAGCTGAAGGTCTACGCCGGTCCCGAGCATCCGCATCAGGCCCAGCAGCCCAAAACTCTCGATTTTTAACGCAGGTGGATGACCATGAGCGATTTTAGCTACGGCACCGGCAGACGTAAGGAATCCGTCGCCAGAACCCGCCTCTACCCGGCGGGCAGCGGACAGATCCTTGTGAACAACAAGCCCGTGAGCGAGTATTTCCCGCGCAAGGCCCTGCAGATGATCATTGAGCAGCCCCTGAAGCTCGTGCGTCTGCTGGACAAGGTCGACATCAAAGTCACCTGCGCCGGCGGCGGCATGTCCGGACAGGCCCAGGCCGTCCGTCACGGCATCGCCCGCGCCCTGGAGAAGATGGATCCCGAGCTGCGCCCGGCCCTGAAGCGCGCCGGCCTGCTCACCCGCGACGCCCGCACCAAGGAACGCAAGAAGTACGGTCAGCCCGGCGCCCGCGCCAAGTACCAGTACTCCAAGCGTTAAGCCGCTCGCGGCCACGCAAGGTTGTTCGAAAGGCCGATGCGCATGCGCATCGGCCTTTTTCATTGCCCCCGGCCCGGCCAGGCTTCGCCCGGCCCCCGCTCCTTCCTTGCTGCCCGGCGTCCGATCCTCCCTGGCCGACCGTCCCCCTTCCCCTCTTGCCGTCCCGCGCCCCATCCACTATGGTCCGCGCATGGCGAAACGCGAAAAACCCCGTCCGCACCTGCTGGTGGCGGACAAAGACGGCAATATCTACGACCACCCCGATCTCCTGATGCTTTGCCGCCGGGGAGGCGAGCTGACCCTGCCCCGGCCCGACGAGATCATGCCCCTGCCGCCGGAGAGCGAGTTCTTCCTCCTGCCGGGACGGCACGCCGTGGGCTTCGACGACGAAACCGGCGAGATCGAGGTCATGGAGGATCTCGCCGTGGCGGCGTTCGCCAGCCCGGCGCACACGGTCACGGGCGTGGCCGCCTATGCCCAGGATCCGGACGCCCCCGCCCTGCCGCTGCTCTCCTATGCGGCCATCGGCTTCGCCGAGGACAAGTTCTGGGTCTGCGCCAAGCAGGTGGACGAGGACAAGCGCCAGATCTTTTCCGGCATCGACCCGGAGCGCATCCGCGCCGGAGCGCACAACCTGCTCAAGCGCTTCCCGGAAAACCGGCTCATGCGCCACCTGGCGAGCTGCGCCCTGAACTACGGCTGCCCCGCGGCCAAGAACCTTTCCCTGGGCCGCTTCGAGTGCCCGCTGCCCACGTCCAAAACGTGCAACGCCCGCTGCGTGGGCTGCATTTCCCTCCAGCCGGAGGACTCCGGTTTCCCCTCGCCCCAGAACCGCATCGCCTTCACCCCCACGGTGGACGAAATCGTGGAGGTCATGCTCCACCACGGCACGCGCGAAAAACGCCCGGTCTTTTCCTTCGGCCAGGGCTGCGAGGGCGAACCCCTGACCAATTGGAAGCTCCTGGCCGAGGCCACGCGCACCTTCCGCGAACGCGGCGGAACCGGCACGGTGAACGTGAACACCAACGCCTCCCTGCCCGACGCCATGCGCCCCCTGGCCGAGGCGGGCGTGAATTCCATCCGCGTCAGCCTGAACGCGGTGCGCAAAAAGCCCTACGAAGCCTACTACCGGCCCAACGGCTACGCCTTCGAGGACGTGCTCCAGTGCATCCGGGAAGCCAAGAAGAACGGGCTGTTCGTTTCCCTGAACTATCTTTTCTTCCCCGGCCTGAACGACACCGAGGAGGAACTCGAAGCCCTTTCCGCGCTCGTGGACGAAACGCGCCTGGACTTCATCCAGCTCCGCAACCTGAACCTGGACCCGCAGCTCGCCCTGGACCTGCTCGGCCCGTATTCCCCCGGCCCGGCCATGGGCCTGATCAACTTCCGCAAGCGGCTGCGCAAGGCGCACGACTGGCTCAAGTTCGGATATTTCAATCCGTACCTTGGAGAATGATCCGGGCGTTGCACCACGAGACGAAAAAGGGCGCGCACCATTGCGGTGCGCGCCCTTTCGGCTTTCCTGAAGCGGGAATGAATCCGCTCCGCGCCTAGAACACGATCTCGACCTGCTCCTCGCGGCCTTCGCGCTCCACAATCTCGCCGATGACCGACGCGGTCACGCCGTGCCCGGCCAAGACCTCGATGGCCTTTTCCGGCTCGGGGGTGATGGCGATGTAGCCCACGGAGCAGTTGAAGATCTGGAGCATCTCCGGCCAGGAGAGCCCGCCCTGCTCACGCAGCCAGCGGAACACAGACAGTATTTCCCAGCTTCCGAAGCTGATCTTCGCGGCAACGCCGTCCGGCAGGACGCGGGGAATGTTGTCGTAGAATCCGCCCCCCGTGACGTGGACCATGCCGCGCACCTCGGCGTGCTCCAGCAGATCGAGCACGGGCTTGACGTAGATGCGCGTCGGCTCCAGCAACGTCTCGGCCACGCTCTTGGTCCCGCCGGGGAAGGGGTCGGAAGGCTTCAGCCCGGACTGGTCGAAGAGCTTGCGCACCAGGGAATAGCCGTTGGAATGCACGCCGGAGGAGGCCAGGCCGACAATGGCGTCGCCGGGGCGCACGCTCTTGCCGTCCACCAGCTTCGGCCGGTCCACGATGCCCACGCAAAAGCCCGAAAGATCGTATTCGCCGTCCGGGTAGAAGCCGGGCATCTCGGCGGTCTCTCCGCCGAGCAGCGCGCAGGCGGACTGGCGGCAGCCTTCGGCCACGCCGGAAATGACGGCTTCGGGGACGCCCTGGGTCAGCTTGCCCGTGGCGAAATAATCAAGAAAGAACAACGGGGCGGCGCCCTGCACGAGCACGTCGTTGACGCTCATGGCCACGAGGTCGATGCCCACGGTATCGTGTCTGTCGAACTGGAAGGCGAGCTTGAGCTTGGTGCCCACGCCGTCCGTGCCGGACACGAGCAGCGGCTCGGCCATGCCCGCGAGGTCCGGCCGGAACAGGCCGCCGAAGCCGCCGATTTCCGTGACCACTCCGGGGGTGAAGGTTGACTTGACCATATCCTTGATGCGCCCGATGAAGGCGTTTCCTGCTTCGATGTCCACGCCCGCTGCCTTGTAGGCGTCGGCGCGTCCCTTGGCATCGCTCATGTCTTGTGCTCCTTGGGGGTTGTCGGAAGGCCGGATGATAGGCGGGTTGGGCCTGGAGTTCAAGCCTTGCCGAGCCGGGAGGCGATCTCGTTCAGCACGGCGGCCAGCCGGTTCGCCTCCAGCGGCTTGCTCAGGTAGTCGTCCATGCCCTGGGCCATGAACTCCTCCCTGTCCCCGCTGCGGGAATAGGCGGTCAGGGCCACGATGGGGATGTCCGCCCGAATCCCCTCCGTTGCTCCGGAGCGTATGCGCCGCGTGGCCTCCAGACCGTTCATCACCGGCATCTGAATATCCATGAGCACCGCGTCGAAGGATTCCTCCCGAAGCGCGGCAAGCACCTGCTCGCCGTTCTCCACGGCGCGGACCTCGTGCCCGGCCTTTTGCAGCAGCCGCTCGGCCAGCAGGCGGTTGGTGCGTTCGTCCTCGGCCACCAGCACCCGCAGCCGGACGTTCGGCGCTTCGCTTGCGGGCTCGGGCTCGGCATCGGCGCGGTCCTGCGGCTCGTCCAGCACGGCGGGTTCGTAGGGCACGGTGAAGACGAAGCGGCTGCCCTCGCCGAGAACGCTCGAAACCTGGATCGTGCCGCCCATGAGTTCCACGAGCTGCTTGCTGATGGCCAGTCCGAGCCCCGTGCCGCCGTAGCGCTTGGTCAGCACGTCCTCGCCGAGCACGAAGCTCTCGAAGATGGTTTCCAGCTTGTCCTCCGGGATGCCCATGCCCGTGTCCGTAACCGTGAATTCCAGCATGGGCCGCGCCCCGCCGCCCTTGGCGGGCAAACGGCGCACATCGACCATGACCACGCCCCGTTCCGTGAACTTGACCGCGTTGTTCACGAGATTGATGAGCACCTGCCGCAGCTTGCCCAGGTCTGCGCGGATGGCGACGGGCACGTCCGGCTCGATGTTCTGCTCGCAGAGCACGCCCTTCTTGCCCGCGAGCACGGCGACCATGCTCCGGGCCGTGGTCAAGCCCGCGCGCACGTCGAACACTTCCGGCCGCAGCTTGACCTTTCCGGAGAAAAGGCTGGAAAGCTCCAGAAGCTGGGTCACGATGCCCAGGAGATGCTCGGCGGAATCAAGAGACATCTTCACGAGGGAGGACTGTTCGCCGGAGAGCGGGGTGTCCAGCAGCAGCCGCGACATGCCGATCACGCCCGAAAGCGGGGTGCGCAGCTCGTGGCTCATGTTCGCCAGGAAGAGGGTCTTGGCGCTGTTGGCCTGCTCCGCCTCCTCCTTGGCCCGCACGATCTCGCGTTCCATGCGCGTGCGTTCGGTCACGTCCTGGACGATGAGGAAAATCGCCTCTTCGCCCTGCAGGTGCAGCGCGCTGCCGAAGACCTCCACGTCGCGGACCTCGCCGCTGGCGAGCTTGTGCCGGGTGCGGATCAGGTTCCTCTTTCCCTCGCGCATGATCTCGACATTCCGGAGCACTTCCGCAGTCGGCTGCGCGGAAACGAACTGGCGATGCAGACCGATGAGCTTCTCGCGGGGATGGCCGTAGAACTCGACCGCAGCCTGGTTGGCGTCCAGAACCTGCCCCGTGGTCGCGTCGATGAGCAGCTGGACGGCGGCGCTTTCCTCGAACATGGCCCTATGCCTGCTCGTGCTCTCGACAAGGGCCTGCTCGCGTTTGCGAATCTCCTCGATCATCCCGGCGAACTCGCCTTCCACGGCGTCCAGTTCCGCGAAGCTGGAAATCCGCTCCAGGGATTCCCGGTAGTTGCCGCGCGCCGCTGCCCGGATGTTTTCCACGAACGAGTCGAGAGGCCGCAACAGCATCCGATCCAGCGCCGCCTGGAAGCGCAGAAAAACCAGCGAAGCGAGCAGGCAGAGCACGGCCAGGAGCAGTCCCATGGTCCGCAGCGCCGGCAGGACCAGGGCGGCGAGGGGCCGGGAAACGACGAGGACCAGCCCATGCTCGCCCACCCTTCTGGAAATGCCCACGTGCAGGGTTTCGCCTTCGGTGAAAAACGACTCCAATATGCCCGAAGAGCCGGAACCGGGGAAAATGTTCAACTGCCCGACGTTCTCCTGCTCCTCCACCAGGAATTTCTCCGGATGCACGAGCAGGTTGCCGTTTTTGTCGGCGAGCATGATCCGGTACCCTTCGGGCGCGAGTCGGAGCAGGTGCATGCGCAAGGCTCCCAGGTCCAGCTCGGCGACCAGCGTCGCGCCTCCGTTCCGGCGGTGGGCCATGTAGACCACCACCTTGCCGCTGTGGGCCGAGGAACGTGGCCGGGAAAGCAGATCGCCTTCGCCGTCGAGTTCAGACATCAGCTGCGGATAGGCAAGCCCTTCGCCGCCCGGCGGATAGATGGCCAGGGCGCGGCTTTCGGAGTCCAGCCAGAGCAGGCGGTCGAAGTGCGGATACAGTTCGAACAGATCCTTGAGCTGGGTCCGAAGCTTGTCCGCATCACTGTCGTTGCTTCTTTCGCTGAAAATGCGCAGGTGGCGCAGACTGTCGTCCACGTAGTCTTCCACGACCCGGGACACGGCCCCGGAGAGCAGTCGGCTCGTGGTCCGAAAATCGGACAGCAGTTCATAGGCCACGACGGCTCCCGCCGCCAGAATGCTCAGCGCACCGGGGAGCACGATCCAGATCAGGAATTTGCTTCGGACGATATCCTTGAAGGAAGGCAAGGGCATGGACACCTACTGCTGGTTCACGAACTCGCCGTTTTCAACGCGGATGATCCGGGTGCTGCGAACCACATCCCCATATTCGTCGAAACGCAGCTTGCCGTAGACGCCTTCGAACTCCCCTGTCCGCGAGAGGAAATCGCGGAACGAGTCGGGTGAATCCGCACCCACTTCCAAACCCCGCAGCAGAATCGTCGCCGCCTCGTAGCCGTAGGCCGCGGCGAAGCTGGGATTGTAGCCGTAGCGCGCCTGATAGTCCCGCTGAAACTTCACCAGGGGCGGATAATCCGAGTGGTCCACGAACCCGGTGGCGAAGACCGCGTTCTCCACGGCCGGACCTCCGAAGAAAAGCAGATCCCGGCTTGCGGGCCAGGTCGGCCCGAGCAACTGGATGGGAGAACGGCGCACGGCGACCTTCCGGGCGATGTCCGCCGCATCGCGCGCCGATGTCACCAGGAGCAGTCCGTCCGGCGAATACGTATCCAGGGTGTCCAGAAGCGGCTTCCAATCGTCGCGATCCCCGGTCCGGAAAAAAATCTGCGCGGCGATTTTTCCGCCCAGCTGGGTGAAGCGGCGCTCGAAAGCCTCAATGAAGGTCTTCACATATTCGGCGTTGTTCTTGTCGCCGACGGAGACGATGGAACGCAGCCGCAACACGTTTGCGGCATAGTCGGCCAGGGCCTCGCCCCAGTCCACGTTGGTGGAAATGACCCGGAAAAAGAAATCCCTGCGCCCGCTCAGGCTGGGAGTCGCCACCGTGGGGGAGATGATCAGCCCGTCGAAGTCCTGCATGACCGGCCAGGCGGCCACGGCCTGTCCGCTCGTCATGGGGCCGACCGCAGCCCGGACTCCCTGGGACGCGAGGGAGCGAAAAGCCTCCAGCGTCCCGTTCGAAGTGCTGAAGTCGTTCACCGCGAGCAGGCGCACGGGCCTGCCGCGCAATCCGCCCGCCTCGTTGACGTGCTCGATCGCCAGCCGCACGCCGTTTCGCCCCTGAACGCCAAGGTCCGAATATTTGCCGGTCAAAGGTCCGACATACCCAATCAGCAGGGGATCGCTTCCCTGGCAGGAAGCGAGTGCGCCCATGAAAAAGACGAGTATTGCGACGACGGCCCTAGTATATCGCATATACCTCCCGGCACGGTGGATTCCAGAGCGAGGCTAGCACCCCCATCTCTTTCTGTCCATAATTCCTCCCAAGCGGGCGTGTTTTTCGGTCCGGCGCTTGCATCCATGCAGTCAAATGAAATTCGCGCCCTCTGCCGGGCAAAGGGGTAATCATGCGTTCCAGATTCGCCATGCTTGCAGCGGCATTCGCAATGGTGGCCGCTTTTTTGCTTTCCGCCGGTCTGGCGCACAGCCAGAACAAATTCCCCAACAGGGACACCGCCAAGAACCGCCAGGACGACACCTGGGGCACCCGCAAGAGCGAGGGCCGCAGCTATTTCGGCACGGACCAGAACGAAAACGAGGTCTGGGGCTACCAGCCCGCCGATCCCAAGGAGCCCGTGGACTGGTACGACAAGATCGTCATCACCGTGGACCCGAACGTGGACTGGCCCTCCGGCGGAAAAACCAACACCACCACCCAGAGCAGCACGAGCGTCACCTCCGGGGGGGAAACCAACTCGACCACGACCACCACCACGACCAGCACGCCCAACGAGTAGCGCCCTGATACGGAACATGGCGAAGCAGCCGGAACGGACAAGGCCATGGTTCCCTTTTTCCCGCGCTTGCCGTAAAAGCGGAAAACAGGGAGGTGGAACATGCGCCGAGCCGAACTCTGGGAGCCCATCAGCGAAAACAGGGTCCACTGCCGTCTGTGCCGTCAATATTGCGTCATTCCCGACGGGGAGACCGGACTCTGCGGGGTGCGCGAAAACCGGGGAGGCGTGCTCCATTCCCTGGTCTACGGCAAAGTCGCGGCCCTGAACCTCGACCCCGTAGAGAAGAAACCGCTTTATCATTTCCTTCCGGGATCGCAGACCTTTTCCTTCGGCACGGCGGGCTGCAACTTTTCCTGCGCCTTTTGCCAGAACGAAACCCTCTCCCAGACGCCGCGCAACGGCGGCGGCGTGCCTGGACGCTCCGCCTCGCCGGAGGAGCTGGTCACGGCCGCGCTGCGCAACCAGGCGCGCTCCATCTCCTATACCTACTCCGAGCCCACGGTCTTCTTCGAGTTCATGCGCGACACCGCGGCCGAGGCCCAAAAGGCGGGCCTCAAGAACATCCTCGTCTCCAACGGCTTCCAAAGCCCGGCCTGTCTGGAGCAGCTCGGCCCGCTGATCCAGGCCGCCAACATCGACCTCAAGGCCTTCACCGACAAGTTCTACAAGGAACTCTGCGGCGCGCGCCTGGCGCCCGTGCTGGAAAACCTCAAGACCATGCGGGGAATGGGCTGGTGGCTGGAGATAACGACCCTGGTCATCCCCGGCTGGAACGACTCGCCCGAGGAGCTGGGCCGGATCGCGGACTTCATCGGCCAGGAGCTGGGCAGGGACACGCCCTGGCACGTTTCGCGCTTCCACCCGCAATTCCGCATGGCCACCACGCCGCCCACGCCCGTGGCCACGCTGGAAACGGCGCTCCAGGCCGGAAAGGACGCCGGGCTGCGCTTCGTCTACATCGGCAACGTGCCCGGTCACGATGCGGACAACACCTACTGCCGGGACTGCGGGGCGCGGCTGCTGGAGCGGGTCGGGTTCGGCGTCGCGCGAAACGACGTGCAGGACGGCAAGTGCGGCAGATGCGGCGTCGCGGTCCCCGGCGTCTGGAAATGATCGACGCAGGCAGGCGGACAGCGCGGACAGGCGCGCAGGCGACAAGCCAAGGCCACGGTTGCCAAGGCCCGGCATTTTCCGTATCAGTAGCGTCCGCGTCGGGGCGTGGCGCAGACCGGTAGCGCGCCTGCTTTGGGAGCAGGATGCCGGGGGTTCAAATCCCTCCGCCCCGACCATGATCGTACCGACAGCCACGGCCAATGAAGTATTTTCGCTTCATTGGCCGTTGGTACGAACAGGTCCAGACGACTTTTCCCTCGGCCTCGCATCCGCATCCTCCTGAATCTTTTCACATCTCCGCAATCCCGCAGGAACCGGCACGCGCCGTGGGTCCGGCAGGCCGGAGGCTTCCGGCGGGAGCCTCCCCGTTCGTAGCGGGTTTTGCCCTGCGGGCGATCATGCTAGGGGATGTGAAACAATCACGTAGCAACCCCAAAGGCAGGAAGCATGATCGCTAAAAATGTCAAAGAGGTCCAAGGCATCCAGGTCAAGGAAACGAGCTTCAAGGGACAGCGCCGCGAGGTCAAGGGCGTGACCGTCCGCTGGCTCTCCAAAGCGGGCAGGGACGCGGAAGGCCAGCCCGAATACGGCCTGCGGCACTTCACGGTGGAGCCGGGCGGCGTCATCCCTGCGCACGACCATTTCTATCTCCAGACCATGTTTATCGAATCCGGCGAGTTCGAGTGCTACGCCTACGATCCGGAAACAGGCGAGCCCGTGGAATCGCGCGTCTGCCGCCAGGGAGACTGGGTCTATACCTCGGCCCGCGAACCGCACGGCATGCGCAACATGAGCGCAACGGAACCGGGAACCTTTCTCTGCTGCATCTGCAACGTGTACAGCGACGAAGACACGCTCTGAGGCAACGGGCGCTCCGCGCTCGGCGTCCTTGCGGATCATGCCGGGCGCGCGCTCTCGCCTCCGCCCCTAGAGCCGCATCCGCATTTCGTGCCAGGCCGCGCCGCCGTGCGTGGAGGCCGAAAGCCCGCAGTGCGCGAATCCGAGCTTCTCATAGAAGCCGATATGAAAGTCCTTGCAGAGCAGCAGGACGCACGCCTTGCCCTGGGTGCGGGATTCCAGGACGAAGCGCTCCATGAGCTGCCGGGCAATGCCCTGCCCCTGCCATTCGGGCCGCACCGACAGGGAAAAGACCACCATGTTCCTCCCGTCCGGGTCGTGGCCCACCAGCTTCTTGAAGGCCTCGTCCGTGATGTCGTTCCTGCTCGTGGCCCCGCTGTTGATCATGCCCGCGATTACGGAATCCGTCCCGGAAATGTCCTCGGCCACGTAGAATCCCTGCGGGAAAACCCTGATGCGCTCGGCCACCGAATCCGGCTCCGCAGCCTCGTCCGGAGGAAAACAGGCCGCCTCCACAGCGCAGCAGCCTCGCCAGTCGCCCTCTCGCACCCGCCGTATCAATACGCTCATCCAGTCTCCTTTCTGTCGTGCGCGGCCCGCCGCGCTTTTTCCGCAGCCTCGCCGCCGCATATCGCGGACAAGCCGCTTATATTTTCCCCATCGCCGCGCCGCAACGCTTCTGTCCTGTCAGCACCCGCGCATCTTCCTCTTCGCCATATTTCAACCCTCGGATTTCATGTCGAATTCCCATGACATGGTATGGACTGATGAAACATTTTATTTTATCAAGAGCAACGGACTGAAGCAGTTGCATTGCAATCTTCTCGCCGACGCTGTTCTTGCTGAACCCAGATTTTCGCATCGCGCCAGCGCGCCCTGACACACGGAGCTTTCCATGCGCACGACGACACGTTTTCCCGGCTTTCCCGTCCTGTCCAGCTGCCTTTGCGCCCTCGCCTGCGCGGCAATCCTGCTTGCGACCCCGGCCCTGGCCGACGCTCCCCCTGTCAGCGTGGACGACCCCATGGGCAGCAGCGTTTCCAGCCTCGGCCTGACCTCCATGGGCTGGCTCGGCGGAGTCAGCAGCGGCCAAGGCACGCACTTCAGCCCGACCAGCGTCGCCGAGGCTTCCGGCGCAGAAACCGGACTCGCCGCAGGCGACGAGAACACGGGCCGACTGGACGCCTGGTTCATAGGCTCCCTGGCGGGGAACATCGAATTCGACGGGAAGGATTCCGGCCTGAACGGCGGAATCGGCCTGACCTGGGATACCGGGGACGAATGGCGATTCGGCGGCGGCCTGTTCGCCAACTCCCGCGACCTGGAAACCAATTACACGGGCTCCCAGCAGATCGACGCCTTCGGACCGGGCGTGTTCGCCGTCTACAGCCCCGCGGGCACCGGGTTCGAATTCAGCGTCAACGCCCTGTGGCAGACCGTGGACCTGCGCCTGGAGCGCGGCTATCTGCAGACCGGAGTCGAGCGCACCTCCACCGGCACCACGGATGCGGAAGTCTTCGGGCTGTCCGGCCGCGTGCAGTGGACCACGGCCGTCACGGACGACGTCTCCCTGACGCCCTTTGCCGAATATCTCTGGCAGAGCGTGCACATGGACGGCTATTCGGAATCCGAAGGCCCCACCCTGGCCAGCTTCGACTCCCGCGACGACCAGAGCAATCTCACCCGTCTGGGCCTCCAGGCGGACTGGAACCTTTTCGACGGCGCGGACACCTGGGCCTGGCTGGCCTGGAACCATCGCTTCGAGGATGAATCCTCGTCCCTGACCGGCAGCACCACCGGCATCGCCTCGTTCCACCGCAAGGGCTCGCCCCTGGACCAGAACTGGGGGGACATGGGCGTCGGCGCGAGCTGGCAGCTCACGGAACGCCTGAGCGCCACCACCAGCCTGGGCTACGCCTTTGGCTGTTCCGACTATACCGTGCCCGACCTCACCGCCACCGTGGGCCTGAACTGGCGCATCTGGTAGCGCTGCGACCGAAACTTCTCGGCCAAGCAGCCGAAACCAACGGGGGACGCCTGAAGCGAAGGCGTCCCCCGCTGCTTTTTCCGCTTCGCGGCAAACCGGGAACGCAAAGGCCGCCGGGAGTCGGGTTCGCATTCACCTGCCGCTTTTCGGCAAGGCAAGCTCCCGCAGCAGTTCCGGCCAGCGTACGGCCCAGGCCGAGCCGTCATGATCCAGCCCCGGCACGACCACGATTCGGACATCCGTCCCCTGCGGCAGGGCGCGGCAGAAACTGCGGGCCACGGCTTCCGGGACCACGGCGTCCCGCTCTCCCACGAAATGCCGCTGCGGAACATTTCCCAGGCGCGGAGCCGCGTCCAGAGCGTTCAGCGACCCGCTCAGCGCAGTCACCCCGTGCAGACGGGTCCAGAGGGCGTGGTCCAGGTTCCCGGCGACCGTGACCAGCCCGGCCACGTCGGAACGCTCCGCCGAGAGCAGCGCCGCCACGGCCCCGCCCCCGGAATAGCCGAACAGCACCGCGCGCTCGGCCCCGGACGTCTCCATGGCCAGGGTCAGCAGGGCGTCCTGGGCCTGGATCGCTTGCGGAGCGAAACGCCGGACCGTCCACCAGCCCGGCTCGCACTCCCCGGCGCAGACGTATTGGCACGGGCGGCCCAGATAGGCCACGGCAGGAGCGGGATCTGCCAGGGCGAGAAGCAGGGCCGCCGGGACTCCGGGCGTGGGATCCAGGGAAGGACTGGAAGAGGTGGCATAGGCCGCGCCGTCCCCTTCGATGTAGACGTGCAGCTGCCTTGCGCTGCCGCGCAGCCATCCCGCAACGGGAAGCGGGGCCGCGACGCCGATGCGCGCCCAGGCCGGATCCGCGTCCATGCGAGCGGCCCAGCGGTGGCCCCCGGCGGCGCATCCCGCGACTCCAAGCAGCACCAGCAGCGCGGCGCAGATCCGTTTCATGCTCGATGCCTCCTCCGGTTGCCCGGCAGGCCGGGACGCCCGCCGAAGCCCGCCTCCGCATTCGGCGACGCCCTGCGGAAGCCACGGCGCGCGCGCCTCTCACGACGCTTGCGCACTCCCGGCTTTCGTGAAACATTCGCCCCGCTCCTGGCCGCCCTCCCACTTCGGACAGGCCGGACAAAGGATACGATGATGATCAAAAAAACCTGCCGGGCCATTTCCAATCTGCTGGCCAAGGTGCCCAGCCTGGGCTGGGCGATTTGCTTCCTGGCCCTGATTCCCGTGTTCGCGGGCATATTCACCCTGCACAGCGACGGCTTCTACCACACCACGGTGCGCCACGAACAGTCCTGGCACGACCTGCGCCAGCGCATCGCCGCGGGCGTGCACGACTCCATCGCCCGCTCCGCGGGCTTCGCCTCCGAGGACAAAATGGCCCGCCGGGCAGGCAAGGCCGTGGACCCGGAAGGGATTCTCGTGACCAGCGTGGAGCCGGACGACGAGGGGCTCAGCCTGCGGCTGCTCCTGCCCGTGGTGGACGAGCTGCGCAACACGGCGGAAACCCGGCCCGTGGGCGTGCTGCTCACGGACGTCTACGGACTGAAGAAGGACGTGCAGGGCAAGACCGTGCACTATTACCTGGCCGTGCCGCAGGGCGGGGAGCCTTGGCCCGTGCCCGCCTCGGCCATCTTCCCGGGCGACGCGGCCTACCCCGGCGGGGACGCGGCCATACTGCCCGTGCCTTCGGCCCTGCACCGCGACATCCGCACCCTGCTGGACTCGGCGCGCGGCTTCCCCTCGGACAACGAAAACGTCTTCTGGCGGATGTTCTACCTTTCGGCGGTGTCCATCACGACCCTGGGATACGGCGACATCGTGCCCATCAACAACACCACGCGCTGCCTCGTTTCGGCCGAAGCCATCCTGGGGCTGGTCCTGGTGGGCCTGTTCCTGAACTCGCTCTCCCACGAGCGCGACCGCCAGGAGTAGCCGGGCCGCCCGGCTCAGTCGAAGTCGGCCAGGAGCGCGCCCACCTGGACCCCGGCGATCTCCGAGGTCTCGCTGTAGAGCCCGCGCAGACGCCAGACCGCCTGGTGCAGCTGGTCCGCGCTGATGCCGTTCTTGATGGCGGCGTAGGCCTCGATGAACGCGGCCACGCTGTCGCACATCTTGAGCAGCTCGCCGTCCTTGGGGTCGAAGCCGTCCGCGTTGAAGCGGCGCGAAAGCTCCTCGCTGCCGACCTTCTGGACCTTGCCCCCGCGCATCACGCAGGCCGCGAATTCGGAGCCGATCTCCTTGCCGAGATAATATTCGAGCCGGGCCGCGATGTCCTCGTAGCCGCCGCTGCGCAGCGGCTGCAATACCTGCCGCTCCAGCTCCTTGTCCTCGTATTCGTGGATCAGCCCCGCTATTTCCGGCGCGGATTTCTTCACCGGGGAAATGATGTCCCGCGTGAGCAGCTCCGGCAGGTCGTGAAACAGGCCCGCGAAGAAATTGTTCTGCCTGCGGGCGCGGCAGGCCCCGATCTCCAGGCTGAAGAGCCAGGCGTAGGCCGCCACCAGAAAAACATGGCCGAGCACCGTGGTTTCGGGCACGCGCGGCGTCTGGGACCAGCGCTGCTGGAAGCGCAGGTGGCCGCAAAGCGCGGCCAGACGGGCCATGGCCCCGGCGTCGGCCTCGTCGCGCAGGCCCGCGAGCAGCTCGGACACGCCGACCACGTCCTGCAACGCCTCCAGGCGGTCCAGAAAGCTGCGCTCGATCTCGTCCATGTCGTAGCCGGACGGGTTCAGCCCCTTGATGAGCTTGAATTCGGAATAGCTGGCATAAAGGTGGGCCGAGGTGAGGATGCGCCGGGCCAGGGTCGAGTCTTCCGGCACGGCGAGCCATTCGGACATGCGGCGGTTGAACTCCTCGCCCATGGGCGCGAGCAGCGGGCGCAGCGTCTTGAGCACCCAGCCGGAGAGCTTTTCGTAGTGCTCCGGATTGGCCTTGATCTGATAGAACACCGGGGGCTTGATGTCCGTGATCACCAGCCGGAAGAGGTAGTCGTACATGCCGCCCTCGACCACCTGCTCGCCCAGGGCCAGCCGCGCGCCGTCGTCCAATCCCCGGCTGTTGAGCGTGAAGAGCAGCCAGGCCACGATCATCTTGTGCGACTGCTTGTCCACTTCCACCAATTGCAGCGGCCGCAGCTTGTCGTTCCAGCGCTTCATGTAGGCGCCGGAAAAAACGAGATCCAAAAGTCCCTTGCGTATCGTGGGGCGGTTCATGCGTCTCTCCCTGTTGCTCCGTCTCTACATGGCCCCGGCGTCAAGCTCAAGCCGCGACACGGGACGGCTCGCGCGTTCCGCAACGGCACCGTTGCCTTTTACGCAAAAAAAAACTAAATAAGTTCAGAACGAAAAACCGATTCCATCCCAAGCTCCAGGAGGACCACCGCATGGCCATGAAGAAGATCATGCTCGGCGCCGACGGCTCCGAACACTCCAAGCACGCCGCGCGATACGCCGTGGACCTGGCCAAGGCGTTCGGCTCCAAGGTCGTGATCGTCTCCACGTATCGCGGCCAGACCATCGTCACCGAAGACCCCGCGCACCAGTACACCATGAAGGAGATGCGCCGCAGGGCGAAACACATCCAGGCGTGGTATCAGGAACTGATGGTCAAGAACGAGGTCGAGCACGAAAGCCTGCTCCTGGACGGCCCCGCAGCCCAGGCCATCGCCGACGCGGCGGAGCGCGAGGAAGCCGACATCATCATCATCGGCTCGCGCGGGCGCTCGAACATCGTGGGCATGATCCTCGGCAGCACCGCGCACATCCTGCTGCACATCGCCCGCTGCCCCGTGCTGGCCATCCGGCTCAAGCACCGTCTGCCCAGCGACAAGTAGCCGCCGGACAACAAGAAAAGGCCCGGAGCGCAATGCGTTCCGGGCCTTTTTTATTTCCGTTGCGGTCTAGGCGGGATCAATTGGCCGCCGCTTCCCGCGACGCCCCCGCCCCGACATACCCGCTCACGATCCTGTCCACGGTGCCGTCATCAACCATGCGCCGCAATTCCCGCTCCAGGGCGTCGAAAAGCGCCACATTGGGAGAACGCCTGGAAACGCCCAGGTACAGCTTGATGCGCTCATCCGGATGATATTTGGTCTTGACGATGCGGCTGAGAAGCCCAAGCTGCCGAAGGTGGTAGTCCACTTGGCAGTCCGTGCCGACGAACACGTCGATGTGCTCTTCGAGGAGCATGTCGATGAGCATCTGTTCCTGGGCCACCATGACCTTACTCAGGCCCTCGTCCGAATCGAACGGGTCGAAATATGCCGAACCGCGAGTAAAGCCGATGCGCAGACCGCGCAGGTCGCCGTAGGTGCCGACCTCGCCGTCCTTTGCGTCCGCGAGCCGGTAGAATGCCGGCGCGCACATATAATAGGGTTCTTTCGCATA
Organism: Paucidesulfovibrio longus DSM 6739; assembly: GCF_000420485.1. Lineage (NCBI taxonomy): Bacteria > Pseudomonadati > Thermodesulfobacteriota > Desulfovibrionia > Desulfovibrionales > Desulfovibrionaceae > Paucidesulfovibrio > Paucidesulfovibrio longus. The sequence continues at coordinate 266,930 of NZ_ATVA01000012.1, read as the reverse complement.
GCGGACGTAGACCTCGCGTTCCGGAGTCCTTGCCAGCCCGGTCATGAGGTCCACACTGCCGCCTTCCATGTTCACGAGGCAGCGTGCCCAGGGCATGATTTCGAATTTCATCTCGATGCCCAGGCGCTTCGAGAGAACGTTCATGAGGTCGACGTCGATTCCGCCGAGACCCTCTGGCCCCCGGATGCGGAACGGCGGCCAGTAGTCCGTGGCCACGGACAGGGATTGCCCGGCTCCGGCGGGCACCGGGTTCAGGCTGGCCGCGGCCACGGCAAGGACCATCAGCGAAGCCGCCAGACTTCGCCATGCCGTCCGGACGAGGCGCCTCTGCAACGTTTTCCAGCCACTATACGGCGCTGCGCTCCTTTTTCGCATGTCACCCTCCCGCAGATGTATGGAAAGAGCAGTTACCCTACCCTACCACACTCCCGCGCCGAGAGCAGCTTTTTTTTCCGGATGCGCGTCGCTCCTACGCCTCCGCCCGTTTCAGCAGGGCCACGCATTCCACATGCGCGGTATGCGGGAACTGGTCCACGGCGAGCAGGCGCACGGGCTCGTAGCCCAGCAGGGCGATGTCACGCGCCAGGGCGGGCGGGTCGCAGCTCACGGCCACGATGCGCTCCGGGGCCATCCGCTTCAGCGCCTCCACCAGGGGCACGGACATGCCGCCGCGCGGCGGATCGCAGACCACCACCTCGGCCTTGGGCAGCCGGACCGGCTGCTCCGGTCCGCCGTCCAGGTCCACGACCTTGAATTCGCAATTGGTCAGGCCGTTGGCCTCGGCGTTCCTGCGCGCGTCGAGCACGGCGGCCTCGACCATCTCCAGGCCCAGGACGCTTTCGGCCTTGCCGGCCAGGGCCAGCCCGAAGCCGCCCGCCCCGCAGTAGAGGTCGAGCACGCGCTCTCCTCCCTGGAGATCGGCGAAATCGAGGGCCGCGGCGTAGAGGATCTCGGCGGTGTCCGTATTGGGCTGGAAAAAGGCGTCCGCGGAAATGTTGAAGCGCAGTTCGCGGTCCCCGGCCTTGATGCGTTCGGTGAGCCGCTCCAGGCCGAGAGTCAGGATGCGCCGTTCGCCGAAGGCCAGCTCCTGGGCGCTCTTGCGCGTGGAATGGGCGAAGCCGTCCACCCCCACTTCGGCCACGAGGTATTCGCCCAGGGCGGCGGCCGCTTCGTAGTGTTCCTTTTCCAGCGAGGTGATCAGGTGGACCAGGATGCGCTCGTCCGTCCGGCTCTGGCGCACCACGAGATGCCGCCAGAAGCCCTTGCGGTTCTTGGGCGACCAGGAAGGCGCGCCGCTCTCGCGGCAGAATTCCCCGGCCTCGCGCACCACTTCGATGGCCTTGTCCGACATGAGCCCGCAGGCGGGCACGTCCACAACGCGCTTGCCCCCGCGCACGCGCAGGCCCAGGGCCAGCCCCGCGCCCACGCCTTCGAAGGCGAACTCCATCTTGTTGCGGTAGGCGCGCGTCCGGGGCGAGCCCACCGGGGGCAGCACCTCGGCGAACTCCACTCCGCCGATGCGGCGCATGGTCTCCTCGACCTGCGTGCCTTTTTCGCGCAGCTGCGCCTCGTAGGCCAGGTTCTGAAACAGGCAGCCGCCGCACTCGCCGAAGTGGCGGCAGAACGGCTCGGCAGCCTCGGGCGAGGGGCTGACCTGGTCCACGAGAACGGCCTCGGCGAACCGCTTCTTGACCTTGGTCAGGCGCGCGCGGACCTTCTGGCCGGGGACGGCGCCCTCCACAAAGACGACGCGGCCGTCCACGCGGGCCACGCCCCGGCCGCCGTAGGCCAGGGACTCGACGAGACATTCGATGATTTGATCTTTTTGCATGATTCGCAGTGTATGCCTTGCGGCGTGCCGGGGAAACCCTTTTCGGATGATAAGGGCCGATTCCGGGCGCGCCGCGGTTATGACGTTGTGCTGGGAATTCGAAACGCGGGCGCGGGAACCGCCGACGCAGGCCCCGCGCGTCTCCGGCGCATTGACACGACCGGGCCGGATTCCTTAGCCTCTTTCCGCATGATCGACAAGGCCACCGCCCTTGAGGATACCCTGCGCCGCCTGGACAAGCTGCCCGTGGGCCACTGTCTGGACCTGCGCAGCTACAAGCGCGACCGCTCGCTGCTCCTGCGGCGCGTGGGGCCGGACGCGTTCGAGATCCTGGAGGACGGATTCGTGCGCGAGCGGCACGAGTCCGACGCCAAGGGATTGCGCCGTCTGCTGAAGACGCTGCTGAAACGCGAATTTCCGCGCTCCACCAAGCTGCGCCTCTACCAGCTCGGCGACGGCGACCCTGAGCAGTCCCGAAGCCTGAAGAAAATCTGATTCGTCGGGCAGCTCCGCCCGTTATTTCCCGCCTTGCCCAAAACCGGGCACTCCCCGCACGTCCACCAGCTCCAGCGAAAAATGCCCCACCGCCACCTGGCTGCGGATGCGCACGGGAATGCGCCGCTCGTCCGCCGTGAACCACATCTCGATGCGGGCGTCGTCGCTTTTCTTGAAGACCCCGCCGATGTCCCTGGTGTCCGGCTCGACCCGGAAGCAATCCAGGTCGCCGAAGGGCGTTTCTATGGTTTCGCGCCCCACCACCCGGCCGGAGCCGGGCACGATCTTGCGCCCGTCCGTGACCAGTCCGCTGATGACCCGGTCCTGAAAGAGTCCGTGCGTGCGGAAATGGAAGAGCACGGACAGGGAATCGAGCACGTCGCCGGGCAGGTCCAGGGTGTTCTTAAAGCCCTGGATGCCGCGATTTTCCAGGGTCATGCCCTGCCAGTCGAAGCTGAGCAGGGTGTCCTTCTCGTAGTCGCCCTCGCGCTGGCGCTGCTCGAACCTGAGCGTGCGGTCCACGGCCATGTCCGTCCAGGAATCGATGGTGTCGCGCACCTTGTAGAAGGAATCGATGAAGTCCGACGTGCGCGCCTCGGCGTGAAAGTGGCGCGCGGGCACCCCCTGGATCTCGGTGTCCGGCATGATTTCCAGCGTGGCCTGGCCCGCGTAGACCACGGTCCAATAGATTTCATAGGTGAACTTTTCGCCGGGGCCGTATGGGTAGGTCCGCTTCAACCCGGCGAGCGCCGGAGAGGCGAGCAGGAGCAAAAGCGGCAAAAGCCACAGGACACGGGCACAGCGCCGGAGCGTTGGTTGGTTTGCGCACATGCCCTTCCATGCGTGCGGAGACCGGTTTCGTCAAGCCCTGCCCGGAATGCGCGGAATGGGAGCGGTCCGGCTATTGCGTCCTGCGCGCCTCTTTCGGCGGAGCGTCCATTTCCTACTGCATGGGTAGCACTTTTTATTTTTTATTGACACGATCTCGAAACGCTTCTAGCTTTCGTAACACAAAAATCATCTTGATAACACAAAACGGAGGTAAACCATGAAATCGTATCCGCGCACGTTCCTGCCGCTCCTGCTCGCCCTGGCCGTCCTGGCCCTGGCGGTTCCGGCGCAGGCCCACGAATTCCTGCTCAAGCCGGTCAAGCTCACCGTGAAAAAAGGCGAAACCGTGCCCTTCTCCGTGGTTTCGTCCCACGTGATGATGATTTCCGAGGAAGTCGAGCCCGTGGACCACGTCAAGCTGTCGTTGGTGGAAGGCAAGAAGTCCGCTCCGCTGAGCGTGGCTCCCAACCCGGCCCTGCTGACCCTGGACGGCCAGTTCGCCCCGACGCGCGAGGGCACGGCCATCCTGGCGGGCGACCGCGAGGGCATCGTCTGGACCCAGACCACCGCGGGCTGGGTGGAAGGCTCCAAAAAGGGCCAGAAGGGCGTCATTTCCAGCAATCTCTATGAGAAATTCGCCAAGACCCTGATCACCGTGGGCAAGGGCGACGACGGCTGGAGCCGCGTGCTCGGCCAGAAGCTCGAAATCGTGCCCCTGTCCGACCCGACCGCGGCGCGCGTGGGCGACGAGATCGGCTTCAAGTTCCTCTACGACGGCAAGCCCTTTGCGCCGGAAAACGTTCTGGCCACCTACGACGGCTTTTCCCTGGAAACCATGACCTTCGCCTACTCCACGGAACCGGGCGACGACGGCACGGCCAAGGTCAAGATCACGGCGCCCGGAGTCTGGATGGTCCGCATCCAGCACAAGATCGACAAGCCCACCGCGGACTACGACGGCATCGCCATGCGCGCCGTGCTGGTCTTCGAGGTGCGCTAAATGACGCGAGAGGTTCGGAAAACCGCGCTGGGGGTGCTCGCGGCGCTGCTCCTTCTCGGACTGGGCCATGCGGCCCTGGCCTCGGCGCACGGCATCCGCAGGATTCACTACGAGCAGACGGCCACGGTGATCGAAACGGCCTTTTCCGACGGCACGACCGCGAGCTTCGCCCAGGTGCTGATCTACGCTCCGGGCGGCGGGGACACGGAATTCCAGAACGGACGCACCGACGCCCGGGGAAGATTCGCGTTCCTGCCGGACCGGCCCGGCGTGTGGCGGGTAAAGGTCGATGCGGGCATGGGACACGGTTTTGACATGGAAATCGAGGTTCCGCCCGAATCGTGCATGCCCTGAGGCGTTCCCCCGCTCCGGGCAAAAGCGAACCGCCCGCGCATCCTTCCGGGTGCGCGGGCGGTCATTTGCTTCGGCCTGGCCGCGGCGGCTAGTGCTTCATGCGTTCCACGAGCATGAGCTGCATCTGCTGGCCCAGCTGGCGGTCGTAGCCGGAATCTTCCATGAGCGCGCGCAGGGCCGCCATGGGCTCCATGGCTTCGGCGTAGACGCGCTTGGTGGTCATGGCGCACCAGGAATCCACCAGGCCGCAGATGCGCCCGATCTGGGTGATGTTGTCCGCGTTCTTCTTCTGCGGATATCCGGAACCCGTGAGCCGTTCGTGATGTTCCAGAACGCACTGCTCCAGTTCCGGATGCTTGATGTCCAGCTTGGCGAGCATCTCCACCCCGTGCATGGGATGCTGGAGAATCTTGTTGCGCTCGTCCGTGGTCAGCGGCTTGTCCTTGTCCAGGATGAACTTGGGCACCTTGCTCATGCCCATGTCGTGCAGGAACAGGCCCAGGGTCAGGCGGTCGAAGAAGGTGCGCTTGACCCCGCCCTCCTCGAAGTTGTTCGAATTGATGAAGCCGTAGAGCGCGAGCCCGGCCACTCCGCAGTTGAAGCTGTGCTTGGCCAGGGAATGTTCCTTGTGCAGACGCCGCAGCAGCGCGCGCACGCGGTGGATGTCGAAGATGAGGTACTCGGTAAGCACCATCAGGTCGGCGTAGAGCTTCTCGAAGACCGGCTTGACCGGCTGGTCCAGAAACTCCTCCATGCGCCGGGTCAGGGCCTGGGTGAAGATGTCCGCGATCTCCCGCTCGTGCAGGTTCTTGTCGATGAGCACGAGGTCGAGCTGATAGCTGATGTGCTTGACGTAGACCGCGTGGTCCTTGCGCGAGACGAAGATCAGGCCCTGCTTGGTCAGCTCGGGCAGCTCCTCTGCCTGCTGCGTGGTCAGCCGGCCGCCCACCTTGTAATAAGGGAGCAGGCGGACAACGTCCTCCTTGAGCCGGAAGAGGTCCAGGGGCGGGCGGAACTTGTTGAAGCTGCCGAGGATGTCCTGATTGACCTGGTAGTATTCCTCGTTCAGCCCGTCGGGAACGTCGCTTTTCGGCTTGGCCATGCTATTTCTCGTATACCTTGACCACGTTGGTCTGGGTTTCGAGCTGCCGCTTGTTGGTCGGCTGCCCGGCCGTGAGGATCACGGAGTCGCCTTCAAGAAACGCGGCGTGCTCCCGGATGAACCGCTCGCAGCGCTCCTGGTGATTGCTCTCGTCCTCCGGCGGCACGGCCGGGATCACGCCCCAGGAGAGCTGCGTGAAATGTCGCGTCCGATCGTCGCCGCTCAGGGCGTAGATCGGCTGGCGCGGTCTGCATGCCGAGAGAATCCGCGCCGTGGAGCCGGTCCTGCTGTGGCAGACGATGGCCCTGGAGCGGGTCTTGTCCGCGAGCAGGCAGGCCGCGTAGGCCAGGAACTTGCCCGGCTGGTCCTCGTAGTCCGGGGCCACGGGACGCGCCGACGTGTCCTCGAAATGAAAGGCCTCGGCCTGGATGGCGATCTCGCCCATGTAGCTCACGGTTTCCGAAGGGTAGCGGCCTATGGCCGTCTCCTCGGAAAGCATGATGCAGTCCGCCCCGTCCAGAATGGCGTTGGCCACGTCCGTGGTCTCCGCGCGCGTGGGCATCGGGCTGGAAACCATGGATAAAAGCATCTGGGTTGCGACTATAACGGGTTTTCCGGCACGGTTGCAAGCGCGGATGATCCGCTTCTGCAATGCGGGCAGCGTGGGCAGGTCGCACTCCAGGCCGAGGTCGCCGCGGGCCACCATGACCCCGTCCGACTCCTCGATGATGCGGTCCAGATTCTGGATGGCCTGGGGCCGCTCCAGCTTGGCCACGATGGGCAGCACCCTGCCCTTCTCGCGCATCAGCGACTTGAGCCGGGCCACGTCCTCGGCCTTCTGCACGTAGCTGATGGCGACCATGTCCACGCCGAGATCCAGGCCCACGTCCAGGTCCGCCCGGTCCTTGGCCGTGACGGCCTCCAGGCTGATGGACTTGCCGGGAAAGGAGATGCCCTTGCGCGGCGGGGCGATGCCCGCGTTCACCGCGACCATGCGCACGAGCAGGTCGCCGATGCGCTCCGTGACCGTGAACCGGAGCATGCCGTCGGAAAGGGCCACGACCTCGCCGGGCCTGAGGCTGCGCAGGATGTCGGGCTGGTCCAGGCAGATGACCATTTCCTCGCGGCCTTCCTCCTGGCCGGGCGCGCCGAGCAGGATCTCCGCGCCCTTGGTCACCTCCAGCGTGCCGAGGCCGATGTCGCAGGTGCGGATCTTCGGTCCGGAGAGATCCTGGAGAATGGCCAGCGTCTCGCCGGTTTCCTTTTCCAGGCTCCGGATGATGGCCACGAGCTTCTCGAACCCCTCGCGTCCGCCGTGGGAAAAGTTCAACCGGAAAATGCGTGCCCCGGCACGAACCAGGCCTCGGATCGATTCAAGAGTGTCCGTGGCCGGTCCCAGTGTGGCGATGATTTTCGTGCGCATGTCGTTCTCGTCCTCCTCCGCCCTCGCGGGCGGCGTTGGTCGTTTCTTTCCTTCATTTCTACGGTGCCTCGGAATGACTGACCATTATTTATGGGCAGGCGCGCGGAACTCTCTCGGACCCGGCCGCGAAAACTCCCGCAAGCAAGGTATATTCTCATTTTCCGGAAAGGTGAAAACCTTTTTCCTGTTGACAATGTCGCCTAAAAGGGGCACGGGGTGGTGAAAGGGTGTAATTAAGTGGGAAAATGAGGGGACAAGTGGGATCACCCGGAACGGACGTGGGAACCAAAGCATGAAATTTCGAGGGCACGCGCATCGCAATCTGGACGCCAAAGGGCGTCTGATCCTCCCGCCGGACTTCAAGGACCTGCTCCTGAAGGACAAGGCGGAAGGCTCCGTGGTGCTCACGCTCTTCGACAAGCACGTCATCGGCATGACCCCGGAGCAGTGGAGCGCCACGGAAAGCGAGCTGGAAAAGGTCAAGAGCCCCAGCCGGGAATTCCAGCTCATGAAGCGCATCCTCTTCTCCGGATACGTCGAGGTGACCCTGGACGGCCAGGGCCGGCTGCCCATTCCCGCGCATCTGCGCAAGAGCGGACGGCTGGACAAGGAAGTCGTGGTCATGGGTTCCGGGCATCGCTTCGAAATCTGGTCCGCTCCCGAACACGAGGAACTGCTCTCCATGGATTTCGACGTGTCCGGGGAAATGGCCGAAAACGGCGTCAACCTCCCGTTCTAGGCGGCGACCATGCACGATTGCGAATCCACCGACCCATCCCAGGTACACACCTCGGTTCTTTTACAGGAGACGATCGAGTGGCTGCGCCCCAGGCCAGGCGGCCGCTACCTCGACGGCACCCTGGGCATGGGCGGCCACTCCAAGGCCATCCTGGACGCCGCGGGCAAGGATGCGCAGCTGCTCGGCCTGGACAGGGACGAAGAAGCGCTGGACCTTGCTGAAAAGCGGCTCGCGGCGCACGGCGAACGCGCCCAGCTCTACCATCTGCCCTTCAGCCGCTTCGAGGACGCCCTCGACGCCGCGGGCTGGGAAGGGGTGGACGGAGCCGTGCTCGACCTGGGCGTTTCCTCGCTCCAGCTGGATCACCCGGAGCGCGGTTTCAGCTTCAAGGAATCCGGGCCGCTGGACATGCGCATGGACCCCGCGAGCGGACTGGCCCCGGCCCGGACACTGGTGAACAAGGGCTCCTACTCCGACCTGAAGCGGATTTTGCTGCTCTACGGGGAGGAACCGCAGGCCGGGCGCATCGTCAAGGCCATTCTCCAGGCCAGGGACGAGGCCGAGATCGACGACACGCTCCAGCTGGCCCGCATCGTGGAGAACGCCTACCCCGCCAAGTGGCGGGCCAAGTCGCGGACCCACCCGGCGACCCGCACCTTCCAGGCGCTGCGCATCGCCGTGAACAAGGAGCTGGAGGAACTGGACATGTTTTTGGACCACATCGCGGACCGTCTCAATCCCGGCGGCAGGGTGTGCGTCATTTCCTTCCACTCGTTGGAAGACAGGGCCGTGAAGCGCGCGTTTCTCAGGGCCGCCAAGGGGTGCATCTGCCCGCCGAGGCAGCCCCTTTGCACCTGCGAACGCAAGCCCACGCTGAGGATATTGACGAAAAAGCCCCTCGGCCCCACCGAGCAGGAAGCCGAGTGCAACCCGCGCAGCCGAAGCGCCAAGCTGCGCGTGGCCGAGCGCCTGGCTCCGGGAGGCTCGGCATGAGCATGGGACAGGCCGCGCCCGGAACCGCCGCGGGCGACGCGGGAAAAAGCGTCGCCACCTGGATGCTCGTGGCGCTGGTGCTCGCGGCCCTGGGGTTCCGGCTGGCATCGGTCTGGCTGAACATCGAGCGCACCGACCTGGCCTACGGCATCGAGCAGGCGGAGAACGACATAGAAAAGATTTCGAAGCACGTGGCCAAGCTGGAAGTGGAGCGCGACAACCTGCTCTCCCCGTTCCAGCTCAAGGAACTGGCGCTGAAACATGGGCTCGGCCCGGCCGAACCCGGACAGATCCGCAGGCTGCCCCTCCCGGCGGAATGATTCGGGGAGGCAACCGCAAAGGAAGCAAGGCATGAGAGCGAAGAGAACGCACAAGCGACCCGGCCCCAGCAGCACCAAGCTGGTTCTGGCGGGTGTGCTGTTCGCTCTCGTCTGGGCCGCGCTCTGGGTCAGGACCGGGTGGATTCAGCTCTACCAGGGCCCCCAGCTCGAACGCCTCGCCGCCAAGCAGACCCTCTCCACCGAATTCGAGCGCGGACGGCGCGGACGCATCCTGGCCCGCGACGGCGAACTGCTCGCCACCAGCGTGGAAGCCAAGTCCGTCTACCTCCGGCCCCTGGAGATTCAGGACCGCGCCGCCACGGCCAAGGCCCTCTCCGACCTGCTGCACATGCCCCGCGCCGAGGTGGACAAGGATCTCGCCTCGCGCAAGAACTTCGTCTGGGTCAAGCGGCAGGTCATGGACCGCGAGGCCGCGGCCCTCGACCGCGAAGACCTTCCCGGCGTCTACCTCACCAGCGAGCACGTCCGGCTCTACCCCCAGGGCAGGCTGGCCGGGCAGCTTCTCGGCTTCGTGAACATCGACGGCAAGGGACTGGAAGGGCTGGAGCGCTCCTACGAAACCCGGCTCGCCGGGGGCAAGGCCGAGCAGGTCAAGCTGCGGGACGCCTCCGGCCGCAGGCTCTACCTCGACGCCCAGGGACGCGAAGTGGACATCGACGGCCAGGATCTGCGCCTGACCATTGACACCCACATCCAGGACGTGACAGAGCAGGCCCTGGCCGACACCGTGGAAAAATACGAGGCCAAGGGCGGCGTGGCCCTGGTGGTCGACATTCCCACCGGCGAGATCCTGGCCATTGCCAACTATCCTTTTTTCAATCCCAACGCCTACCGAAGCTCCACGGCGCACGACCGGCGCAACCGCGCGGCCATGGACGCGCCGGAGCCCGGCTCGACCATGAAGCCGCTGCTCTTCGCCGCGGCCCTGGACCAGGGCGTGATCACGCCGGACAAGCTCATTGACTGCGAGAACGGACGCTACAAGGTCGGCCCCCACGTCATCCGCGACCACCACAGCTACAAGTGGCTGCCCGTGAACAAGGTGCTGCGCTATTCGTCCAACATCGGCGCGGCCAAGATCGGCGAGGCCCTGGGGGCCCAGAACTACTACGACTACCTGCGCAGGCTCGGCTTCGGCGAACAAACGGCTCTGAACCTGCCCGCCGAATCGCCCGGCATCCTCCGGCCCGTGCAGGAATGGAACGAGTTCGACCTGGCCGCGGCCTCGTTCGGACAGGGCATCGGCGTCACGGTCCTGCAACTGGCCCAGGGCTTTTTGACCATCGGCAACAAGGGCGTGCTGCGGCCCCTGCGGCTCGTGCTCGATCCCCAGGATCCCGACTACGCGCCGCCCCGCCGCATCTTCAGCGAATCCTCGGCCAAGCTCGTTCTCGGCATGATGCGCGAAGTGGTCCAGGAGGACGGCACGGGACGCTTCGCCAGGATTCCCGGCATCACCATGGCCGGCAAGACCGGCACCGCCCAGCAGGCCGAAACCCAGGGCGGCTACGGCGACAAGTATCTTTCCTCCTTCGTGGGCATGATTCCGGGCGAAGATCCGGAACTGCTCATCGTGGTCATGGTGGACGAGCCCGGCCCGGTCAACGCGGGCGGCAAGGTCGCCGCACCCGTGGTCCGCGAGGTGGCCATGCGCACCCTGGCCTACTACGGAAAGCTGCCCGACCCCAACGAGGCCGCCTTCGAGCCGGATTCCGAAGGCGAGGCCGTGGCCGAGGCGGCCATGGCCCAGCAGGCCGCGGGCACGGGCCACCTGGATCCCGGCCCCGAGCCGACCGCCGCCTTTGTCGGCGGCGCGGCCCCGAACGTCACCGGCATGCCCCTTCGCCGCGCCATGGAAATCCTGGCCCGCGGCGGCATCGTTCCCGTGCTCAAGGGCCAGGGCATGACCGTGACCGGACAGGAACCCCGCGCGGGCCAGAAATGGCCGCAGCAGGAAAAGGAAGGGGGGCAGGATGTTTTTATTCTCTGGCTCTCATAACGAAAGGCGCAAGAAGAACATGTCCACACCCCAAGAAGCGGCCTGGTCCGAGCTGCTCGAAGCCGTGGCCAGGGGACTGCGCGTCCGCACGGACTCGCGCAAGGTTCTGCCCGGCGAAGTCTTTGTGGCGCTGCCCGGCAGCAAGGTCGACGGAACGGACTTCATCCGCGCGGCCCTGGAACGCGGAGCGAAATACATCGTCACCCAGCGCGACGGGCAGTGGACGCGCGGACTCGACGCCGCCCTGCTGGTCCGGCCCGACGCGGCCGAAGCCCTGGGCGAGCTGGCCCGCGCCCATTTCCACGCGGACGGCCAGCACCTCAAGCTCGTGGCCATCACCGGCACCAACGGCAAGACCACCACGGCCTTCATCATCGAGCATCTGCTGGCCGCCGTGGGCCTGAAGGCCGGACTCATGGGCACCGTGGCCTACCGCTGGCCCGGATTCTCCCTGGACGCGACCCTGACCACGCCGGATTGCTGGACGCTGCACGAACTGATCAGCAACATGGCCCGCAGCGACGTGGACGCCGTGGTCATGGAGGCGTCGTCCCACGCCATCGAGCAGCGCCGCGTGGCCGGGCTGCACTTCGACGTGGCCGTGCTCACCAACGTGACCCAGGATCACCTCGACTACCACGGCGACATGGAAAGCTATTTCAACGCCAAGGCCGAGCTGTTCCGCGCGCGGCCCAAGACGGACAAGACCTGGGTGCTCAACCACGACGATCCCTATGGCCGCCGCCTTCTGGCCGAAGCGCCCCAGGCCCTTTCCTACGGCCTGAGCGAAGCTCCCGAAGGCTGCAACGCCCTGCGCGGGGAAATCCTGACCTCGTCCTCGGCCGGGCTCACGCTGCGCATGCACCACCAGGGCTCGACCTGGGAAATGAGCTCTCCGCTGATCGGACGCCACAACGCCCAGAATCTGCTCGCGGCCCAGGCCGTGGGCCTCTGCCTGGGCCTCAGCCAGCGCGACCTGCGCAAGCTGGAGGATTTCGCCGGGGTTCCGGGCCGCCTGGAGCGCGTGCCCAACGAACACGGCCTGGACATCTTCGTGGACTACGCCCACACCCCGGACGCCCTCGTCAACGTGCTCGGCGCCCTGCGCGAGCTGACGCGGGGTCGGCTGCTGACCCTGTTCGGCTGCGGCGGCAACCGCGACAAGACCAAGCGCCCGCTCATGGCCGAGGCCGTGGCGAAATACGCCGACGTGGGCGTACTGACATCGGACAACCCCCGTCACGAAGATCCCCTCGACATCATTACGGATGCGCGGCCCGGACTGGCGGACTGCCGCCTGTCCATCGAGGAGCCGGACCGCTACGCCGCCATCGTCCGCGCCGTGGGGCTGATGGAGCCCGGCGACGTGCTCCTGGTGGCCGGAAAGGGACATGAAAATTACCAGCAGATCGGCGACGAGAAGCTTCCCTTCTCGGATGTGGAAGCCGTCGGCCGCGCCCTGCGGGAGGTTCTCGGTTGAATCTGACCCTGCGCGCTGCGGAGCGCATTCTCCTCGGCGGAGCGGATACCGCCCCTGAAAACGACGTGACCTTCGGCAACGTCTGCACGGACAGCCGCGCCGTGGAGCGCGGCGACCTCTTCGTCTGCATCGAGGGCGAGCGCTTCGACGGGCACGAGTTCGCCGAGAGCGCCGTTCGCAGCGGAGCCGCCGCCGTCCTGGCCTCGCGCATGCTCGATCTGCCCGTGCCCGTGCTCATGGTCCGCGACACCGTGCGCGGCATGGGCCTGCTGGCCCGCGCCTGCCGCGACCAGGCCAAGGCCAGGGTCGTGGCCGTGACCGGCTCGGCGGGCAAGACCACGGTCAAGGAAATGCTCGCGACCGTGGCCTCGCGGGAATGCAGGGTCAGCCGCAACGCGGGCAACCTGAACAACCAGATCGGACTGCCCCTGTCCATTTTCCGCGCGGACCCGGAATCGGATCTCTGGGTGCTGGAACTGGGCATCAGCCGGGCGCACGACATGGACGAACTCGGCCCGGTGGCCTCCCCGGACATGGCGGTGATCCACAACATCGGTCCGGCCCACCTGGAGGGTCTCGGCGACCTGCGCGGCGTGGCCCGCGCCAAGGCCTCGCTGCTCAGGCACCTGCGCCCGGACGGGCTCGCCGTGATCAACGCGGACCATGAACTCCTGCGCGAGCAGGCCCTGTTGCTGCGTCCGGACGCGACCCTCTACTCCACGAGGGACGAAAATTTCCCGTATTTCTGCACGTTCCTGGGCGTCCAGGCCGACGGCCAAGGGCGCTACCTCGTGCGCACGCCCGACTTCGAGCTGGAGGCGGACCTGCCCTTCTGCGGCGCGCACTTCGCCGAGAACATCGGAGCCACGGCCGCTTCCGCCCACCTGCTGGGCCTTTCGAAGGAGTCCCTGCTCCTGGGACTGGCCGAGGCCCGTCCCCCGGCGCAGCGTTTCGCCTGTTCCCACCGGGGCGGCGTGACCATCATCGACGACACCTACAACGCCAATCCGCTGTCCATGCGCGGCGCCGTGGCAACCGCCCGCGAAATGGCCGTCTCCGGCGGCGGCTGCCGCCCGCTGGTGCTGGTCCTCGGCGACATGAAGGAACTCGGCTCCGGCGCGGCGGAAGAGCATGTCGGCCTGGGGCGGCATCTGCGCGCCATGGACCCGGCCGCCGTCTTCTTCCACGGCGAGCACGCCCTGGACGTGGCCCGCGGCTACGGCGAAAACGGCAGCGCGGTCGAACCCGTCGCCTCCCCCGAAAACCTGCTCCGCCGCTGGCGTCAGCTCGGCCTGAGCAATGCCGTGGTGCTCTTCAAGGGCTCCCGCTCCTGCCGCATGGAGGACTACGCCGGGGCGCTCTGCCGCGAACTCGACAGCACAGGGGAGGACGGGCGATGATCTACCATCTGCTCTACCCGCTCTCGGACACCATCACGGTCTTCAACGTCTTCCGGTACATCACGTTCCGGTCGATCTACGCGCTGCTCACCGCCCTGGTCATCTCCATCCTCTTCGGCCCGCGCATGATCCGCTGGCTGAAGCGGGTCAAATGCGGCCAGTACATCCGCGAGGACGGCCCCGCGCACCAGTGCAAGGAAGGCACCCCGACCATGGGCGGGCTGATCATCGGCATGTCCGTGATGATCAGCACCCTGCTCTGGGGCGACCTGACCAACGTCCATCTCTGGCTGACGCTTTTCGTCTACATGGGCTTCGGCGCGGTGGGCTTCGCCGACGACTACATCAAGGTCGTCAAGCGCAGGAACCTGGGGCTTTCGGCCAAGGCCAAGTTCAGCGGCCAGATGCTCGTGGCCATGCTCGCCGTGGCCGGGCTGCTCTCCATGCCCGACTATACCACCACCCTGGCCGTGCCCTTCTTCAAGAATCTCCACCCGGACCTGGGCTGGTTCTACCTGCCCATGGCCGTGTTCGTGCTCGTGGGCACGTCCAACGCCGTGAACCTCACGGACGGTCTGGACGGGCTGGCCATCGGGCCGTTCATCGTCAACGCGGCCTGCTTCGCGCTGTTCATCTACGTGGCGGGCCATGCCAGCATGGCGGGCTACCTGAACGTGCTTCCCGTGCCCGGTGCGGGCGAAGTGACGGTCTTCTGCGGCGCGCTCGTGGGCGCGGGCCTCGGCTTCCTCTGGTACAACGCCTACCCGGCCCAGGTCTTCATGGGCGACGTGGGCTCCCTGAGCCTGGGCGGCGCGCTCGGCTTCCTGGCCGTGCTGGCCAAGCAGGAGCTGCTGCTGGTCATCGTGGGCGGCGTGTTCGTGTTCGAGACCGTCTCGGTCATCCTCCAGGTGGGCTACTTCCGGTTCTCCGGAGGCAAGCGCATCTTCCGCATGGCTCCGCTGCACCATCATTTCGAACTCAAGGGCATCCCGGAATCCAAGATCATCATCCGGTTCTGGATTCTGTCGATACTCCTGGCGCTCGTGGCGCTTTCCACGCTGAAGCTGAGGTAAGACGAATGGATCGTTTGCTCGAAGACATCCGCGATCGCGAACTGCTCCGGGGACGCAAGGCCGTGGTCGTGGGCGCGGGCCGCTCCGGCCGCTCCGCCTCCGCGCTGCTCGCGGCCATCGGCGCGAACGTTCTTCTGGCGGACACCAACGAGACGCTGGATCCGACGCTGGTCCGGGAACTCGGCGAAAACGTGCGCCTGGAGCTCGGCCCGCACAGCCGCTCCCAGTTCGCGGACGCCGAGATCGTGGTCCTCAGCCCCGGCGTGCCCGTGCGGCGCATGGCCGACGTGCTCGCGGACGTGCCCCCGCGCAAGATCGTGGGCGAGCTGGAGCTGGCCTCCTGGTTCACCAACAGCCCGATCCTGGCCGTGACAGGGACCAACGGCAAGACCACGACCACCACGCTCATCGGGGAGATTCTGCGCCGCTCCGGCCGCAGCGTCTTCGTGGGCGGCAACATCGGCACCCCGCTTTGCGAGCACCTGCTCGGCGGCGGACGCGCCGACGTGATCGTGCTCGAGGTTTCCAGCTTCCAGTTGCAGAACGTGCATCTTTTCAAGCCCCAGGTGGGCGTGCTGCTCAATTTCGCGCCCAACCACCTCGACTACCATGAAGACCTTGAGGAATATCTTTCGGCCAAGCTGAACCTCTTCGCCCGCATGGACGAAAGCGGCGCGGCCATTCTGCCCGCTTCCATGCGCGGGGAGCTGGAGTGCCGCGACTTCACCCAGGCCCGCAAGCTCTGGTTCGGCCCGGACGACGCCGAATCCTCGAATTTCGAAGCCCCGCACCTGCCGGGAGCGCACAACCGCGCCAACATCGCCGCGGCCTGGCTGGCCGTGAAACAGCTCGGCGTCACCCGCGCGCAGGCCGCCGAGGCCATCCGCGAATTCTTCCCCCTGCCCCACCGCCAGCAGCCCGTGGCCGAGGTGGACGGCGTGCTCTTCGTGGACGACTCCAAGGCAACGACCCTGGACGCGGTTTCCGCGGCCCTGCGCAGCTTCGACCGCCCGGTGCGGCTTCTGCTCGGCGGCGTGTTCAAGGGCGGGGACGTCGCCCGCGAGCTGGTCCCGGCCATGCGCGGCCGCGTGGTCCAGGTCGGGCTTTTCGGCGCGGCGCGCGAGATTTTCGAGCCCGCCCTCGCGGACGAGTTCGACACCTTCTGGGAAGCGGATCTGGAAAAAGCCGTGAAGCGCTTGTTCTCCTGCGCCCGCTCCGGCGACGTGATCCTGCTCTCCCCGGCCACGGCCAGCTTCGACAGCTACAAGAGCTACGGCGAGCGCGGCGACCACTTCAAGCGCATCGCGGAGGAGCTGGCATGAAGAACGTACGCCTTGCGGGAAGCAGGCAGCTCCCTCCCACCGACTACTGGCTGCTCATCGCCGTGCTGCTCCTGGCCGGCATCGGCCTGATCATGGTCCTCTCCTCCAGCGGAATCATGGCCGAGCGCTTTTTCGGGGACAAATACTTCTTCTTCAAGAAGCAGGCCCTCTTCTTCCTGCTGGGCACGTTCCTGATGTACGCCTGCTACCGTCTGCCGCGCGTGGTCTTCTACGACCTGACCTATTTCTGGCTCGTGGTCGCCGTGGTCCTGCTGGGGCTTTGCGCCTTCACCCCCCTGGGCATCAAGGCGGGCGGGGCCAAGCGCTGGATGAGCCTGGGCGTGGCCAACATCCAGCCCCTGGAGTTCGCCAAGTTCGCGCTGGTGCTCTATCTGGCCTATTTCTTCGCCCGCAAGCAGGAAAAAGTCCGCACCCTGAGCGTGGGCATGCTGCCCCCGTTCCTGGTCACGGGCATGCTCTGCATCCTGCTCCTGGCGCAGCCCGACTTCGGCGGGGCCGCCTTCCTGGCCTCGATCCTCTTCTTCATGTGCCTCGTGGGCGGCACCCGGCTGACCTATCTGCTCGGCTCCTTCACCTTCATGGCCTGGGGCGGCTGGCTGCTGATCATGCAGGAGCCCTACCGCTACAAGCGCTGGACCGCGTTCCTGGACCCCTTCAAGGTCGCGCGGGCCGAGGGCTACCAGCTCGTGCAGTCCCTCTACGCCTTCGGTTCCGGCAAGCTCACGGGCGTCGGCCTGGGCGCGGGCAAGCAGAAGCTCTTCTTCCTGCCGGAAGCGCACAACGACTTCATCATGGCCGTGGTCGGCGAGGAACTCGGATTTCTGGGCATGTCCATGATCTTCCTGCTCGTGGGCTTCATCATCTTCCGGGGCCTGCGCATCGCCCTGCTCCAGGAAGACCTCCAGGACCGCTTCACCGCCTTCGGCATGATCCTGATCATCACCCTGGGCTTTCTCTTCAACCTCGCCGTGGTGCTCGGCACGGTGCCGCCCAAGGGCGTGCCCATGCCCTTCATGAGCTACGGCGGCTCCAGCCTGATCGTCTCCTTCATGTGCGTGGGCGTGCTCCTGAACCTCTCGCGGAGGGGCATGGCATGAGCGCGCTGAAGTCCCTGATCGTGACCACGGGCGGCACGGGAGGCCACATCTTCCCGGCTCTGGCCGTTGCCGCCGAGGTCCGCGAGCGCAATGCGGACTGCCGCGTGCTCTTCGCGGGCGGGAGCGGGCCGGAGGGCGCGCTGGCGCGCAAGGCCGGGCTGGAGTTCGTGCGCCTGCCCGCGCGCGGGGTGCTCGGCACGGGCCTGCGCAAGCTGGCCGCCCCGTTCTGGCTGGCCGGAGCAGTGGTCAAATCCCTGGCCCTGCTGCGCAGGACCAAGCCGGAAGCCGTGCTCGGCTTCGGCGGATACGCGGGCTTCTGCCCCGTGCTGGCCGCCGGGCTGACCGGCATCCCCGCCGCCATCCACGAGCAGAACTCCGTGCCCGGCGCAGCCAACCGGACCCTGCGCCGCTTCGCGGACGAGATGTATCTTTCCTTCGAGGAAAGCCGGGAATGGTTCCCGGCGGACCGCTGCGTGGTCACGGGCAATCCCGTGCGGGCGGACATCGCGGCCGTGGGCCGCAGGCCAAGGGTCCGCAGCCGGACCCTGCTCGTGCTCGGCGGAAGCCAGGGAGCGCGGGCCATCAACGACGCCGTGATCGAGGCCCTGCCCGCCCTCGGCGATGCGGACGTTTCCGTTCTGCACCAGACCGGGCCTTCGGACCTGGAGCGCGTGCGCGCGGCCTACGTCGCCGCCGGATTCGATCCGGACGGCCCGCGCTTCCGGGTCTGCGGATTCATAGAGGACATGGCCTCCGCCTACGCGGAAGCGGGATTGGTCTTTTGCCGTTCCGGCGCGAGCACGGTCTTCGAGGCCGCCGCGGCCGGACGCGCCTGCGTGTTCGTGCCCTTTCCGCACGCCACGCACGACCACCAGACCCGCAACGCCCAGGCCATGGAACGGGCGGGCGCGGCCAGGGTGCTGCCCCAGGACGGCCTCAGCGGCGGCACGCTTGCGGGCACGGCCGTGGGCCTTTTCAACGACGAAGAAAAACTCGACCGGATGTCCGAGGCCGCGCGCGGCTTCGCCAGACCGGACGCGGCCGCCGGGATCGTGGACCGTCTCGAACGGCTGGCCGCCAAGAATAAAGGAAGGCAGGCATGACAGCGGCGCAAGGCCCCAACGTGAATCTGGCCCCGACGCCCTCGCGGCACATGATGCGCAGCCGGGTCAACCATATCCACATGGTCGGCATCGGCGGCTCCGGCATGAACGGCATCGCCGAAGTGCTCATCAACATGGGCTTCAACGTCACCGGCTCGGACCTCGCTGCCGGGACTGCCGTGCGCAGGCTCCAGCGCCTGGGCGCGAACATCTTCATCGGCCACGGCGCGAACAACGTCGAGGGCGCGGACGTGGTCGTCAAGTCCACGGCCATTCCGGAAACCAATCCGGAAATGATCCGCGCGCGCGAGCTGAACATTCCGATCATTCCCCGCGCCGAAATGCTCGCGGAGCTGATGCGCCTCCAGTCCGGCATCGCCGTGGCAGGAACGCACGGCAAGACCACGACCACCTCCCTGCTGGCGACCATCTTCACCGAGGCGAACCTGGATCCCACCGTGATCATCGGCGGCAGGCTGAACACTTACGGCGCCAACGCGCGCCTGGGCGAGGGCGAATACCTCATCGCCGAGGCCGACGAATCCGACGGCTCCTTCCTGCTGCTCGCCCCGGTCATCTCCATCGTCACCAACGTGGACCGCGACCACATGGACCACTACGCGGACCAGCAGGCCATCGACGACTCCTTCACGGAGTTCATGAACGCCATCCCCTTCTACGGCATGAACGTGGTCTGCGGGGACGACCCCGGCGTGCAGCGTCTGCTGCCGCGCATCAAGCGCCCCTGCCTGACCTACGGCCTGGGCGGCAAGAACCGTCTGCGCGGCGAGATCATCAGCGCGGGCCTGCGCAGCGTCTTCAACGTCTACCTCGACGAAGAATTCTGGGGCGAGGTCAATCTTTCCCATCCCGGCCACCACAACATCCTCAACGCCCTGGGGTCCATCGGCGTGAGCCTGGAAGCGGGCCTGGCCAAGGACGCCATCCTGCGCGGGCTGGCCAATTTCGGCGGAGTCGGCCGCCGCTTCGAGCGCAAGGGCGAGCGCAAGGGCGTGCTCGTTGTGGACGACTACGGGCACCACCCGGCGGAAATCGCGGCCACCTTGAATACGGCCAAGGCCTGCTACCCGGACCGGCGGCTCGTGGTGGCCTTCCAGCCCCACCGCTTCTCGCGCACCCAGGCCCTGTTCGGCGAGTTCTGCAAGGCGTTCGAAAAGGCCGACCTGCTTCTGCTCACGGAAATCTACCCGGCGGGCGAATCGCCCATTCCCGGTGTGAACGGACTTTCCCTGGCCCAGGGCATCCGCCAGGTCAGCGCCACCAAGGTGACCTTCTACGAGAATTTCGAGATGCTCGAACAGGAGCTGCCGCTGCTGCTCTCGCCGGGCGACCTCTTCCTGACTCTCGGCGCCGGCAGCATCTGGCAGGTCGGCGAAAACTACCTCGACGCGGGCGAACCCGCCCCGGAGGAAGGAGAAGAGTGAGATGAGCCTTCAGGTCCGCAGACCAGGGCCCGCCATGCGGGACCGCACCACGCTTCGGCTTGGGGGAACGACCCTGGCCGAGGTGCTGCTGCGCGCCGACGCCGACCTGGACCACCTGCCGCAGTTGCTGGCCACGGAGGGCGGACGTTTTCTGGCGCTGGGCGCGGGCAGCAACCTGCTCTGCTCGGACGAGGTGCTTCCCCTCGTGCTCTGCACCGTGGGGAACCAGCGCGCCCCGGAAATGGAACCGGGCGAAAACTGCGTGCTCGTGCGGGCCGGAGCCGGACTCAAATTCCCCGTGCTCCTGGGCTGGACTTCGCGCAACGGCCTCTCCGGACTGGAAAACCTCACGGGCATTCCCGGCAGCGTGGGCGGCGCAGTGGCCATGAACGCCGGATCCTACGGCACGGCCATGGCCGACGTGATCAACCGGGTTCGCGTCTGGACGCCGGAAAACGGGCTGAACTGGGTTGACGCCGCGGACTGCTGCTTCGGCTACCGCCGTTTCTCCCTGGGAGAAAACATGTGCGCCCCGGAAGGATTCTTCCTGGTCTGGGACGTGGAACTGCGGCTCCAGCCCTCGGTGCCGGACAAGGTCAGGGCGGCCATGCGCTACACCATGGCCCGCAAGCGCGCCTCCCAGCCGGTGAACGCCTGGAGCGCGGGCTGCGTGTTCAAGAATTCGCCCGAAATGAGCGCCGGAAAGCTGCTCGACGAGTCGGGCATGCGCGGAAAGCGTCTCGGAGACATGTCCTTCTCCGAAATGCACGCCAATTTTCTCGTGAACCTGGGCAAGGGTACCGCTTCCCAGGCCCTGGAGCTTCTGGAGACGGGTCGAACCGCCGTGCGGGATCGGTTCGGCATTGAACTGGAAACGGAGGTCATCGTCCTGCCATGAGCCGGATCAACGGTCCGACCTACCTGAAGAGCGGGAGCCGCCCGCTCAAGCAGCGCTCAAACCGCTACCGCGCTCCGCGGAGCGGCGGACTCTCCGGTCCGTCCTCCCCGCTGCTGCGGCGCGGGCTGCTTTTCCTGGGCGGCCTCGGCTTTCTGGCAGCGCTCATGGCCGGGCTGTACTTCGGCTATCGCTGGACCACGACGACGGACGCCTTCGCCCTGGAGGAAATCCGCGTGGAGGGCAACGAACGCCTCTCCTACGGGGACGTGCTCCTGGCGGGCAAGGTCCGGCTCGGACAAAACTGCCTGGGCCTCAACGTCAGCCGCGTGGAAGCGCTGCTGGCCAAGAACCCCTGGGTGGAGAACGTCTCCGTGCGGCGCGAGCTGCCCGGCAGGCTGATCGTGAACATCACGGAAAAGAAGCCCGCGTACTGGATCCGCCGAGGCGGCATTCTCTACTACGCGGACGAAAGCGGGGAGCTGATCGTGGCTGTATCCCCGGCGGATTTCCGGTCCCTTCCGGTGCTGGACGTGGATTCCGCCGCTCAGCCGCACATTGCGGAGATCCCGGAGATGTTGGAAACGCTGCGGCGGGGGGGACTGCCCCTTTCGTCCTCGGCGCTGGCCTGGATACGGCTTTCCGGAGCCGGGCAGGCGGAGATGTTTCTGGACGACGCGAACCTGACCCTGACCTTCGCCCTGGAGGACTGGAAATCGGAGCTTCGCCTCGTGCGCGCCGTCAGCATGGACCTTCGGCGGCGCGGCGAAATGGACGGCGTACGGCGCATCACCGCCTCGGGCGGCAAGGTGTGGGTCGGGAAAGCGCCCTGACAACGATAGGATGGAAACCGGGCCAGCAGCCCGGATAAGCAGAAGGAGAGCGTCAATGGCCAAAAACGACCTGGTCGTCGGACTGGACATCGGCACCACCAAGATTTGCGCGGTAGTCGGCGAGCCGAGCGACAGCGGCGTGGACATCATCGGCATCGGCAAGGCCCCGTCCACGGGGCTGCGTCGCGGCGTGGTGGTGAACATCGAGCAGACCGTGCAGTGCATCAAAAAGGCCCTGGAAGAGGCCGAGCTCATGGCCGGCTGCGAAATCCGCTCCGTGTACGCGGGCATCGCGGGCAGCCACATCAAGGGCTTCAACTCCCACGGGGTCATCGCCGTCAAGGGCGGCGAAGTCACCCAGAAGGACGTGGAGCGGGTCATCGAAGCGGCCAAGGCCGTGGCCATCCCGCTGGACCGCGAGGTCATCCACACCCTGCCCCAGGAGTTCATCGTGGACGACCAGCGCGGCATCGCCGACCCCCTGGGCATGGCGGGCGTGCGGCTGGAAACCAAGGTCCACATCGTCACCGGCGCGGTGACCTCGGCCCAGAACATCATCCGCTCCTGCCACCGGGCCGGGCTGGACGTCGCCGACATCGTGCTCGAGTCCCTGGCCTCGTCCAAGGCCGTGCTCTCGGACGAGGAGCGCGAGATCGGCGTGGCCATCGTGGACATCGGCGGCGGCACCACGGACCTGGCCATCTTCTCCAACGACTCCATCAAGCACACTTCGGTGCTGGCGCTGGGCGGGAACAACCTGACCAACGACATCGCCTTCGGTCTGCGCACGCCGATGCAGGCCGCCGAGGAGATCAAGATCCGGCACGGCTGCGCCCTGGCGGACATGATCGAGAACGACGAGTTCATCGAGGTGCCGAGCGTGGGCGGCCGCGAGAGCCGGGCCATGTCCAAGCGGGTGCTCGCGGAAATCTGCGAGCCGCGCATCGAGGAGATCCTGGCCCTGGTGGACCAGGAACTGATCAAATCCGGGTTCAAGAAGATGATCGCGGCGGGCGTGGTGCTCACGGGCGGCACGTCCATGATCGAGGGAATGCAGGATCTGGCCGACCAGATTTTCGACCTGCCGGTGCGCATCGGCTATCCGTCGGGCATCGGCGGGCTTACCGACGTGGTGGACAGCCCCAAGTACGCCACGGCAGTGGGCCTGCTCAAGTTCGGCTGCGAGAAGGAACGGACGGGCCTGGAACGCCGTTCCTTCGGCATCCGGGACGAAGGCACGTTCAACCGCATCCTGGGCAGGATGCGGAAGTGGTTTACGGACATCGCATAGGAACGCACAGGGAACAAACGGAGGAGAGTCATGGAATATTTTGAGATCGAGCACGACACGAGTGCCAAGATCAAGGTCATCGGCTGCGGCGGCGGCGGCGGAAACGCCGTGAACAACATGATCCAGTCCGCGCTCAAGGGCGTGGAGTTCATCGTCTGCAACACGGACAACCAGGACATTGAAAAAAGCCTGGCCGACACCAAGATCCACATCGGCCAGAAGCTGACCAAGGGGCTGGGCGCGGGCGCGAATCCCGAAGTGGGCCGCAACGCCGCCATGGAGAACATCGACGAGATCCGCCACGCCCTGGAAGGCGCGGACATGGTCTTCATCACCGCGGGCATGGGCGGCGGCACGGGCACGGGCGCGGCTCCGGTCGTGGCCGAGGTGGCCCGCGACCTGGGCGCCCTCACCGTGGGCGTGGTCACCAAGCCCTTCTTCTTCGAGGGCAAGCGCCGCCTGGGCGCCGCCGAAAACGGCATCCAGGCCCTCTCGGACGTGGTGGACTCCATCATCACCATTCCCAACGACCGCCTGCTCCAGCTCGCGGCCAAGAAGGCCTCGTTCACCGAAATGCTCAAGAAGGCGGACGAAGTGCTCTACTTCGCCACCAAGGGCATCGCGGACCTGATCACCGTGCACGGCCTGATCAACCTCGACTTCGCGGACGTCAAGGCCGTGATGTCCAATTCGGGCCTGGCCCTGATGGGCACCGGCTTCGCTTCCGGCGAGGGCCGCGCCAAGGAGGCCGCCCGCATGGCCATCACCTCCCCGCTGCTGGAGGACGTGTCCATCGAAGGCGCCAAGGGCGTGCTGATGAACATCACCTGCTCGCCGGACATGCTCATCGAGGAGGCCGCCGAGGCCGCCAACATCATCTCCAGCGAAGCGGACGAGGACGCCCAGATCTTCTTCGGCACGGTTTTCGACCCGGACGCCGGGGACGAGATGCGCATCACGGTCATCGCCACGGGCATCGAACAGGCCGCCAGCAAGGCCGAACGCGCCCAGTCCAAGCAGTCCCTGACCCTCGTCTCGGGCAAGCAGGTCGCCGAGCCCGCCGCGGGCAACGGCAAGCGCCGCGTGCACCGCTCCGTGCTGGGCCAGAACCGCAACGTTCCCGCCTACCTGCGCTACCGCGACGGCGGAGAGGACGAAATCATCGAGGAGGCTCCCAAGCGTGTTTCCCGCCGCGCGGCCATGGCCGGTCCGGGCGAGGAGCACTTCGTGTTCGACCAGGATGAGCTGGATATCCCGGCCTTCATCCGCAAGAACAGCGACTAGGAGCAAGGGTAGGGAAACGGGAACGCGAACATGCGCACCGACCGCCTGTATTACGGCGCGAGGGAGCCGGCTCCCCGGGAAACCGGCGGACGCTTGCCCACGGCCCTGGTGGTGCCCATGGAACGGCCCGTGGCCCTTTCGACCCTGGGGTGGCAGGCGGTCTATCGCCTGCTGGCCGACGATCCGGGCATGGCTCCGGAGCGCTGCTTCACCCTTGGGCGCGACGGCGAACCCGTCACCCTGGAAAGCGGTTCGCCGCTCTCCGGCTTCCCTGTGCTGGCGCTGAGCGTGAACTTCGAGGAGGATCTCCTCCACCTCCTCAGGGCGCTCAAGGCTGCGGGCGTTGCTCCCCGAAGGGAGCAACGCCCCGATTTTCCCCTGGTCCTGGTGGGAGGGCCGCTGGCGTTCATGAACCCGGCGCCCCTCGCCCCCATGGCCGACTGCTTTTTCGTGGGCGAGGCCGAAGCGGGAATGGCCGATGTCTTCGCCAAATTCCGCGAAGTCTGGCTCGCGGGCGGCACCAAGGACGCCATGCTCGACGCCGTGGCGGGGATGTCCGGAATCTATGCGCCGGGACGGTCCAAGACGCCTGTCCGCCGCGTGGTGGCGTCCGGGCCGAGCCTTGCCGACCCCGCATACTCCTGCTTCACGGGAAGCGACGCGGTCTTCCGCGACACCCTGCTGCTGGAGGCCAACCGGGGCTGCCCCTACGCCTGCCGCTTTTGCGCCGCCGGGTTCATCTACCGCCCGCCCCGGCAGGCCACCCTGGCGGAACTCCAGGATATCGTGGAGCAGACCGACCCGCCCAAGGTCGGACTCGTGGGCACGGCCCTCACGGATCTCCCCGACCTGCTGCCCTTCCTCACCTGGCTGCGCAGCCGGGGAACCAAATTTGCCCTCTCCTCCATCCGCGCGGACGGCGTTACCGAAGAACTGCTCTCCTTTCTGCGCCAATGCGGCATTCGGACCATCACTCTGGCCCTGGAAGGCCCGAGCCGCCGCCTGCGCCAAAGCGCCAGCAAGAAACTCGACGAAGCGGACTTCCTGAACGCCGTGGTCCTCTGCGCACGGCATGGGGTCAACCATCTTAAAAGCTATTGCATTCTCGGCTGGCCGGGCGAAACGGACGAGGACTACGAGGAACTTGGGGATTTTCTCGGACAGATCGCCCGCACGCGCGACGAAAACATCAAGCGCAAGAAGGAATTCATGCGCTTCACCCTGGGCACGAGCAGCCTCGTGCCCAAGCCGAACACCCCTTTTCAATGGGCTCCCATGGCCACGGAAGAGGCATTGGAAAACCGCCAGAAGATGCTTCGGGACATCGTCAAGCCGCTGAAAGGATTTCGGGTTGAGTCGGACAAGCCCTTCCAGGCCCGGCTCCAGGGGCTGCTGGCCCGCGGGGACGAGAGCCTCTTCGATTTCGTGGAACTGGCAGCGGAGAACGGCGGTTGGAAAAAGGCCCTGCGCCTCTGGGACGGCGACATGTCCGACTGGTTGGATCGGGAGCGCAGCTTTGACGACCCCCTGCCCTGGGATGTCATTGACATCGGTGTGACCAAAGCCCATCTCTGGGAAGAATGGCAACGATCCAAGCGCTTTGTAGCTTCGCCCGGCTGCCCGGACCACGGATGCGACGGCTGCCGCCGCTGCGGCATGGACGAATTTCTTTCCTGATTTTCCCTTCCGAACGACGGTCCCGAACCGGGAACGCGACCGCTCAGCCTCAGGTGAATCCCCCGCCTCCGCACCCCGCGCTTGCCGCGGCCGCGCCGCCGCCCGATGCGGAAGCATCGCCCAGGGAAAA
This sequence comes from Paucidesulfovibrio longus DSM 6739, assembly GCF_000420485.1. Classification (NCBI taxonomy): domain Bacteria; kingdom Pseudomonadati; phylum Thermodesulfobacteriota; class Desulfovibrionia; order Desulfovibrionales; family Desulfovibrionaceae; genus Paucidesulfovibrio; species Paucidesulfovibrio longus. The sequence goes on along the minus strand of NZ_ATVA01000012.1, from coordinate 240,771 downwards.
TCCGGAGAGCAGCCTTTCCGGGTCCGGCGCTCCGCACTCCGGGCAGGCCAGGGGCGCATCCCCCGGTCCGAGAACCAACTCCTCAAAGACCTTGCCGCACTTCTCGCAACGGTATTCGTAAATCGGCATACGCGTCCTCCATCGAGTTCATCTATTTCAAAATGAGCACGCCACCCGGATCGGTCAAGGCTCCTCACTCTGCACATGCTGCACGTTTATGTGCAATTTTTCGTGCAAATCATTGCACAATAAATCGCCGCAGAGCAAGCAACTCATCAGAATAAATGTGAATACAAATTATGGCACGCCCAATGCTTTATCCTGATCAACCGTCACACTTCGCAAACAGGCATGAGCCTGAAAACTCTTTTTCAACGATAATGGAGGATCCATGAGCAAGAAGACGACCATCGCATCCCTGACCGTCATCGCCGTCCTGGCCCTTTCGGCCATGGCTTTCGCCGGACAGGGCTGGCATCATGGCTACGGCATGATGAACGGCTACGGTCCCGGCTATGGCATGATGAACGGCTACGGCCCCGGTGCGCAGATCGCCCCGGAACAGCAGGAAGCGTTCCAGAAGATCTTCGACAAGCATCAGGAGAAGATGGAGAAGCTGCGCAACGAGATGTGGTCCAAGAACCTGGAACTGAACGCGCTCACCGAGAGCGGCAAGGCCGACAAGTCGGACATCCGCTCCCTGGTCGCCGAGATTTCCAAGGTCCGTGAAAAGATGCAGGTCGAGCGCGAGTCCTTCTACAACGACCTGGACGCCGCGGGCATCCAGCCCCAGTCCGGTCCCGGCTACGGCATGGGCAACGGCCGAGGCTACGGCATGATGAACGGCTACGGCCCGGGCAACGGCCCCTGCGGCTGGTAGCACAACAGCGTCGACGAAGCGTGGTTACTGCGGGCGGTCGGATTGGGGAAAGCTCCGACCGCCCTTTTCACTTCCAATCCTCAGGTTGACAGAGGCGGCGGTTGCGCGGAATATCGCAGAATCGGAATACCGAAACGCAACGGAGTACGTCCATGTTCCGCAAAACAGTCTCCCTGACAGGCTTTCTCTCCTTCGCGCTGCTGCTGCTCACCAGCGCGGTTCTCTATTATGAACCCCAGGGCCGCGTGGCATACTGGGCGGATTGGCGTTTCATGGGGCTTTCCAAGGACCAGTGGGACGCACTGCACCTGTCTCTCGGCATTCTTTTTCTTCTCAGCGGACTGGTGCACATCTGGTACAACTGGAAGTCCGTGACCAACTACATGCGCAACCGCGCCCGCGAACTCATCGTCCTGACCCCGCCTCTGGTGGCGGCCCTGGCCGTGACCCTCTATTTCACCTTCGGCGCGCTCTTCGGCCTTCCCGGAGTGCAGCAGCTTCTCGACTTCAGCGCCTGGCTCAAGAACGGCCATGTGGCGACCTACGGCAATCCGCCCTACGGACACGCGGAGCTGTCCAGCCTTGACGAGTTCGCGAAAAACATGGGAATTGATTCGGGCGCCGCCCTGGACGCGCTGAAGGCGCGGGGCATCAAAGCCGCTCCGGAAACGCCGCTCAAGGATATCGCGAAAGAGGCCGGGAAAAGCCCCCAGGACGTCTACGCGACGATCCGGGCGGCTCTTGGAGGCGACCCCTTCGAAGCGCTGCCCATCCGCCCGCCGGAAGGCACGGGCATGATGACCCTGGCGGAGATCTGCAACAGCTACGGCCTGCCCCAGGCCACGGCCACGGAACGCCTGCGCATGGCCGGCGTGGAAACCGACGCGGGAATGCCCTTCCGGGAATTGGCCGAAAAGAACGGCATGAACCCCAAAACGTTGTACGATATCCTGCGCACGGGCAAACGGCAGTAGCCGCGCCCGGCCAAGCGAGCATCAATGGAAGTCAAGGCGAAGCAAAACGAGCGCGGTCCCATCATCGCCGCGGTGCTGGCGCTCATCGTGCTGGGCCTGGGCAGCCTGTTTTTGACATGGCAGTCCATCAAGCACCAGCGCGCCGTGGTCGAGGAGCACATGGTTCTCTCCGGCCGCGTCATCGTGCGCGGGGTCGAGGCCAACCTCGTGCGCATCATGCGCTCGCTGCGCAACAATCCCGCCCTCTCGCAGATCTTCCCCTCCCTGGCCCAGGAACTCTTTCAGGAAATCACCGCCTCCGGCGAGGTGCTCTTCGTGGCGCTCTATGCTCCCGGCGGGCAGCTCCTTCTGGCCTCCACCCACGGCGACGTGGACATGGAGAAGCTGCTCCCGCGCGGGGCCTTCGACGCCCTGGACCAGCTCGGCCACTGGCACGGCATGGCCGTGTACGGCAAGCAGCAGGCCCTGGTCATCGGACTTCAGGCCCGGCCCGGCGTGGCCAGCGTCTGCGGCATCGGCCAGCCCGGCGGCGCAGCCCCCGCGCCGGACGACGGCCCCGACATGGACAACGGCATGATGGGTCCGGGCATGATGGGACCGGGCATGATGGAACCGGGCATGATGGGGCCGGGCGGGAACGCGGGCGGCGAACATCACGGCATGGGCCAGGGCAGAGGCCAGGGCAGAGGCCGCAACCGGCTCGGCCAGGCCCAAAGCGCGCCCGGCGACGAAACGCCCATCTATTTCGTGGCCGGTCTCAACGCCGAAAAGAACCTCGCCCAGTTCCACCTCTACCGCCGCGCCGCCCTGCTCCAGACCGGATACGTCTTTCTCGCCGCCGTGGTGCTCTGGTCCCTGGCCTTCGCCTACCTGCGCCGCCGCGACCAGGCCTCCCGCGTCGGCAGGCTGGAACGCTTCCAGTCCAAGCTGCTGGACAACATGCCCGACGGACTCGTGACCCTGGGCCTGGACGGCGAGATTCTGGCGGCCAACGGCTCGGCCCGCAGGCTGCTGACCCCCGTAGCCGCGCCGAGCCCCGAAGACGCGGACGCCCCGCGCCCCGATCCCGACGCCAAAGACGAGGCGGGCGGCGGAACCGGCGATGCCGAAAAATCGGAGCCGGGCGTGCTGGCCGGGCGGAATTGGAACGAGTTTCCCTTCGCCGACCTGCGCGACGGCATGGAATGGAAGCAATACGAATATCACAGCCGCCGCCTGGAAATGCTCTGCGTGCCCGTCCAGGACGCCCAGACCCCGCGCGAGGAAGGCGAGCCCGTGTTCGAGGAACGGCTGATCCTCATCCGCGACCGGACCAAGCTCAAGAGCCTGGAGGAAGACCTGGCCGAGGCGCGGCGGCTGGCCGCCATCGGTTCCCTGGCCGCGGGCGTGGCCCACGAGGTGCGCAACCCGCTCAGCTCCCTGCGCGGCTTCGCCCAGTTCTTCGCGGACAAGTTCAAGGGCAAGAAGCCCTTCGAGGACTATGCCGCCACCATGGTCCAGGAGGCCGACAGGCTCAACCGCGTGGTCACGGACCTGCTTTTCCTGGCGCGGCCCCGGCGGCTGGCCCCGGTGCGCGTGGATCTCGCCGAGACCGCGGCCGGGCTGGAGCGGCTGATGCGCTTCGACCTGGAACACAAGCATGTGCGGCCGCTGCTCGACATCCAGGCCGACACCGTGCTGGCAGACCCGGACGCGCTCAAGCAGGTGCTGCTCAACCTCGTGACCAACTCCCTGGACGCCCTGCCCGAAGAGAACGGCCTCGTGCGCATTTCCTCGCGCAAGGACAAGGACGGAACCTGGGTGGCGGTCGAGGACAACGGTCCCGGAATCCCGGCCGAGCAGCGCGAACAGGCCCTGGAGCCGTTCTTCACCAGCAAGAAGAAAGGCACGGGCCTGGGACTGGCCATCGTGAACAACATCATGCGCGCCCATCGCGGACGCGCGCTCATCGAAGACAGTCCGGAAGGCGGGGCCGCAGTGCGGCTCTTCTTCCCCGACACCCCGAACCGGACGGAAAAAGCGGACGAAGATGCAGGCGAATAAGAGAACCGTACTGGTCGTGGACGACGAACCGGGCCATCGCCAGATGGTCCGGGCCGTGCTGGAAGTCACGGGCTGGCGCGTGCTGGAGGCCGACTCCGGCGAAGCCGCCCTGGACGTGCTCTCCCGCGAGACGCCCCACACCGCCCTGGTGGACATGCGCATGCCCGGCATGGACGGGCTCACGCTCCTGCGCGAAATCCACGCCCGGATGCCCGGCCTGCCCGTGGTCCTGCTGACCGCCTTCGGCAGCGTGGGCTCGGCGGTGGAGGCCATGAAAAAAGGCGCCTACGACTACCTGACCAAGCCCGCGGACAACGAGGAACTCAAGGCCGTGCTCCAGAAATGCTGGGAGTACAGCCGCCTGCTTTCGGAAAACGCCCGCCTGCGCAAGGAGGCCGAAGCGGGCAGCGAGGCCCGCCAGCTCATCGGAGCCACTCCGGGCATGCACCAGGTCCGGGAGCTCATCGAGCAGGCCGGGCCGAGCGAAGCCTCGGTGCTCGTGCTGGGCGAGTCCGGCACGGGCAAGGAACTGGTGGCCGAGGGGCTGCACCGCGCGTCCATGCGCGCCGGACGGTCGCTGATCAAGGTCAACTGCGCGGCCCTGCCCGCCGACCTTCTCGAATCCGAACTGTTCGGCTACGTCAAGGGAGCCTTCACCGGCGCGGTCAAGGACAAGCCGGGCCGCTTCCAGCTCGCCAACCACGGCACCCTCTTCCTGGACGAGATCGGGGAGATGCCCGCCGCGCTCCAGGCCAAGCTGCTGCGCGCGCTTCAGGAGAAGACCATCGAGCCGCTGGGCGGGGTCGAGGTGGTCACGGTGGACGTGCGCATCATCGCGGCCACGAACCGCGACCTTCAGGAGGAAATCAGGGCCGGACGCTTTCGCGAGGATCTCTACTACCGTCTCGCCGTGCTGGAAATCCGCATCCCGCCCCTGCGCGAGCGCGTGGCCGACCTGCCCCTGCTCGTCTCCCACCTGCTGCGCAAGCTCGGCAAGAAGAACAACAAGTCCGTGCGCACGGTTTCCCCCGCCTTTCTGGACGCGCTTTCCGGCTACGGCTGGCCCGGCAACGTCCGCGAGCTGGAAAACGTGCTTGAGCGCGCCCTGATCCTCTCCCGCTCGGACGAGCTGGGCCCGGACCTGCTCCCGCCGCAAATCTCCGGCGCTTCGGAGTGCGAGCCCGCAAGCCCGCCGCCCCCGGACAACAGCCACGCCCTGGAGGACGCCGAGCGCGAGGCCATCGTCCACGCCCTCGACCAGCACAACGGCCACCGCGAGCGCACGGCCGACGCGCTGGGCATTTCGCGGCGCACGCTCCAGTACAAGCTCAAGAAGTACGGATTAACGCGCAGATAGTCGCGCAGATAAGCGCGCACCTGGGCACGCACCTGGGCACGCACCTGGGCACGGAGAGGACGCGGACGCCCGGCAGCCGGGCCTCGGCCGCTTCAGCAGGTGAAGAGATGCACGCTTGGCCGCCCGGACACGGCCGGGTCGCCGGAAAGCAGCGCGCGCACGTTGGCGCGGAAGTCGTCCAGGCAGGCTCCCCGCGTCAGCTTCGGCAGCATGTCGTGTCCGTACCGGAAGTTGGCCGCCAGATAGACCGCATATTTCTTCCAGCGCTTCAAGGCCCGTTGCGGGTCGAAGTGCTCTTCCAGGGCGTCCAGCAGGGCCAGGGCCGTTTCGCGGTACACCTCCGGCCCGAACGACGCGCCCAGCCCCCACTCCGCGAAGAGCCACGGACGCGCCACGGCCATGCGCCCCACGCTCACGCCCGCGCAGCCCGTCTCCTCGAACATCCGCAGGCAGTCCCCCGCGGTCTGGACGTTGCCGTTGCCGAACACGGGCACGCCCACGGCCTCGGCCACGAGCCGGATGTGCGCCCAGACCGGAGGCCGGGTGCGGCGGTCCGGAGCCACGCGCGGATGAAAGACCAGGGCGTCCGCTCCGGCGTCGGCCAGAAGCCGGGCCATGTCGCAGGCCGGGCCTGGATCCGGGCTCCAGCCCGTGCGGAACTTGACCAGCACGGGCATTTCCGGGTCCGCGGCGTCCACGGCGGCGCGCACCTCCCGGACCACGGCAACGGCTTTTTCCGGCGCGCGCAGCAGGGCCGCGCCCGCGCCGCGCTTGGTCATGGCCGAGGCCGAACAGCCCATGTTCACGTCCACGCCGAAAAAGCCTTCGCGGGCGACGCGGCCTGCGGCCAGGGCCATCTCAGCCGGGTCCGCCCCGGAAATCTGGATGACCAGGGAATCGGCTTCCTCGTCCCGCCAGCGGAAATTCGGCGAAGACTTGCGATTCTCCGTATCCAGGCCCCGCGCCGTGCACATCTCGCTGAAAAGCAGCCCGCAGCCGCCGAACCCGGCGAGCACGCGCCGGAAAGCCACGTGGCCCAGCCCGGCCATGGGCGCGAGCCAGAGCCGCCCGGAAGCCGTCCGGCCCCGCAGCGGCAGCGGCCGCGCCAGCAGCGCGCGCAGTCGTTCCCGTTGTTCTTCGGTCATGCGTCCTTCCCGCCCGGCCGCGCCGGGACGGACAAGCGGATATCCCGGTCCGCTCCGTTTGACAAGCCGCACGCAAGTCATTAGTTCCAGCACATCCCTATCATGGAGGCAGACATGGACATCAAGGAACAGGTGGAAGCCGCGCTGGACAAGATCCGGCCCGTTCTGCAGAACGACGGCGGCAACGTGGAACTGATCGAAGTGACCGACAACGGCGTGGTCAAGGTGCGGCTCCAGGGAGCCTGCCACGGCTGCCCCATGTCGCAGATGACCCTCAAGCACGGCATCGAGCGGGTCATTCTCAAGGAAATCCCCTCGGTCAAAAGCGTCGAGGCGGTTTAATATTTTCGGCGGGCTTCGGCCCGCCTGCGGGAACATTTTCCCCCACCGAAGCGCGCACCGGGCAATCCCGCGCCGCGCCGCTTCGTCCGGCGCGCCCGCGCCCGCGCCCCATGCACAACGAAAGGAGCTGAGCAATGTCCGAGATCGTCACCAGGTTCGCGCCCAGTCCCACGGGATATCTGCACATCGGCGGCGCGCGCACCGCGCTGTTTTCCTACCTGCTGGCCAAGAGCCTCGGCGGCAGATTTCTTCTGCGCATCGAGGACACGGACCTTGAACGCTCCACTCCGGAAGCCACCCAGGCCATCCTGGACGCCATGCAGTGGCTGGAGCTGGGCTCGGACGGCGAGATCGTCTACCAGCAGGCCCGCGCCGCGCGCCACAACGAGGTCATCGACCAGCTCGTAGCCGCAGGGCAGGCCTATTACTGCGAGTGCAGCAAGGAGCAGGTGGACGCCATGCGCGAGAAGGCCCGCGCCGAAGGCAAAAAGCCCAAGTACGACGGCACCTGCCGCGAACGGAATCTCGGCCCCGGCGAGGGCCGCGTGGTGCGGATCAAGACCCCGCTGGACGGCTCCGTGGCCTTCAAGGACATGGTCAAAGGCCCCATCGCCGTGGCCTGCGAGGAAATGGACGACATGATCCTGCGCCGCTCGGACGGCTCGCCCACCTACAACCTCGCCGTGGTGGTGGACGACCACGACATGGGCGTGACCCACGTTCTGCGCGGCGACGACCACGTCAACAACACTCCCCGCCAGATCCTGATCTACCGGGCCATGGGCTGGGACGTGCCGCAGTTCGGCCACGTGCCCATGATCCTCGGTCCGGACAAGAAGAAGCTCTCCAAGCGCCACGGCGCGCTCTCGGTCATGGAATACGAGAAGATGGGCTACCTGCCCGAGGCCGTGGTCAACTACCTGGCCCGGCTGGGCTGGAGCCACGGCGACCAGGAGATCTTCAGCCGCAAGGAGCTGGTCGAGTGCTTCAGCGTGGACAACCTGGGCAACTCGCCCTCGGTTTTCGACGTGCAGAAGCTGGAATGGCTCAACGCCCAATACATCATGCAGGCCGACCCGGACCGGCTCGCCGGGCTGGTCATGGACGTGATCCGCTGGGAAGTGGGCGAGGAAGAGGCCGCGAACGTGGACCAGGCCGTGCTGCGCAAGGCGCTGCCCCTGCTCCAGCCCCGCGCCAAGACCCTTGTGGAGCTGGCCGAGGCCAGCCGCTTCTTCCTCGTGGACGCCGGTTTCCTGCAATACGACGAGAACGCCGTGCAGAAGTTCCTCACCAGCGAGAGCATTTCCCTCCTGACCGAATACGCCGCCATCCTGCGCGGCCTGGACGAGTTCAGCGAGGAGAAGCTGGAGAGCGCGACCAAGAAATTCATCGAGGACCGCGGCCTCAAGTTCAAGGCCCTGGCCCAGCCCATCCGCGTGGCCATCACCGGCCGCACGGCCAGTCCCGGATTGTTCGAGACCATGCACGTGCTCGGCAGGAGCCAGACCCTGGCCCGGCTCGAACGGGTGCAGGACTTCGGGCTCTAGGTTCCGGGCTCTCGCCGTATTCTCGGCTCCGGCTCGGCGTTTTATCGCAAGAATACAACCGCCCGGCGTCCAAACGGATGCCGGGCGGTTTCGCGTCCGCAGGACCAGGCGCCCCGCAGCGGGACGCCGAGCCGAAGCCTCAGGCTTCGGACTTCGCGCGCATGGCCCGTGAAATCGCCGCCTGCAAGGCTTCCACGCTCACAGGCTTGGAAACGTAGTCGTCCATGCCTGATTCCAAAAACCGCTCCCGATCCTCGCTCATGGCGTAGGCGGTCATGGCGATGACGGGAATCCCGGCATTGGCCCGGTATTCAGGCTCCGTCCGCAGCAGCCGGACCGCCTCCACGCCGTCCATGACCGGCATCTGGATGTCCATGAGCACCAGGTCGAAGCGGCGCTCCCGGAGCGTCTCCAGGGCGGCCAGCCCGTCCTCGACCGCGTTCACCTCGTGTCCTGCCCGCTGCAGCTGGCGCGCCACAGCCAGGGAGCTGACCCGGTCGTCCTCCGCCAGCAGGATGCGAAGCCCGCGCGGCGACTCCTCCTCGATCCGCTGGGAATGCGTGCGCTTTTCCTGGCCGGCCTTGCCGAAAAGAACGCTGAAATAAAACGCGCTGCCCCTGCCCGGTTCGCTTTCCACGTGAATGCCGCCGCCCATGAGCGAAACGAGCTTCCTGCAGATGGACAGGCCGAGTCCCGCCCCCTGGTATTGCCGCTGGTAGCCCTTGCCTGCCTGGGTGAAGGGCTCGAACAGCTTGTCGCGCAGGTCTTCGGCGATGCCCGGTCCCGTGTCCCGGACGCAGAAAAGGATTCTGACCTTGTCCGGCGTCCCTGTCGGAAGCGGGGCAGCCTCGATCTCCACGCTCCCGGACTCGGTAAATTTGAACGCATTGCCGAGCAGGTTCGTGAAGACCTGCTGCAACCGGGTGGCGTCGCCCACGACCCGGCGCGGCAGCGAGGGATCGACGCGCCGACGCAGTTCAACGCCGGTTCGGGCCGAGGTGGGGCGAAAGAGGTCTTCGACCTGGTTCAGGATTTCCAGGAGATCGAAAGACTCCGGCTGGATCTGCATCTTGCCCGCCTCGACCCGGGAGATGTCCAGGATGTCCGAGAGCAGACGGGTCAGGCGCATGATGGACTGGATGGCCATCTCGTCATATTCCATCTGCTCCTCGTCCAGGTCCGTGCCGCCCAGAAGCTGCAACATGCCCAGCACGCCGTTGAGCGGGGTCCGCAACTCGTGGCTCATGTTCGCGAGAAACTCGGATTTGGCCCGATTGGCGTTCTCGGCGGCCTCCTTGGCCAGGGTCAGCTCCTGCTCGGCCCGCTTGCGCGCGGTGATGTCCGTGTGCGTGCCCACCATGCGCGTGGCCCTGCCAGCGGAATCGCGGTCCACGGCCCTGCCGCGCGAGGATATCCAAAGCCACTCCCCGCTCTTGGTCCGCATCCGGAATTCGATCTCGAATTCGTCCAGGCGGTTTTCCAGACAATCGACGTAGACCTGGAAAACGGCATCCCTTTCGTCCGGGTGCACCCGTTTCAGCCAGGAATCCACCGTGGGCGCGATCTCGTCCTGCAGATAGCCGAGCATGGAGGAATATCCCGGACTGTAGTAGATCTGCCCGCTGACGGCGTTCCAGTCCCAGAGCCCGTCCTTGCTGGCTTCCATGGCCAGCTGAAAGCGCTCCTCGCTGTGGCGCAGGGCCTGCTCCGTGCGCAGCCTGCCGAGCCGGTTGACCATCAGTCCGCCGAGCAGTGCCGTGCCGATCGGATAGATGAGCATGACCGGCAGGCCGATTCCGGCGAGCACGTGCCGGGCCACCTCCCAGGGCAGGGTCAGCATCAGGGCGAGCATGACCACATGGACCAGCAGGCCGAAGCAATACAGCTCCCCCCAGCCCGAACAGGACAGGGGTTCCTTTTTCATGTGCCGCCAGATCAGGCCGACCGCGCCCGAAGCCGCGATCACGAGCACGCCGGTCAACGCGCCCAGGCCGCCCTGATAAAACCGCAGAACCGCGGTCGCCGCGACCACGATCACCGTCGGAATGGTGCCGAAGAACAGGCCGACCACGCTGATGAGGATGGAGCGCGTGTCAAAGACCACGCCGGGCAGGAACTGCCAGGTGGAGAGCATCACGGCCAGCCCGATGACGGCCAGGGCGAGGCCGATGCCGATCTGCGAATGCAGGGGCTTCCGGACCTCCCAGCGCGACGCGCTGACGTCGAACAGCAGGGCTGCGGCCAGGAGCAGGGAGGCGTTCTGGAACAATCCCAAAAAAGACTGCATATTCATCATATTGCTTCCGAAACGATCAAGAAAAACATGAATCGATCCCCGGAGTCATTCGCCCAGGGCTGCAACCGTCCGAGGCTTCAATCCTTCAGAGCGTCCAGCGCAAGCACCACGGACTCGCGGATGAATTCGCGGCAACGTTCGTAGGCGTCGATCTCCTTGTAACGTTCCCGGCCCTCCGCCGTGGTCAGGTCGCAGCCGCACAGCGTCGTGCAGTCCGTCGCGCCGAAACGCTCCGCGAACCCGCGGACCACCTCCTGGACGCGCCCGTAATTATCGCCCAGTTCTTCAAGGGATTCGTCCGTGTGCGCGGGGTCGTTGCGCCCGGTGCAGAGGTTCACGCCGAGCACCGCGCCCATGAGCGCGCCGCAGGGGCCTCCCGTCCTTGCCAGTCCGGAGCAGAATCCCGTGGCGATGCGGGGAACCAGGGGAGAGACGACGCCTTTCTCCCGGGCCACGCTCCCAAGGACCGCCTCGGCGCAGAGGGGGCCGCTTCCGAACGAACGCGCCGCGTCCTCGGCGGCCTGCTTTCTCGTCATTGCCTTTCTCCTTTGCGGATCAATCCCGCCGTAGCCCGCATGATGCTCAGTCGCCCGCTCCAAGTTCGCGCACCAGTTCCTCCAGGGCCTGGGCCAAATCCGGGATCAGCTCTTTTGCCCGCTCCGGATTTCCCGCATGCAGCGCGTTCTCGACCAGACGCGCCCGCTCGCAGCACGCCTCCCCGCCGATCATGGCGCAATTTCCCTTGAGGGAGTGCGCCTCCAGCACGGCAGCGGAACGGTTTCCGCATTCGAGCGCGCTGCGCAGCCGTTGCAGCTTGCCCTCCCAGCTGCCAAGAAAGACCTCGCAGACCTCGCGGTAGAGCTTGCGGTTTCCGTCCATCCGCTCCAGGGCCATGGATTGGCCGGAAAGCGGTTCGCACACGGCGGTTCGGGCCTCTCCCGGATGCTCGGCCGGAGCCGGATCCAGCATTTCCGCTTCCGAATTGGGGTTTCCGAGCAGAATCGCCAGCCGCTTGAACGAAATGGGCTTGGGCAGATACTCGTCCATGCCCCCGGCCAGGCACTTTTCCCGGTAGCCGCGCAGGGCGTGGGCGGTCATGGCGACCACGGGAAGGTTGCGGGCGGACTCGCCTCCCTCTCCGGCCCGGATGCGGCGCGTGGTTTCGAACCCGTCGATGCCGGGCATTTCCACGTCCATGAGGACCACGTCGAACGCTTCGGATCGCAGCCGCTCCAAGGCGGCGAGCCCTCCCCCCACCGCTGCGGACGCGTGGCCGAGCCGTTCCAGAAGCGCCTGGGCCACGATCACGTTCTCCGGGTTGTCCTCCACCAGGAGAACGCGCAGATTCTTGCTGCGCAGGCCGAAGAGGCAGCTGGCGCGGTAAGGCTCCCCGGACGATGGCGCCTCCTCCTCGCAGGCGGGGCCGCCCACGCGCAGAGACAGCCGGAAATGGAAGCTGCTGCCTTGTCCCGGAACGCTCTCGACCTTGACCTCCCCGCCCATCATGGACACGAGCTGACGGCAGATGGTCAGCCCCAGTCCGGTGCCTCCGTAGCGCCGGGTGATGGAATCGTCGGCCTGGGTGAAGAGCTCGAAAATGTCGCGCACCCGCGACTCGGCGATGCCCACGCCCGTGTCGCTGACCCGGAACTCCACCGCCACGGCATCCTTGGGCTGGTCCTGTTCCGTCTGCGCCTTCCGCACGGTCAGGCGCACCTCGCCCTGCTCCGTGAACTTGATGGCGTTGCCCACGAGGTTGACCAGAACCTGCCGGAGCCGCACCGGGTCCGCGCACACCCATTGCGGCAGGCCGGGGTCCACTTCCAGCCTCAGCCCGACGCCCTTTTTCTGCACCTGCGCGTCGAAGATTCGGACCACGGAACGCAGCAGCGCACGCAGTTCCATGTTCTCCTCGTGTATCTCCAGCCTGCCCGCCTCGATGCGCGAAAAATCCAAAATTCCGTCGATGAGCCCGAGCAGGTGCGCGGCGGCTTCGCGGACCACCGCCAGATAGCCCCGCTTCTTGGGATCATCCATTCCGATCATGGCCAATTCGTTCATGTTGATGATGGCGTTCATGGGAGTCCGGATCTCGTGGCTCATCTTGGCCAGGAACTCGCTCTTGGCCCGGCTGGCCCGTTCGGCCTCCTCCTTGGCCCGCAGCAGTTCCTGCTCCCAGCGTGCGCGCTGGGCCGCCAGGGCCAGCAGGGAAGAAAGCCTGCGGGCCATGCGCAGGTGCCGTTCCCGAAACCCGCCGTCCACGTTGGCGAGGTTGATCATGCCCACCAGCTCGTCGCCGATGAGGGCGGGGGCCGCCATGAAGTTCTCGATGGGCACGTGCCCCTCCGGAACGCCTGCGGACTGCGGATGCGCCGAGGGGTTGTTCGCCACCACGGGATGCCTCGTCTTCATGGCCCAGCCCCAGAGACCGCAAGGCTTCTCGAAAACCCGGCTCTTGTCCGGAATCTCGCAGGCCTCCCAGATGTCGTCGGTCATGGTCGGGCAATCCAGGCTGCCGTCCTTGGGATTCACCAGCCCCACGAACCCGAAGCGCGCTCCGGTCACCTCCTGGGCCGTCTTCAGGACAAGGTTCGCGATCTTGCCGATGTCCGCCTTGTCGAGCAGTTCGCGGGCCAGGCTGGCCACGGCGATGTCCATGCGCCGCTGGGCCTTGAGTTCCCGTTCGGCCCGGCGCGTCTCGGTTTCGTCCAGCACGGCGCCGTGGTGCATCATGGTCCCGTCGGGCTCCCACTCCATCTCGCCCCAGCAGCGCAGATGCCGGACTTCCCCGTCCGTCCGCACGATGCGGAACTCGTAAACATACGGTTCCGGCCTGGCCCTTGCGCGCATGGCCTCGAACACGGGAACGAGCTTGTGGTCGTCGGGATGCAGATGCCTGAGCAGCAGCTCCATGCCGGGCTCCGCCTGGTCCGGCTCGTAGCCGAATATCCGCAGCAGCTGATCGGACCAGTAGCCTTCGCCTGTGGAAAAATTGCGGCGGTAGCTGCCCATGTTCGCCATGCGCTGGGCGCGAAGCAGGTCCATGCTGCCCCGGCGCAGATCCAGCTCCACCCGCTTGCGGACGCTGATGTCCCGGACGATGGCCCAATAGCCGCAGGGCTCCCCGCCCGCCCCCACGGAAAGATGCGTACGCAGGGCCACAGGCACGATCGCGCCGTCCTTGCGCAGATATTCCTTCTCGTAGACGCTCGAAAAGCCCCGCACGTCCACTTCCTCGCGCAGGATGCGGGCCTCCTCCCGCCGCCAGCGTTCCGGCGTGAGCGCGTCGTGGCTCAGGCCGCGCAGCTCCTCGTCCGTGTACCCGACCAGGTCGCGGAAGGCGTCGTTCCATTCGCGCAGGCCGCCCAGCCCGTCCACGGCCAGAAAGGCGTCCTGCATGTTCCGGGTCAGCTGCCGGAAACGCTGGCGGGAGTCGCGCAATTCCCTCTGGGCGGCGACCTGCCGGGTCATGTCGCGGGACACGCCCAGGAGCGCCGTAATCTTGCCCAAACCGTCGCGGATGGGGCTGAAACAGACTTCCCAATGCCGCACGCTGCCGTCCTGGTGCGCGAGTTCGCCCTCGAAGCGGGCCGTTTCCCCGGCGCGGGCGCGGTCAAGGGCCTGGCGGGCCAGCGGCAGCGCCGGGTTGTCCGTCCAGAAGGATTCGTACGGCAGGCCGAGCACCTGATCCCCGGATTCCAGGCCGAGGAGCCGAAGCCCGCCCGCGCTGAGGAACACGAGAACGCCTTCGAGGCTTACGACCTTGATGCAGTTGGGGCTGGATTCGATGATGCTGCGGCTGAAGGCTTCGCTGCGCTCCAGGGCTTCGCGGCCGGTGCGCAGGTCGGTGATGTCCTCCACCGCCAGGGAAACCATGGAGTCGCCGGTTTCCCCAGACATGGGCGCAAGGGAAAGCCTGGCCCAGAAGATCGAGGAATCCCTGCGGCGGAGCCTGGCCTCGAAGCTTCGTCCTTCCGGTTCCGAATCCCGCGCGGACAGCCGCAATGCCAGGCTCCCCCCGCCTTCGACCATGAAATTGCAAAACCGTTGGCCGAGCAGGCTTTCCTGCACGTGTCCGAGGCAGCGCAGCAACTGATTGTTGGCGTGCAGAACGCGCCCTTCCGCGTCCAGGATGGCCGCGCCCATGGGTGCGTCGCGAAAGAACAGGCGGAAAGGATCGGCCGGGCCCTGCTCGTTTCTGTCTGGCATTTGATCCCCCTGTCAACAGCGGTGCGTCAGCGTGGTCAGCCAATTTACAGTTTAAAGGAAAAGCGCGAAGGAGGAAAGGCGGGTGCCATGAAGGCGGGGAAAGTCACGAAGAAAAAAAACCAAAAAAAACCCCGCCGTAAGGCGGGGTCGGGTGCTGAAAGAATCTTGGGGGATTCTTATTCTGCAATATTATTCAGAGACTTTGGAGACGACGGGCTTGACCACCTTGCCGGAACGAATGCAACGGGTGCAGGCCTTGATGGTCTTGACCTGACCGCCGGCCAGCTGGGTGCGCACGTTCTGCAGGTTGGGCATGAACCGCCTGCGGCTCTTGTTGTGCGCGTGGCTGACGTTGTTGCCGGTGGCAGGGCCCTTGCCGCATATATCGCAAACCTGGGACATGATGAACCTCCTCGCGTCCTTCCCGAAATTGTTCTACTCTCGATCGTGTTCGGGGGCGCGGCAGGGCGCTCCAGACACGAAGGACGCTTTACTTAGCTTCTCCCCCGGGAAAAGGCAAGCGCTTTTCCCTTGACATCGGAAAAATTTCCCATATAGGTATGCGGCCTGCGAGGAAAGCATGAACAACTGGCTGATCAACGTAAGCGATCTCCCGACGGAAGGTCGTGACTTTTCTTTTTCGGACCCGGACTTCTGGTCCGGGCGTTTCGATGCGCACGGCCTGGAAGCCGTGACCGTGAAGCCCTTCGAGGCGGAGGCCCACATCCTCCCGCAGCCCGAAGGCGCGCTGGTTCGAGGAACCCTGCGCGGATCGGTCAGGCTTTCCTGCGACCGCTGCATCGCTGATTTCGAATTCCCGGTGGACACGGACTTCGAGCTTTTCGAGTCGCTGCCCGAAGGTGACGAGCCGGAACAGGACTGCCGCGTCAGCATGGATGACGGCATTCTTTTTCTGGACATGGGGGCGCTGCTCTGGGAAGAATTCGTTCTGACGCTGCCCATCAAGCCCCTCTGCGCCGAGGCCTGCAAAGGCATCTGCCCGGAATGCGGGCAGAATCTCAACGAGGGCTCCTGCGAATGCTCGCGGGACGGGGGCGATCCTAGACTTGCGGTTTTCCGCAATCTTAAGCTAAAGTAGCGAGCTTCGCCCGCAGGGGCGACTCGAGAACAAGGAGACAACCATGGCCTTACCTAAGAAAAGAACTTCCCATTCCCGCAAGGGCATGCGCCGTTCCCACCATAAGGTGGAAACTCCCAACGTGGTCTACTGCGAATGCGGCGAACCGAGCCTTCCTCACCGCGTGTGCCCCTCCTGCGGCACCTACCGGGGACGTCAGGTTCTGAACCAGGATGATGCCTAACACACCGCGCATCGTTGTCGACGCCATGGGCGGGGACTTCGGCCCCCGCATCAACGTTCCCGCGGCGGTCACCGCCGCGGAACGTGGCGTCGACATCATCCTCGTCGGAGACGAGGACTCCATCCGAGCGGAGCTGGACAAGACCCGCGCCCCGGACAGGGACAGAAACCTGAGCATCGACATCGTCCATGCCCCCGAAGTGGTCGGCATGGAAGAAAAGCCTTCCGACGCCCTGCGCAAGAAGAAGGACTCGTCGATCATGGTCTGTTGCCGTCTGGTCAAGGAAGGCCGCGCCGACGGACTCATCTCGGCGGGCAACTCCGGCGCGACCGTGGCCGCGGCCATGTTCACCATCGGGCGCATTCGCGGCGTGGAGCGTCCGGCCCTGGCCGGCGTCATGCCCACGGAGAAGAACCCCATCGTGCTCATCGACGTGGGCGCGAACGTGGACTCCAAGCCTTTTCACCTCGCCCAGTACGGCCTCATGGCCGAAGTGCTGGCCAAGCACGTGCTGCACATTCCCAAGCCGCGCGTGGGCCTGCTCTCCATCGGCGAGGAGGAGGGAAAGGGCAACACCGTGACCAAGGAGGCCTTCGACCTCCTGAAAAGCTCCCACCTCAACTTCATCGGCAACGTCGAGGGACGCGACATCTTCACGGGCGACGTCAACGTCATCGTCTGCGATGGTTTCGTGGGCAACGTGGCCCTGAAAGTCTCCGAAGGCGTGGCCAAGAGCTTCGGCAAGATCCTCAAGGGCGAACTCAAGCGGGATTTCTTCTCCAAGCTGGGAACGCTCTTCCTGCTGCCGACCCTGACCCGATTCGCCCGCACGCTCGACTACGCGGAATACGGCGGAGCCCCGCTCCTGGGCGTCAAGGGCTCGACCATCGTCTGCCACGGCGCTTCCAACGTGAAGGCCATCACCAGCGCCATCCTGATGAGCGCGCGGTATGTCCGCAACAACGCCAACGAGCACATCGTCGAGCAGCTCGAAGCCCACGGCGACCTCTCCCGTTTCGGGCGCGCCAGCCGCAAGAGCAAGAAGAGCGAATCCTCCTGAACCTCCTACCGGGGCCTTTTCCCCCGACCGAGCACACCCCATGAAGCAAAGCGCCGTCATCAAGGGCCTCGGGTTTCACGTCCCGGAGCGGATTCTCAGCAACAAGGATCTGGAACAGCTCGTCGAGACTTCCGACGAATGGATCACCTCCCGCAGCGGCATCAAGACCCGGCACGTGGTATCCGAGGGCGAATCCCTCACCGATCTTTCCCATGGAGCCGCCCTGAAGGCGCTCGATGATGCGGGCCTCTCCCCGGAAGCGATTACCCACATACTCGTGGCGACCTTTTCCCCGGAGTCCTATATCCCCTCCGCCGCCTGCGCGCTCCAGGACCGCCTGGGCCTGCGCGGCCGCGTCGCCTACGACATCTCGGCGGCCTGCACCGGGTTCCTCTACGCCCTGGAAAACGCCCGCGCCATCCTGGCCCTGCACCCGGAATCCAAGATCCTGGTCTGCTCCGGGGACGTGGTCACCAGCCGCGTCAACTGGGAAGACCGCGCCACCTGCGTGCTCTTCGGCGACGGCTGCGGCGCGGCCGTGGTCGCGGCGGAAGACGGCGGACCGCATAGGGCCGTCATCCGCGACGTTTCCCTGGCCTCGGACGGAGCCCTCGGCGACCTGCTGACCATCCGCGGCGGCGGCTCCGGACGCCACTACCGCCTGGGCGAGCCCATCGGCGAGGATTTCTTCGTGCAGATGCAGGGCCGCGAGGTCTTCAAGCACGCGGTGCGCTCCATGACCGAGGTCTGCAACGGCCTGCTGGAAAGGCACGGCCTGACCACGGACGACGTGGACATGCTCCTGCCCCACCAGGCCAACCTGCGGATCATCGAGGCCGTAGGCAAGAAGCTCGGCATTCCGGGCGAGCGCGTGTTCATCAACGTGGACAAGTACGGCAACACCTCCGCGGCCAGCGTGCCCATCGCCCTTTCCGAGGCGGTGCACGGCGGCAGCGTCCAGCCGGGCCAGCGCGTGCTGCTGACCGCGTTCGGCGGCGGGTTTACCTGGGGCGCCTGCCTGCTCGATTTTTGACCGGATAAAAATTTGCAGTCCTCCCCGGATTGGTATATTTCAGCCCCTGTCCGTCCCGGTCTGCAACGAGGTAAGCGAATATGAGCGATCTTCCCAACGTCGCACTGGTCACAGGCGGCTCACGCGGCATCGGCCGCGCCTGCGCCGAGCGTCTCGCGGCCGACGGCTTCGAAGTCTGGCTGACCTACGTCAGCAAGCCGGAAGCCGCCCAGGCCGTTGTCGAAGGCATTGAAAAAGCCGGAGGCAAGGCCCGCGCCGTACGTCTGGACTCCTCGGACCGCGAGGGACTGGCCGCCTTCTTCAAGGACGAGATCAAGGGCAAGGTGCGCCTGGCCGTGCTGGTCAACAACGCGGGCATCACCCGCGACGGCCTGCTCATCCGCATGAAGCCCGAGGACTGGGACAAGGTCATCGACCTGAACCTGACCGGCGCGTTCACCTGCATCCAGGAAGCGGCCAAGATCATGTCCAAGCAGCGCGGCGGATCGATCATCAACATTTCTTCCGTTGTCGGACAGATGGGCAACGCGGGACAGGCCAACTACGTCGCGGCCAAGGCCGGGCTCATCGGACTGACCAAGGCCGTGGCCCGCGAGCTTTCGGGCCGCGGCGTCCGCGTCAACGCGGTCGCCCCCGGATTCATCGACACGGATATGACCAAGGAACTCCCGGAAAAAGCCGTGGAGACCATGAAAGCCATGATTCCGCTCGGCCGTCTCGGAACCCCCGAAGACATCGCGGCCGCGGTCAGCTTCCTGGCCGGCGATGGCGCCGGTTACGTCACAGGGCAAGTGCTGGCCGTCAACGGCGGAATGTATATGTAACCAGAGAACATCAACACGTGGAGGAAATATGTCTGACGTCGCGAGCAAAGTTAAGGATATCATCGTGGACCAGCTCGGCGTGAATGCCGACGAGATTACCGAAGACGCCTCTTTCGTTGAAGACCTGGGCGCCGACTCCCTGGACCTTACTGAGCTGATCATGGCCATGGAAGAAGAATTCGACATCGAAATCGATGACGAGGAAGCTCAGAAGATCGCCAAGGTCAAGGACGCCATCAACTACATCGAAAAGAACAAGTAGCGACCGGCTTTTGCCGATCAACAATAATTCAGGGGCGTTCTATACTCGGCAAGAGTGTAGGACGCTCCGTTTTTCCCGGCATGCACCAGCCGGGCCGAGAGGGAGTTTATGAACAGGGTAGTTGTTACCGGCCTCGCAGCCATCACCCCCCTGGGCAACGACCTGGCGACCAGCTGGGAAAATCTCATCGCCGGCAAGTCCGGGGTCGGGCCGATCACGTCCTTCGACGCGACCGACTTCGACACCAAGATCGCCGCACACGTCAAAGATTTCGATTGCAGCCCGTACATCTCGCACAAGGCGGCCAAGCGCATGGAGAACTTCACGCGCTACGCCGTTTCCTGCGCCCGGATGCTCATGGACGACTCGGGCTGGACCATTTCCGAAGAGGAAGCGCCCCGCGTGGGCGTGACCATCGGCGTTGGTCTGGGCGGCCTGGAAGCTATCGAGGTCTACCACCAGAAGCTGCTGGACAAGGGACCGGGACGCATCTCGCCCTTCTTCATCCCGGTGATGATCGCGAACATGGCCGCCGGTCAGGTTTCCATCGAAGCCGGCGCCCAGGGGCCGAACATCTGCACCACCACGGCCTGCGCTTCCGGCACCCACGCCATCGGCTACGGATTCACCGACATCATGCTCGGACGCATCGACGCGGCCATCTGCGGCGGCGCGGAATCCACGATCACCCCGCTGGGAATGAGCGGCTTCACGGCCATGAAGGCGCTCTCCACGCGCAACGACGCCCCGGAAAAGGCTTCGCGTCCCTTCGACGCCGAGCGCGACGGCTTCATCATGGGCGAGGGCTGCGGACTGCTGCTGCTCGAATCCCTGGAGCACGCCAAGGCGCGCGGCGCGAACATCCTGGCCGAGGTCGTCGGCTTCGGCGCTTCGGGCGACGCCTACCACATGACCGCCCCGCACGAGGACGGCTCCGGCATGGCCCTGGCCATGCGCGCGGCCCTGCGCGAGGCAGGGGTCAACCCCGAAGACGTGGACTGCATCAACGCGCACGGCACCTCGACCAAGCTCAACGACCTCTGCGAGACGCGCGCGCTGAAGACCGTCTTCGGCGACCACGCCTACAAGCTGAACATCTCCGCGAACAAGTCCCAGATCGGCCACCTGCTCGGCGCGGCCGGCGGCGTGGAAGGCGTCTTCAGCGTCAAGACCCTCGCCGACGGCGTCATCCCCGGCACGTGCAACCTGGACAACCCGGATCCCGACTGCGACCTGGACTACTGCGCCTCGGGCCCGCGCGAAAAACAGGCCGAATACGTGCTCTCGAACTCCTTCGGATTCGGCGGCACCAACGGCTGCATGCTCTTCAAGCGCTTCGCGGACTAGGCCCCGGCCCGGTCCCCCGCGCTGAACCGATCGACCTTCTGCCCGGAGATTTTCTCCGGGCATGAACCTTTTCATCAAGAGGGTATCCCCATGGAAGAGATCCTTATCCAAGACCCGGAAGTCGCCGCCGCGATTACCCGCGAAGTGGACCGCCAGGTGGGCAACCTGGAACTCATCGCCTCGGAGAACTTCACTTCCGTCGCCGTCCGGCAGGCCATGAGCTGCGTGATGACCCACAAATACGCCGAAGGCTATCCCGGAAAGCGCTATTACGGGGGCTGCGAGTTCGTGGACCAGGTCGAGGACATGGCCCGCGACCGCGTCAAGGCGCTCTTCAACGCCGAGTACGCCAACGTGCAGCCGCACTCCGGCTCCCAGGCGAACATGGCCGTGTACTTCTCCTGCCTGGAGCCCGGCGACACCATCCTGGGCATGGACCTCTCCCACGGCGGCCACCTGACCCACGGCAGCCCGGTGAACTTTTCCGGCAAGATGTACAACATCGTCTTCTACGGCGTGAACCGTGAGACCGAGACCATCGACTACGACGAGGTCGAGCGCCTGGCCAAGGAAAACCGGCCCAAGCTGATCGTGGCCGGAGCCTCGGCCTACCCCCGCATCATCGATTTCAAGCGCTTCCGCCAGATCGCCGACGAGGTCGGCGCGCTGTTCATGGTGGACATGGCCCACATCGCGGGCCTCATCGCCGCGGGCGAGCACCCCTCCTGCATCGAGCACGCCCACTTCACCACCTCGACCACGCACAAGACCCTGCGCGGACCGCGCGGCGGCCTGATCCTCGCGTCCGAGGAAAACGAGAAGAAGCTGAACTCCTCCATCTTCCCCGGCATGCAGGGCGGCCCGCTGATGCACATCATCGCCTCCAAGGCCGTGGCCTTCGGCGAGGCGCTCCAGCCCGGCTTCCAGGAATACCAGGCCCAGGTGGTCAAGAACGCCAAGACCCTGGCCAGCGCCCTGGCCGAGTCCGGCTTCCGCCTCGTTTCCGGCGGCACGGACAACCACCTGATGATGCTCGACCTCACGGACAAGGGCATCACCGGCAAGGACGCGCAGATCGCCCTGGAAAAGGCCAACATCACCACGAACAAGAACACCATCCCGTTCGACACCCAGTCCCCGTTCGTGACCTCCGGCATCCGCCTGGGCACCCCGGCCATGACCACCCGCGGCATGATCGAGGAAGACATGGTCGTGGTGGCCGAGGCCATCACCGCCGCCCTGGAGAACTGGAACAACGACGCCGTGCTGGCCGAGATCAAGGACGAGGTCGAGGAATTCGCCCGCGAATTCCCGCTCTTCGCCTGGTAGGCTTGCTCGAAACCGCATTTGCGAAGCCCGGAGGACCATCGGTTCTCCGGGCTATTTTTGCTGCGACGGGGAGCGTGATGAGCTGATCATCATGCAATGCAGGTATCATTATTGAGCATCCCCCGGAATTTCGCTCCGGTCGCCTCCCTTGTCATCCGCCCGCCGAACCGCTACCTTCTCCAAAAGCCCGCCACGCAAGGAGTCTCCATGTCCCGCATGCCCTGGCCCGAATATTTCATGAAAATCGCCCATGTGGTGGCCGAGCGTTCCACCTGCCTGCGCCGCAGGGTCGGGGCCGTGGCCGTGCGCGACAAGCGCATCCTCGCCACCGGCTACAACGGCGCGCCCACGAACATGCTCCACTGCGAAGAGGTGGGCTGCCTGCGCGAGCAGCTCAAGGTGCCTTCCGGCGAACGCCACGAGCTTTGCCGCGCGCTGCACGCCGAGCAGAACGTGATCACCCAGTGCGCGGTGCACGGCATCTCCCTCAAGGACGCGGAAATCTACTGCACCACCCAGCCCTGCCTGATCTGCGCCAAGCTGCTCATCAATTGCCAGATCAAGGCCATCTGGTACGCGGAATCCTACCCGGACAAGCTCACCGAACAGTTCCTGACCGAATCCGGCCTGGAGCACGGCCAGCTTCCCTTCGACCCCAAAGGCTAGACCATGCCCGGCAGCCCCGCTCCCAACTCGCGCGACATGGAAGCGCACGAACGGTTCATGGACCGGGCCATGGAACTGGCCCGGCTCGGCAGAGGCCCCACCGCCCCGAATCCCTGCGTGGGTTCGGTGCTGGTGCGCGGCGGGGAAATCGTGGCCCAGGGCCGGCACCGCCGGTTCGGCGGGCCGCACGCCGAGCGCGAATGCCTGGCCGACGCCCGCGCCAAGGGCGTGGACCCGTCCCTGTGCACGCTCTACGTGACCCTGGAGCCCTGCAACCACCACGGCAAGACCCCGCCCTGCACCGAGGCCGTGCTGGAGGCGCGCATTCCCCGCGTCGTGGTGGGCGCGCTGGACCCGAACCCCGTGGCCCAGGGCGGAGCCGAGCGGCTGCGCGAGGCCGGAGTGGACGTGCTCACGGGCGTGCGCGAGCGCGAATGCCTGGACCTGATCCGGGATTTTTCCCTCTGGCGCACTTCGGACAGGGCCTACTGCATCCTGAAGATGGCCTCGACCCTGGACGGGCGCATCGCCGCGCGCACGGGCCGCCCCGAAGCGGTTTCCAGCCCGGAGAGCTTTCAGGACGTGCACCGCCTGCGCGCCTTGGCCGACGCGGTCATCGTGGGCGGCAACACCTTTCTCCAGGACGACCCCAGCCTGACCTGCCGCCTGGCCGGACAAACGGACGCCCCCTCCCCTGAAAAAATGAACAATGATGAACAGCCATACGCCGTGGTCCTGACGACCCGGCTGCCCGGCACGGACTGCGATCTTCAATTGATCCGCAAACGGCCGCACCAGACCATCTTCTGGACCACGGAAGAGGCCGCCGAATCCGACACGGCCCGCGCCCTGGAAGAGATCGGCGTGCGCGTCTGGGGGCTGCCGCACCGTGGTCCCGCCCTGGAAATCGCCGCGGGGCTGACCCGGCTGCACCGAGAACTGGGCGCGCATTACGCGCTCTGCGAGGGCGGGGGCCGACTGGCCATGCGCATGCTGGAGCAGGGCTGCGCGGACGAATTCGTGCTTTACCTTGCGCCGCGCGCACTGGGCGACGAGCGGGGCGTCCCCCTGCTCGCCGGGCGCGATTGTTCCTCCATGGCCCAGGCCCTGAACCTGCGCCTGGGCCGCTGCGAGCCCTCCGGCCCGGACCTGCGGCTTACGTATTATCCCGATTAGCCTGAAGCCCCGTCTCCCGGTCCGAAGAACGCGAGGCCCGGTCCCCTGCCCATGGCGCGCTCCGCGCTGGCGGCCCGGCCCGGCCTCTGCTATGAACGCGGCGTGAGCCAATCCGACCACAGGGCCGCGAACGCGGCCGTCTACGCCTTCACGCCCCAGGGAGCGCTGCTGGGCCGCCGCATTGCCGACGCGCTGGACGCCGAGCTTTTCCTGCCGCGCCGACTGGTCGACGCCCTGGCCGACGGGCCGGACGCGCCGCACTCCTTGCGAGCCGTTCCTTTCGACTCCCTCGCCGCGCTCATGGATGCGCAATTCCACTTCCGGAAGAAGCACGTATTCGTTGCCGCCGCGGGAGTGGCCGTGCGCGCCGCAGCTCCGCATCTGCGCGGCAAGGCCGAGGATCCGGCCGTGGTCGCGCTGGACCAGGAGGGCCGATTCTGCATCAGCCTGCTTTCCGGCCACCTGGGCGGGGCCAACGCCCTGGCCCGCGAAGTGGCGGCCATGGTCGGCGCGCAGCCGGTCATCACCACGGCGACGGATTCGGCGGGGCTGCCCGCGCTGGACGAACTCGGCCCGCGCCTGGGCCTGCGCATCGCGAATCTTCATGCGGCCAAGGCCGTGAGCGCCGCGCTCCTGGCCAAGGGCCGTCCGCAACTGTTCGATCCTCTGGACCTCCTGGCCGGAGCAGGCGTCGATCCCGGACTGTTTCAACTTGTTCCCGCGCCGGAAGCCTGGACCCCGGACCGGGCCGGAGCCTGGGTTCATTGGCGCGCCGCTCCGCCGGGGGCCCTGGGGCTGCACCCGCCCTGCCTGCACGCGGGCGTGGGCTGCCGCCGGGACACTCCGGCCGAGGAAATCCTCGCGCTGATCGAAACGACCTTTGCCCAGCGCGGACTCTCCCTCGCCTCCCTGGCCGGACTGGCCAGCATCGAGGCCAAGGCCGACGAGCCGGGCCTGCTCCTGGCCGCCGAACGGCTGGGCGCGCCCCTGACCTTCTTCACCACGGACCAGCTCGCGGAAATCCGCGTCCCCTCGCCCTCGGCGCTGGTCAGAAAACACATGGGAGTGGACAGCGTATGCGAAGCAGCAGCGATGCTGGCAAGCCGGGGCAGCCTGATCGTGCCCAAGACCAGAATCCCCACGGCCACGCTGGCCGTGGCCGTGTCTTCGTGGTCGGCCTCGGCCCCGGCGGAACGCACCACCTGACCCCGGCGGCGCGCGCCGCCCTGGCCCAGGCCGAGGTAATCGCCGGATACAAGGGCTACATGGACCTCGTGGAACCGGAGCTGCTGGAAGGCAAGGAGCTGATTTCCACGGGCATGACCGGCGAAGTGGACCGGGCGGGCCGGGCGCTCGATGCGGCCCTGGACGGAAAGCGCGTGGCCGTGGTTTCCAGCGGCGATCCCGGCGTGTACGCCATGGCCGGGCTGGTGCTGGAAATGGCCGAGGCGCGGGGCCTGCTCGACGAGATCGGCATCGAAGTCGTTCCGGGAGTGCCTGCATTCTGCGCGGCGGCGGCCCTGCTCGGCGCGCCGCTGATGCACGACTTCGCCAGCGTGAGCCTGTCCGACCTGCTCACGCCCTGGCCGCTGATCGAAAAACGGCTCGACGCGGCCGCATCGGCGGACTTCGTCATCGCGCTCTACAATCCCCGCTCCAAACGGCGCACGGGCCACCTTGAACGCGCCCTGGAGATCGTGTCCCGCCACCGCGACCCGGCCACGCCCGTGGGCGTCGTGGGCCGGGCCATGCGCGCGGGGCAGAGCGTGACGCGGACCACGCTGGACGGTGTGGATCCGGAAATCGTCGACATGCAGACCGTCATCATTATTGGGAATTCTTCGACACGCGCCGCCGGGGGCTTTATGCTGACGCCGCGCGGCTACGAGGGGAAATATGAACTCGGATGAATCCGGATCGCTGCGGGCTGGACAGTTTTCGCCCAAGCCTGCTAATGTCACGAAAATTGAGCACCCAAGCCGCCTAAATCGCTCCCTTGCTTGACACGGCGCGGCTGTTCAGAGTAACGCTGACTATCGAAGAGTGTAACGGTTTTCATCGTTGAAAAGGAGGAGATAGAAGAATGAAACGGACTCTGTTTATCACGCTTCTGGCTGTCGCCCTGCTGGGCGCCTTTACCCTGTCGATCGCCATGGCCGCTGACGCCCCGAAGAACGACGTGGAGATCAAGTTCCCCGGCGACACCAAGTACGGCCCGCTGATGTTCTCCCACGCCAAGCACGCTGCGCAGAAGTGCGAGAGCTGCCACCACAAGATGGCTGAGAATCCCGACATGAAGTGCACGACCTGCCACAAGGACAACAGCGACAAGAAGGCCCCCACGTCCTTTGACAGCGCTTTCCACGCCAAGAAGAGCCCCAATTCTTGCGTCGGCTGCCACAAGGAAATGAAGAAGGGCCCGACCAAGTGTAACGACTGCCACACCAAGAAGTAAGGCCCGGACATCGCGAGGGGGCTGCTTTCAGCCCCCTTTTTTTTCAACATTTTTCAGAGGGATAGCGTATGCCCCCGGCGCCTCCGGACCAGACCTCTCCCGACGACATCCTGGAATTGTCCGATCTCGTAGAAGACAAGGACGGCCACGCGGCCGGACTGGATGCCGCCAGCGTGGACATGACCTTCGAGCAGGAGCTGGAAGAGCTTTTCTCCGAGGACCTGGCCGCGGATGACGATCGGCTGGACCCTGTGCCTCCCGCGCGGGAAGCGCCGCAGGTCCGCGCCGCCGCAGCCGAGGACGAAGCGCCCATGATCCTCGACGACCTCGCCGAAGAGGAAGAAGAGGATGCCCTGCTGCTCGACGATCTCAGCGACGACGATTCTCCCAAAGGCGCATCCGACGACATGCCCATGATCCTCGACGACATGGACGAGGAAGATTCCTCCGCCCTCACCAACGACCTCGACGGCGGCGTTTTCTCCGACGAAGAGGCGGGCGACGACGACATCGACCTGCTCCTGGACGAAGTGGTTCTGGCGGACGACGAGCCCGAGCCCGAAGAGGACGAACCCGCCCTCGACCTCACGGACCTTGCCGATCTCGGCGAGGAGGAAGAGGAAATCCTCGACCTCGGCGACATGCTCGTGGAAGAGGAAACAGCCGACCTTGACGACGAACCTCTTGAACTTTCCCTGGACGACGCCCTGGACACCCCCTCTGATGCCGCCGCTGACAATGCGGCCTCCCAGGACGCGGACGATCTCGATCTCGACATTCCCATGGACCTCGACGACATGCTCGCGGACGAGGACGAACAGCCCGCAGCCGCTCCTGCCGACGGCGACGAGGAAGAGCTGGTGCTGGGCGAGGAACTGATCCTGGACGATTCCGAGTCCCTCGACGCGGACACGCAGGCATCGGCCCTGGACGATCTGGATCTCGGCGACGCCGACGAAAGCGGGCCATCCGGAACGGATCTCGCGGGCCTGGGCCTGGAAGGCTTGGACCTGGACGACATCGACCTGGACGAAGAAGACGACGCCGTGGAAGCCGGCGCTCCCGCCTCGGACGAACCGAAGGCGGCGCAGGACGGCCTGGACCTGGACGACGGCCTGGACCTGGACGGCGACCTGGACCTGGACGGCGACCTGGATATGGACGACGCCCTGGACCTCGGCGAATTCGGCCTGGACGACGAGACAGGCGAAACGGACGAGACTGCCGAGCTTCTGCAGGACGAATTGGACCCAGCCCCCCTTGAGGACAAGGCGGACGACGACATCGACCTGGACGAGCTTGAACTTGGAGACTTTCTGAACGACGTCCCCGCCGAAGAACCTGCCGACAACGCGGTCGACGACACGATCGATGACACGATCGATGACACGATCGATGACACGATCGAAGATGCGCACGCAGAGCAGGGCGGCGACGAGGAAGCCGACGACGATCTCGACTCCGTCCTGGCCTCCACCGGAGAAGACACCGACTTCGATTTCGGCGAGCCGTTCCCCGAAGACGACGAATCCGAGGACATCGAAGCTCTTCTCGACGGAGTGGAAATCGACGTTTCCGGCCTGGACGAGGATCTCGCTCCCCTGGACGACGACCTGCCGCCCCTGGACGGTCCCCTGGATGATCTCGACGAGGATCTGGACGAGGATCTGGACGAAGGCCTCGCGCCCCAGATGGAAACCGACATGGCCGTGGTCATGGAAGGCGACGACGCCGACCTGGACGCGCCCCTGAGCGTCAACGTGGACACCCTGCTCGGCGAGATCGAGGCGGAAGGCGCTCCGGACCAGTGCGACAGCCCGATCGCCCCGGACGTGCTCGCCCGGATCGAGTCCCTGGAGCAGCGGTTCGCCGACCTCTCCTTGTCGCAGACGCCCGCGGACGAGCCAGCCGCCACGCTGCACGCCCGGCTCGACGCCCTGGAAGAACGGCTGGACGGCCTGGAGGCCATGCTGCGCGAGGAAGTGGCTCGAACGGTGCCTTCGGAAGCCGCACGCATCATCCGGGAGGAGATTCAGGCCCTGGCCGAAGACCTTTCCGAATAGACCCCGACGTTTCACGGCGCCCGCGACCCCGTTGCGGGCGTCTTTTTTTTTCGCCCATGCGCCGCTCGACGAACCAGTGCCGCGCATGCTAAAGGCCGCAAAAAAGGAAGGGGCCCTTCCGGTTCCTTTCTGTTTCCCCGCCCGGGGCTCTTGATCACGCGGTCAGGACCATTTCCCACCGGGCGGGTTTTCCAACCCGACCAGGGAGATTCACGTGGAAAAGATCGACAAGAACATTCTCCAGGTGGCCAAGGAAGTGGTGATCAAGTTCATCGAGGTCGGACGCATCTCGCCAGGCAACTTCGGCGAGAACTTCAGCCTGATCTACGACGCCATCCACGAAACCGTGGCCCGGCACGACGGCGAGGAAGCGGAGGAACGTTCCTGACCATGGGACGCCCCGACCGCGGCTTTGAGGCCGCCGCAGAGGACCACCGCACGCATGGCCGCAACGTGGCCGACATGTTCGGCCGCATCGCCCCCTGGTACGACCTGCTCAACCACGTGCTCAGCCTGGGCCAGGACTATCTCTGGCGCTACCGGCTGGCGCGCCTTGTCCGCCCGGTGGGCAGGGGGCCGCTGCTCGATCTCGCCGCCGGCACTCTCGACGTTTCCACGGAACTGCTGCGCCAATACCCGGAAAACAAGGTGCTGGCCCTGGATTTCGCCCTGCCCATGCTCGCCGAGGGCGCGCGCAAGAAAATCAAGGACGCGCGCGAGGGCCGCATCTTTCCCGTGCAGGCCGACGGGCGCTGCCTGCCCCTGCCCGACGCCAGCGTGGACGGAGCGACCATCGCCTTCGGCATCCGCAACATCAAGCCGCGCGAGGATGCCTGGCGCGAGGTGCTGCGCGTGCTCAAGCCCGGCGCGAGGTTCTGCGTCCTGGAGTTCGGTACGGGCAGCCGCCGTGTCTGGAAGGGGCTGTACAATTTTTATCTCGACAAGCTGCTCCCCGGCATCGGCCGGATCGTCTCCGGCGACAGCGGAGCCTATCGCTATCTTGCGGACACGATCAAATCCTTCCCGGACGAGCGCACCCTGGAGGACGAGATCCTCGCGGCGGGATTCGCCCGCGTGACCCACGTGCCGCTCTGCTCCGGCATCGTGTTCATCCACGTTGCGGAAAAGGCGGGCGCGGCGGAAGTGGAGCAGGAATCGAAAATAACGGCGGACTAGCTGCGGACGAGATACAGCAGCAACAGGCCGAGCAGCATGGCGAAAAAGCCCATGCCGCGCAGTGCGCCCGGTCCCTGCTCGGCCAGCATGGCGAGCATGCGGGGCATGCGCTCGGCAAAAAGGAAATAGACGGCTCCCTCCATGGCGAAGGCGAGCCCGACCGCTCCCAGCAGGAATTGCCAATCGATGTGCATTCTTCGAGACTAGCCGGGCCACGCCCGGATGTCCACAGTCAATAACGAAGCGGAGTTACCCATGACATCCATGATCACCTTCGAGGATCTCAAGAACAGGAAAGCCCCGGTGGCCGTGGTCGGCCTGGGCTATGTGGGCCTGCCCCTGGCCGTGGCCCTGTCCCGCCATTTCGACGTCATCGGCTTCGACATCTCCCAGGGCCGCATCCGCGAACTGGAGAAAGGCGTGGACCGCACCAACGAGGTGCTTCCGGCCGATCTCAAGGCCGCGAACGTGCGCTACACCCACGCGCCGGAAGACCTCGCCCAGGCCCGCGTGATCCTCGTGGCCGTGCCCACCCCCATCGACGCCCACCGCAGCCCGGACCTGCGCCCGGTGCGCGGCGCGAGCGTCACCGTGGGCAAGAACCTCCAGCCCGGCACCGTGGTCGTCTACGAATCCACGGTCTACCCCGGTCTGACCGAGGAAATCTGCGTGCCCCTGCTTGAGGAGCACTCCGGCCTGACCTGCGGCAAGGACTTCAAGGTCGGCTACTCGCCCGAACGCATCAACCCCGGCGACCGCCAGCACACCCTGGAAACCATCATGAAGGTCGTTTCCGGGCAGGACAAGACCACCACCGACCTGCTGGCCGACCTCTATTCCAGCGTGGTCAAGGCGGGCGTGTTCCGCGCCGCGAGCATCAAGACCGCGGAGGCCGCCAAGGTCATCGAGAACACCCAGCGCGACCTGAACATCGCCCTGATGAACGAACTGGCCATGATCTTCGACCGCATGGGCATCGACACCCTGGAAGTGCTCGAAGCCGCCGGGACCAAATGGAACTTCCTGCCCTTCCGGCCCGGTCTCGTGGGCGGCCACTGCATCGGCGTGGACCCCTACTACCTGACCTTCAAGGCCCAGTCCCTGGGGCTGCATCCCAAGGTCATCCTCGCCGGACGCGAGACCAACGACTCCGTGGGCAAGTTCATCGTCGAGACGGCCATCAAGTGGCTGATCAAGACCGACCACAAGATCAAGGGCGCGCGCGTGGGCGTGCTCGGCCTGACCTTCAAGGAAAACGTGCCCGACCTCCGCAACACCAAGGTCGTGGACGTGGTCAACGAATTCGAGGACTACGGCGCCCAGGTGCTCGTGCACGACGCCATGGCCGACCCGAACGAGGCCCGGCACGAATACGACATCACGCTCAGCGACCTCGACGAACTGCGCGACCTGGACTGCCTGGTGCTCTGCGTCAGCCACGAGGCCTACGCCAAGCTGCCCCTGGCCGAAATCAAGTCCTGGTTCAGCGATCAGCAAAATCCGTTGATCATCGACGTGAAAGGCTTCTTCGACCCGCGCGAGATGGAGGCCGAAGGCTTCCTCTACTGGCGGCTGTAGCAGCGCAAGACATGCTGCTCTTCGTCACGGCCACGCAGCGCGAAATGCATTCCGCGCTTGCGCCTTTCGGGGCGCTGCCGCCCCTGAGGCAGGGCGTGGCCGAGTCGTGGCGCGTGGCCGGGAGGGAGGCCGCGCTGCTGGTCGCGGGAGTGGGACTGGTCAACGCGGCCCTGGCCCTGGGCCGGGCCTTGGCCCTGCCCGGCCTGGAGGGCGCGGTCAACTTCGGGGTGGCGGGCGCGTTCGACACGGACGCGCTGCCCCTGGGGAGCGCGGCCCTGGCGGTCCGGGAAATCTGGCCGGAATACGGCCTTGCGCGCGAACACGGCGCGGGCGCGGATGCGCGGGCGCTCCGTTTTCCGCTCTGGGGGGACAGAGACGCGGAGGACGCGGTCTGGGACAGGCTGGACCTCGATCCGGACCATGCGGCCAAAGCCATGCGCCTGCGGCCCGACGCCGCCTGGAAGCGGGCCGCCAGCCTGAGCGTCAGCTCCGTGACGACTTCCCCGCAGCGCGCGGCAAGCCTGCGCCGCGAATACGGCGCCGACCTGGAAAACATGGAAGGATTCGCCCTGGCCTACGGATGCTTCCAGGCCGGGCTGCCGTTTCTGGAATTGCGGTCCGTTTCCAACCGGGTGGGCTCGCGCGCGGCGGCCGACTGGAACCTGGCCGGCGCGCTGGAGTCCCTGGGCAGGGCAGCGGCCGGGCTGCTGGGCTGAAAGCACTGGATTTCCACGCCGCGCGCAGGTAGTCTGGGCTCCCGGCTCCCGCCAGAACCACAGCAATGCGACAGGACATGAACCGACTTCTCGCCTACTTCGACGCCGAACTGCCCGGCGTGAACGAATTTCTCGATACGGAAACCGCCAAGCTGAACGGCCTGGTGCGGGATGTCTCGCGCCACGTGCTGCTCGGTCCGGGCAAGCGCATCCGCCCCGTGCTGACCATCTGCACGGCCCGCGCCCTCGGCTACGGCGGGAACATCCTGCCCCTGGCCTGCGCCCTGGAAATGCTCCACTCCGCCACGCTGATCCACGACGACATCCTGGACGACGCGGACCTGCGGCGCGGAAAAACCGCCGCGCACGTGGCCTTCGGCACCACCCAGTCCGTGCTCGCGGGCGACCTCCTCCTGGCCCTGGCCAACCGGCTCGGCGCGCAGTACGAAGTTCCGCGCGTGAGCTGGCTGCTGGCCGAGGGCATCATGGCCACGGCCGAAGGCGAGGTGCTCGAGATCGCCAGCCTTTCGGAACCGATCGTCGATCGCGACCTGTACATGCGCATCATCATCGGCAAGACCGCGCGCCTGATCGAGACGGCCTGCCGCTGCGGCGCCGCCGTGGCCAGCCCGGACCGCAGCGTGGAGGACGTCGCCGGAGCATACGGCCTGAACCTGGGCATCGCTTTCCAGCTCGTGGACGACGCCCTGGACTATGTTTCGCCCACCAGCACCATGGGCAAGCCCGAAGGCGGCGACCTGCGGGAAGGCAAGATCACCTTGCCGCTGATACATCTTTTCGAAGACATGGGGCCGCAGGATGCCGAGCCTCTGCTCGCGAGCATCCGCTCCGGCGGGCTGGACGAGGCGGGCCAGAAGCGCATCCTGGGCATGATCCGCGAAGGCGGCTACGCGGGGCGCACCCGCGACGCCGCCGCCGAGTATGTTGCCAAAGCGAAAGAATCCCTGGCCGGGCTGCCGGACTGCGAGGAGCGCCTCGTGCTCTCCCTGGCCGCGGATTTCGTCCTTTCGCGCAAGAAATAATTGATTCAGCAAACCGGGGAGAGAGCAATGCTGTTCCGGGTGGAAGTGGGACTCAAGCGGCACGTCCGCGACGTGCATGGTGAAAAGGTCGCGCGCAAGGTGCGCGAGGAGTTGGGACGGTCCGTGGAACAGGCGCGCACGGTGCGCGTGTTCACCGTGGAGGGCCTTTCCGAGCGGCAGGTCGCAACGGTGCTGGAAGCGGGCGCGCTGCACGACCCCGTTCTGCACGAAATTTCCCTTTCGCCGCTGGCCGAGGGCTTCGACTGGGTGCTGGAAGTGGGCTTCCGCCCCGGCGTCACGGACAACGAAGGCCGCACCGCCACGGAAACCGTGGCCCTGGTGCTCGGCCTCAAGGGCGAAGCGGCTGCGGCGCTGAAGATCTACACCTCGACGCAGTACCTGCTCTCCGGCGTGGACGGGGAAGAGGCCGTGCGCAGCATCGCCAAAGACCTGCTGGCCAACGAGCTGATCCAGCGCTTCGAATACAAGTCCGCCGCGCAGTGGCAGGCCGAGCCGGGCTTCGAGGCCCGCGCCGCGCGCGTCACGGGCGAATCCTGCGACGAGGTCGCCGTGATTCCCCTCTCGACCATGAGCGACGAGCAGCTCATGGCCTTCAGCCGGGCCAACACCCTGGCCCTCTCCCTGGAAGAACTGCACCGCATCCGCGACTACTACGCGGCCCCCGACATCCGCGCCGAGCGCGCCGCCCTGGGCCTGCCCGCCGACCCCACGGACGCGGAGCTGGAAGTCCTGGCCCAGACCTGGTCCGAACACTGCAAGCACAAGATCTTCACGGCGCGCATCGACTACGAGAACGCCGAACAGGGACGCCGCGGCGTCGTGGACTCGCTCTTCAAGAGCTACATCCAGGACAGCACCAAGGTGCTGCGCAAGGCCAAGGCCGAAAACGGCCCCCACGGCGACTTCTGCCTGTCCGTGTTCAAGGACAACGCGGGCGTGATCAAATTTTCGGACGATCTTTCCGTGTGCGTGAAGATGGAAACGCACAACTCGCCCTCGGCCCTCGACCCCTACGGCGGAGCGCTCACGGGCATCGTGGGCGTGAACCGCGACCCCATGGGCACGGGCCTGGGCGCGAACCTGCTCTGCAACACGGACGTGTTCTGCTTCGCCTCGCCCTTCCATGAAGGCGAGCTGCCGCCCCGGCTGCTGCACCCGCGCCGCGTGTTCGAGGGCGTGCGCGAGGGCGTGGAGCACGGCGGCAACAAGTCCGGCATCCCCACGGTGAACGGTTCCGTGGTCTTCGACGAACGCTACCTGGGCAAGCCCCTGGTCTATTGCGGCACCATCGGCACCCTGCCCGCCAAGGTCACGGGACGGCCGAGCCACGAAAAGAAGGCCGAGGTCGGCGACGTGATCGTCATGTCCGGCGGCCGCATCGGCAAGGACGGCATCCACGGCGCGACCTTTTCCTCGGAGGAGCTGCACGAGGGCTCGCCCGCCACGGCCGTGCAGATCGGCGACCCCATCACCCAGCGCCGGATGTACGACTTCCTGATGCGCGCACGCGACCTCGGCCTGTACAACGCCATCACGGACAACGGAGCGGGCGGCCTGTCCTCCTCCGTGGGCGAGATGGCCCAGGACAGCGGTGGATTCGACATGGACCTGGCCAAGGCCCCGCTGAAGTACGACGGCCTGCGCCCCTGGGAGATCCTCATTTCCGAGGCCCAGGAACGCATGACCATGGCCGTGCCGCCCGAAAAGCTGGACGAATTCCTGGCGCTCTCCGCGGAGATGGGCGTGGAGTCCACGCCCCTGGGCACCTTCGACGACAAGGGCAAATATCTCGTCCGCTACAACGACAAGATCGTGACCTGCCTGGACATGGACTTCCTGCACGACGGCGTGCCCCAGATGCGGCTCAGCGCCCGCTGGGCCAAGCCGGAGATCAAGGACGAGCCCGTGCCCGAGGTCGAGGACCACGGCGCGCTGCTCAAGCGCATGCTCGGCCGCCTGAACATCTGCTCCAAGGAATATCTCGTCCGCCAGTACGACCACGAGGTGCAGGGCCGCAGCGCGGTCAAGCCCATGATCGGCGTCAAGGCGGACGGCCCGTCCGACGCGGGCGTGCTGCGCCCCCAGCTGGACTCGGAGCGCGGCCTGGTCGTGTCCCACGGCATCTGCCCGCGCTACTCCGACATCGACGCCTACTGGATGATGGCCTGCGCCATCGACGAGGCCATCCGCAACGCCGTGGCCGTGGGCGGCGACCTGCGCTACATGGCCGGCGTGGACAACTTCTGCTGGTGCGACCCCGTGGAGAGCGAGTCCACCCCGGACGGACGCTACAAGCTGGCGCAGCTCGTGCGGGCCAACGAGGCCCTGGCGCACTTCTGCCAGGGATTCGGCGTGCCCTGCGTGTCCGGCAAGGACTCCATGAAGAACGACTACAAGGGCGGCGGCGTCAAGATATCCATCCCGCCCACCGTGCTCTATTCCGTCATCGGCGTGATCCCGGACGTGAACAAGTGCCTGACCTCGGACTTCAAGAGCGCCGGGGAGCTGGTCTATGTTCTCGGCCTGACGCGCGGCGAGCTGGGCGCCTCTGAAGTCGCCGGCGAGCTGGGCTTCTCCTCGGCCCGCGTGCCCCAGGTGGACCTGCTTTCCGCCCGCGAACGCTATCTCGCCATGTTCGAAGCGGCCCAGGAAGGTCTGGTCACCTCCTGTCACGACTGCTCGGACGGCGGCCTGGCCGTGGCCCTGGCGGAAATGGCCCTTGCCGGACGCCTGGGCGCGCAGCTCGACCTTACGGACGCGCCCGCCGAAACCGGGCTGAGCGCCACCTCCCTGCTCTATTCGGAATCCGCCAGCCGACTGCTCGTGACCGTGCGCAAGGAGAACCGCTCCGCGTTCGAGGCGCTCTTCCGGGGGCAGGCGCTGGCCTGCCTGGGCGAAACCGCGAACGGCCCCCTGCGGGTGGGTCTTTCGGGCAACGAACTCCTTTCCGAGGATGTGGCGAATTTGGCGCGCGCGTTCAAAGCGACCCTGGATTGGTAGCAAAAACGTAACGGTTTCGCGGTTCGCCCCCTTTACCGATGCCGTTAAAGCGCGTATGCTTGCGCATAATTTCACGAATCAGGAATACTTCTCATCCTGAGCAGGGGAAAATGTTCATGCATACGCATCGCAAAATCCTTGTCCGCGCGGCAGCCACCACTGCCGCGCTGATTTGCGTCCTGCTCCTGCCCGCGGGCAAGGCGCAGACCCAGACCGCCACCTACATCGGATCAACCGCCTGCAAGGACTGCCACGAGCAGGAGTACGAGAACTACAGCAAATTCTCCAAGAAGGCTCATTCGGGCGAATCCGTGAAGGCCATGGCCAAGGATCTGACGCCTGCGGAGCTTCAGGAATGCTACGCCTGCCACGCCACCGGCTACGGCAAGCCGGGCGGCTTCATCAGCTTCGAAAAGACTCCGGAGCTCGGCAACGCGGGCTGCGAGGTCTGCCACGGTCCCGGAAGCATGCATGTGGACGAGGGCGGCGACCCCGCCTTCATCAAGGTCAATCTGGACATCAAGGATTGCGAGACCTGCCACAATCCCGAACGAGTCGCCAGCTTCGGATTCAAGCCCATGCTCTTCGGCGGAGCCCACTAAGGAGGCGACATGGACCTGCTGCACATCTTCCGGCGTTCCCTCGGCATCAAGGTGATGTTCCTGACCACGGGCCTGATTCTTGCGGCCTTCATCGGACTGTTCGTCTACAACTCCTTCTGGGAGTACGACATGATCGTGGAGGACGTGCACCAGACCGCTGCCAAGACCTCGGACCTGCTCCGCCTCGGCGTGGAAAAACCCATGTCCATCGGCGACGACGAAGGCACCGTGGCCCAGTTCAACTCCCTGGGCGCGCGCTACGACGACATCCGGGCGCACATGTTCGACTACCAGGGGGAGATCGCCTACTCCACCGAGCCGGGCGCGGTCCGCAAAAGCATCTACGCCGAGGAGGATCACGACGGACTGGCCGAACTGGTGCGCAAGAGCCTCCAGAACGACATCGCCGAAGGCAAGCTCATCGAGATGAACGGCCAGCGCCTTTTCGTGCAGATCAACACCATCAAGAACGCTCCGGAATGCTACCACTGCCATGGCCGCAGCCGTGAGATTCTCGGCGGCATGGTCGTGGCCCAGCATGTCGACGACCAGTTCAACACCCTGCGCAGCAATCAGGTCAAGGCGGCGGGAATTTCGCTCGTGGGCGGGCTGGCCCTCATCGCCACCCTGCTCCTGTTCATCAAGTTCGCCGTGGTCAACAAGATCCGCGACATCGCCGAGGCCACGGAAAAGGTCAGCGCCGGTAATCTCGACGCCCAGTTCCAGGTCACGGGCGCGGACGAACTGGGCCGCCTCGGCGACGACCTCTCCGAGATGGTCCGCCAGATCAAGGACCAGCTCCAATACAACAAGAGCGTGCTTTCGGGCATCATCGTGCCCATGTTCGTGGCGGACAGCCAGGAACGCATCGAATTCGTCAACGCGCCGCTCAAGGCCATTCTCGGCAAGGGCGACAAGGACGTGCTCGGCCGGACCGTTTCCGAGGTGTTCTTCGGCGAAGGCGGCACCAGCGCCACCAATCAGGTCATCACCTCCGGACAGTCGGACAGCGGCAACATGCGCTACACCCGCGACGACGGAGTGGACTTTCCCCTGCACTACGAAGTCTCGCCCCTGCGCGACGCCAAGAACCAGGTCGTCGGGGCCATCGGCGTGCTCATCGACCTTTCCCAGGAAGAGCGGGACCGCCGGGACATCGAACAGCAGCAGGCCGCCCTGCTCCAGGTGGCCAACGAGGTCACCAGCGTAGCCATGTCGCTGGAAAAGGCCTCGGACGAGCTCCAGCGCCAGATGGACAGCCTGACCAGCGGCGTGGACTCCACGGCGGACCAGACCGGCCGGGTGGCCACGGCCATGGAGGAAATGAACTCCACGGTGCTGGAAGTCGCCCGCAACGCTTCGGAAACCGCGGAAGCCGCGGACAAGGCCAACAAGGTCGCCCAGGACGGCGGCGGCGTGGTCCAGAGCACGGTCCAGGAGATCAACGGCGTCGCCCGCACCACGGAAGACACCGCCAAGACCCTGCACGAGCTGACCCAGCGCGCCCAGAACATCGGCCAGGTCATGGCCGTGATCAACGACATCGCCGACCAGACCAACCTGCTGGCGCTCAACGCGGCCATCGAGGCCGCCCGCGCGGGCGAGGCCGGGAGAGGTTTCGCCGTCGTCGCGGACGAGGTGCGCAAGCTGGCGGAAAAGACCATGCACGCCACCAAGGAAGTGGAAGACGCCGTGGCCCTGATCCAGGAGTCCACCGCCGACGTGGTCAAGGAAATGGACACCACGCAGGGCCGCGTGGTCCGCACCTCCAAGATGGCCGAAGAGGCAGGACAGGTGCTCGGCGAGGTGGTCAGCCAGTCCGACCTCATCGCGGACATGGTCCGCAACATCGCCACCGCTGCGGAGGAGCAGTCCGCCACCAGCGACGAGATCAACAACAACGTCAACGAAATCAGCAACCTTTCCCAGGAAGTGTCGCGCGGCATCCAGGAGGCCAACTCGCGCATCCGCGA
Organism: Paucidesulfovibrio longus DSM 6739; assembly: GCF_000420485.1. Taxonomy (NCBI): domain Bacteria; kingdom Pseudomonadati; phylum Thermodesulfobacteriota; class Desulfovibrionia; order Desulfovibrionales; family Desulfovibrionaceae; genus Paucidesulfovibrio; species Paucidesulfovibrio longus. Next base: position 202,332 of record NZ_ATVA01000012.1, on the reverse strand, counting down.
AGTGGCGAGCATGGCGACGCAACTGGCAGAACTGGTATCCGGCTTTCGCAAGTAAGCACGCTTGAGGAGTTGGAAATGAGGCCTTCAAGCTCCGCAGAGCGCAGGAAGTACCTGCGCGCCTACGGGTACAACCGCAACTGCGAAATCCGCAGAGCGAACAATTCCTGCAATGCCTCCCTGGTGGACATCAGCCGGGGAGGCATGCGCCTTCTCCTGGCACGCGACATCGCCAATCCTCCCCAGCTTTCACCCGGCGAAGACGTGACCATCCGCGTTCTCGGCATCCCCCGCGAAACAGAGCTTGCCGAGCTCACAGGCAGCGTTCGCTGGAAGGACGGAGACCAGTTCGGCGTGCAGTTCACGGAGCCGCTGCGGCACGGCACCGCCGAATTGCAGGCGCTGATCTCCTTTGAACCCGATCAAGGTTTGTTGATGATCAAACGCAATTCGTATTGAGCCCATCTCTACTTGACAGGTACGCTTAAACGTATTAGGAATTATTCCCACCAATACGGAGAGGTGTACCATGGAAGAACAAACCCAGTTCAGGCTTTCCAAGCAACGCAAAGTCATTCTTGAGGAACTCCGGAAAGTTACCTCCCATCCCACTGCTGACGAAGTCTACGACATGGTTCGGAAGATCATGCCGAGGATCAGCCTCGGAACGGTCTATCGCAACCTTGAATTTCTCTGCGCCCAGGGCCTCGCCCGCAAGGTCGGCCCGGCCGGCGCCCAGAAGCGGTTCGACGGAAACGCCATGCCGCATGCCCATATCCGCTGCAAAACCTGCCACCGGGTCGAGGACGTCCCCGTGCACCTGGAAGCCCCTCTGCTCGCGCAAGAGGACTGCATGGGTTTCGACATCGACGAATGCAACATCGAATTCGAGGGAACCTGCCCGGCCTGCGCTTCCAAGACCTGTTGATTATTTACAGCGAAAAGGTTTCCCCCCTCACGTTCTTATGCTAAAGCATGGGCTTGATCGTCCTTGCTTGAAGGAGACTATTCATGTCGCTCAAAGGAACCCGTACCGAAAAAAACCTGCTGACCGCGTTTGCGGGCGAATCCCAGGCCCGCAACCGCTACACGTACTTCGCCAGCGTGGCCAAAAAAGAAGGCTACGTTCAGATTTCGGCGATCTTCGAGGAAACCGCCGGGCATGAGAAAGAACATGCCAAACGGCTCTTCAAGTTCCTCGAAGGCGGAGAGACGGAGATCACCGCGAGTTTTCCCGCAGGCGTGATCGGCAGCACGCTCGACAATCTCAAGGCCTCTGCGGACGGCGAAGAGCACGAGCACGCAAGCATGTATCCCGAGTTCGCCAAGGTGGCCCGCGAAGAGGGCTTCGCGAACATTGCGGCCGTCTTCGAAAGCATCGCCAAGGCGGAAACCTACCACGAGGAACGCTTCCGCGCCCTGATCCGCAACATAGAGAGCGACCGGGTCTTCAAGAAGGACGAAACCGTAGTCTGGCGTTGCCGCAACTGCGGCTACAACCACACCGGCAGCGCCGCTCCGGAACGTTGTCCCGCCTGCGATCATCCGCAGGCCCATTTCGAGGTCAAAGCGACCAACTGGTAACCACAAGGAGCTAGCTCATGGGTATCAAACTCGGTGAAGTCTACAAGTGCGAAGTTTGCGGCAATATCGTCATGGCCATCCACGCCGGAGACGGCGATCTGGTCTGTTGCGGCGAGGAAATGAAGCACATGACCGAGAACACCGTTGACGCGGCCAAGGAAAAGCACGTCCCCGTCATTGAAAAGGACGGCGACAAGGTCGTTGTCAAGGTCGGCAGCGTGGCTCACCCCATGGAAGAAAAGCACTACATCGAATGGATCGAGCTGACGGTCGGCAACGTCGTGCTGAGCAAGCTGCTCAAGCCCGGCGACAAGCCCGAGGCCGAATTCTGCATCTGCGGACTTTCCGGCCCGCTCAAGGCGCGTGAATACTGCAACATCCACGGCCTCTGGACCGCCACGAAATAACCAGACACTCTCCCTTTCGGGGTCGGCTCATGGCCGGCCCCGTTTTTCCGCCCCTCCGGGGCGATAGACAGGAGCAACTGCAATGCGTTACGTATGTGAAGTCTGCGGCTACGTGTACGATCCCGAAGCGGGCGACCCCGATTCCGGCATCGCTCCCGGCACCAAGTTCGAGGATCTCCCGGACGACTGGGCCTGCCCCATCTGCGGCGCTCCCAAGAGCAGCTTCAGCCCCGAGGAGTAGGATCCGCCGAACGCGCCGAGACACCGTCACCGGCATTGAGGAGCTGCGCCCCTGGCCGGCTCCTTTTTTCGTCTGAGCAATCATACCCCGTAAAGGAAGTGAAGAATGAAGCCCGTCGAACTCATAAAAGACATCTTCTGGGTTGGAGTCGTGGACTGGAACAAGCGCAATTTCCACGGCTATTCCAAGTCCCCGCTGGGAACCACCTACAACAACTTTCTGATCAAGGACGAGAAGGTCACGCTCATCGACACGGTCGAGCGCGAATTCCTCGAAGAAATGCTTTGCAGCATCACCCAGGTGATCGGCAAGGAAGGCAAGATCGACTACGTGGTCGTGAACCACCTGGAGCCGGACCACGCGGGCTGCCTCGACGAGATCGTCAAGCGCTTCAAGCCCGAGAAGATCCTGACCTCGCCCATGGGCGAAAAGGCCATGAAGGCCCACTTCCACTACACGGACTGGCCCGTGGAAGTGGTGCCCACCGGCTCCGAGGTCTCCATCGGCAAGCACACCTTGCAGTTCATCGAGACCAGGATGCTGCACTGGCCCGACTCCATGCTGACCTATGTCCCCGAAGCCAAGATCGCCTTTTCCAACGACGCCTTCGGCCAGAACTGGGCCACCAGCGAACGTTTCGCCGACGAAGTGGACCGCTCCACCCTGGAGAAGCGCATGGCCGAATACTACGCCAACATCGTGCTGCCCTACTCCCCGGTGGTCCAGAAGACGCTGACGTCCCTGGCCGAGAAGGAACTGGAAATCGAGATGCTCTGCCCGGACCACGGCCTCTTCTTCCGGGGCGAGGACGTGGCCTTCGCCATCGACAAATACATGGAATTCGCCCGGCAGGAGCCCAAGAACAAGGCCGTGCTCGTCTACGACACCATGTGGCAGTCCACCGAGAAGATGGCCAAGGCCATCGCCACGGGCCTGGTCGACGAGGGCGTGAGCGTGCGGCTCATGAGCGTGAAGAGCAACCACCACAGCGAGATCATGACCGAGGTCTTCGACTCGGCCGCCGTGCTCGTGGGCTCGCCCACGCACAACAACGGCATCCTGCCCGGCATGGCCGACGTGCTGACCTACATGAAGGGGCTGCGCCCGCAGAACAAGATCGGCGCGGCCTTCGGCTCCTTCGGCTGGAGCGGGGAGTGCGTCAAGGTTCTCAACGAATGGCTGGAGTCCATGAACTTCGAAACGGTCGAACCCGGCTCGGTCAAGGTCAAGCACATCCCGACCCACGAGACGTACGGGGAATGCTACGACCTGGGACGCAAGGTCGGCCAGGCCATCAAGGCCAAGCTCGGCCTGTAGGCCGGCCGCAGCGGCCTTGATCCTGCTCCGCGCCCGGCGCGCGCAGCCCGGCGCCCCCGGACGCAGGAACACCGAAACACGAAAAAGCCCGGCCAACTGGCCGGGCTTTTTCGTGTTTCGTCCGTCTGTCGCGCCCCGCAGGGGAGCCGAGACATGGCGCAAGGGCGCTTGCTATTTCCAGGCGCCGTTCTTGAATTGAAAGATTTCGGAGAAGGCGCGCGCCGTTCCGGAAACCGGCACGAACTCGCCGCCGGTGCACTCCTCGCGGGACTTGCCCACGGCCTCGTAGACCGTGTCCTGGTAGCGCAGGATGCCGCAATAGTGACCGGGCTGGGACGGGGACTCCCGGACCACGCTGCTCCGCTTTTCGATGCGGTGGTAGCGGGCGCGGAACACGCCGCCGTCCTCAATGATGTTCATGTTGTTGAAACCGTTGGAATGGCTGCGGTTCAGCCGCGCAATCCAGGAATCGGAAAAGCGCGAGAAGTCGGAGTGCATTTTCAGCTGCTCCTCTTCCTTCTTCTTGGCCGCGAGTTGCTCCGGCGTGAGCTGTTCGGTGCTTTCCGCTGCGGAAACCTGATCCGCCGCGCCCTTGGCGGCGTCGCCGACCGGCTCCTCGGCAAGGGCCGAACCGGGCATGGCAAAAAGGGCCATCAGGGCGCAGGCAATGATGAATCTGTGCAGACGCATGACGGTCCGTTATGTTTGGGGGTTATTAAACACAATCAAGGTCCGGGGAATGGGCGATCCATCCCCCGGACCCATCGTTGTCTAAATTACCACCCTTTCAGGCGGCCCGCAACTCTATTTGCTGCGGATCTCCACGCGGCGGTTCTGGTAGCGGCCGTCATCCGTGGTGTTGTCGAACTTGGTGGACTCGCCCTTGCCCACGGGCTCCAGGCGGCTCTTGGCGATGCCGTGGCTGGTCAGCCAGGAGGTCACGGAGTCGGCGCGGCGCTTGGACAGTCCCAGGTTGTAGGCGTCGGTGCCGATGGAGTCGGTCCAGCCCTCGACCACGTAGTTCAGCTCCGGGCGCTCCTGCAGCAGCATCTGGGCCTGCTCCAGGATGGGAACCATCTCTTCCTTGATGTTCGACTTGTCGAAGTCGAAGTTCAGGCGGAAGACGATGGTTTCGTCCATGGCCTGCGGCTCGGCGGCTTCGGTGAAGAAGACGTCCTCGACGAACTTGTCCAGAACGGCGGCGTCCGCCACGAGGCCGCTGCCGTCGGCGGGCACGGAGCAGGAGTTCAGAGCGCGGATCTCGTCTACGATCAAGCGGCCCTGGTCCGTGTCGGCGTAGCTGATGACGTGGAAGCAGACCTTGCCCTGGTACTTGGCGTAGAGGGCCTGGGCCTGGGCGACCGGGTCGGCGCCGATGTTGGACGCGCCGTCCGTGACCATGATCACGGCGGTCTTGCCGTCAAGGCTGGCCAGGACGGGGTCGAGGTCGATCAGGCCGTTGCCCATGGGGGTGCGGCGCATGAAGATCTCGTAGTCCGTGTCAATGCCGCTGATGGCCTGACCGATGACCGCGGTCCGGTAGGGAGCGGGCTGCGCATACCCGGCAAAGGGAGCGAAGGTGTACAGGGCTCCGGTGTAGCCGAGCTCGGGGATGGCCGCGTTGAGCTTGTCCATCATGCTCTTGGCCAGTTTGATTTTGGTCTCTCCGCTGCCCATGTACTTCTGGGCCATGGAACCGGAGTGGTCCACGAAGAGAATGAAATTGTCCACCTTGGGGATCTTCTTTCCGGCGAACGCCGCCGTGGAGAAGACCATCAGTGCCGAAAGCGCCGCCAGGCAGGCGATCAGCGTGTACTTTTTGACGTTCACCATTACTTTTCTCCTTCCTTAAGATTTTTCAACTGGGTAAAGGCATTTCTGGTAATCAACCTCATTTTTAAGAGTATCGGATATCCCCCATTGAAGCAAGGGGGTATTTGCTATTTCTCATGTGCTCCGAATGATGCCTTGCCCCACGGAGTTGCATCCGGCTGCGGAAATAAGTAAGAGCCATAGTTTAGGCGCGCTCACTGCGCACAGCACATCGAAACGACAAGCACGAGGAGTGCCCGATGCATATCGTTACCGGCGGAGCCGGGTTCATCGGCAGCGCCATGGTCTGGCAACTCAACCGCATGGGCGTGGACGACATCCTGGTGGTGGACAATCTTTCCACCAGCGAAAAATGGAAGAATCTCGTTGGGTTGAAATATTCCGACTATCTGCACCGGGACGAGTTCCACAAATATCTCGTGCGCGAGCACGACCCCTTCCGCACGGACGCCATCATCCACATGGGCGCCTGTTCCTCCACCACGGAGCTGGACGCCGACTTCCTGATGGAGAACAACTACCGCTACACCCAGCTGGTCTGCCGCTTCTGCCTGAACCACGGCGCCCGCTTCGTGAACGCCTCTTCCGCCGCCACCTACGGCGACGGACGCCTCGGCTTTTCCGACGACCACGCCGGACTGCGCGCGCTGCGTCCCCTGAACATGTACGGCTATTCCAAGCAGCTCTTCGATCTCTGGGCGCTGGAATCCGGCATCCTCGACCACATCGCCAGCCTCAAGTTCTTCAACGTCTACGGACCGAACGAATATCACAAGGGCGACATGAAGAGCGTGATCTGCAAGGCGTACAAGCAGATCGGCGAAACGGGAAAAATGAAGCTCTTCAAGTCCTACCGGCCCGACTACCCCCACGGGGGCCAGAAACGGGACTTCGTCTACGTCAAGGACTGCGTCGATCTGATGTGGTGGCTGCTGGAGCACCCGGACGTGGGCGGCGTGTTCAACGTGGGCACCGGGCAGGCCCGGCCCTGGGTGGACCTCGCCAACGCCGTGTTCGCGGCCATGGACAAGACCCCGGACATCGGCTTCATCGAGATGCCCGAAGCCATCCGCGACAAGTACCAGTATTTCACCCAGGCCGACATGACCAAGCTGCGCGCGGCCGGATACGACAAGCCCTTCACCTCCCTGGAGGAAGGCGCTGCGGACTACGTAAAGAACTACCTGGCAACGGACGATATCCACCTCACAAGCTAGAGGTTTCGATTTGAAGCGCCGCCTGGTTCCGATTCTCGTCTGCACCCTCGCGCTGACCTGCTTCTTCGCAGGCCAGCCCTGGCTGCTGTTCGGCGAGAAGACGCCCATGAGCATGGAGCGGCGCTACGCCTCGGACCGCGACCTGACCTTCAACGAAACGGACCAGGCCCCGCGCGAAAAGGGCGAGTGGACCTTCACCGCGGACAAGATCATTGCGGAGCACGACAGCCAGTATGTGGAGGTCGAGGGCAACGCCACCTTCACGGACGGCACGGAAACGCTCCGGGCCGACTTCGCCCGCTACTACCGCGAAACCGGCTGGCTGCTGCTGCGCGGCAATGTCCGCGCCATGTGGCAGGGGGATTTCCTGGAGGCGGCCGAGGCCGAGTTCGACCTGAAGAAAAAGGAAGGCTGGCTCAAGGACGGCAAGGTCTTCATGGTCAAGCCGCATCTCTATTTCGAGTCTTCCTACATCCGCAAATACAGCGGGGCGAGCTACACCTTCAAGGACGCCAAGGTCACGGCGTGCAGCGGGGAGAAGCCCGCGTGGTCCGTGCAGGCCCAGGAAGGCGACATCACCCTGGACGGCTACGCAACGCTCTGGCACACGACCTTCCGCATACGCGACACGCCCGTGGCCTACCTGCCCTACATGAAGCTCCCCGCTGGCGGGGGCAAGCGGCAAAGCGGCTTCCTCATGCCCGAGGTGGGCAGCAGCTCCCGCTTCGGCTTCCGGCTGAACATGCCCTATTACTGGGCCGTCAGCGAAGAGGTGGACGCCACCTTCTACCAGCACTTCATGAGCAAGCGCGGCTACATGCAGGGCCTGGAACTGCGCCACGCGGACGACTCCTACACCAAGGGCTTCTGGCGCTTCGACTGGCTCAACGACGCCATGACCTACCGCAAGGACAGCAACGAGGACGACCCGGTGGAAGGCGACGGCCTCGTGCGGCCCAACAGCAACCGCTGGTGGTGGCGCAGCAAGTTCAACGGCTACCTCGGAACCCCGTCCTGGCGGGCCATGGTGGACGTGGACCTCGTCTCGGACCAGGACTACCTGCGCGAGTTCTCGGACGGCTACAACGGCTACCGCACCAGCCGCGACGAGATGCTCGACCAGTTCGGCCGCGACATCAACGAGGCGGACGCGGAAACGCGCACGAGCACGGCCATGCTCACCCGCGACTTCCAGTCCTTCGGCGTGGCCGGAAAAATCGAGTACAACCAGAACCCGTCCTACATGAACGGCAACGGCAAGACCGGGGACAACGACTCCCTGCAACGCATGCCCGAGCTGGACGCCTTCGCCTTCAAGGATTCCATCGGCGGAACCCCGCTCGAATTCGAGGGGCAGGCCAAGTACGACTATTTCCAACGCGAGAAGGGCACCACGGGACAGCGCCTGGAGCTGCGGCCCCGGCTGAGCCTGCCCCTGCACACGGACGCCGTGACCGTCATCCCCTACGTGGGCGCGCGCAGCGCATTCTACTCCGTGGACAAGTGGGAAACCGACGGGAACACCACCCTGGCCAACGGACAGGTCGAGGGCAACAACACCTCCGAAGACGAAAACCCCATGAACCTGACCGTGGAGGCGGGGGTTTCGCTCTTCTCCGAGGTCTACAAGACCTACAGCCTGGAATCCGACGCCCTGGCCCTGACCAAGGACAACGTGGGCCATGAGCGCTGGACCGACGTCAAGCACAGCCTCGTGCCGCGCATCGACTATTCCTACGTGCCGCGCAAGACCGGCCAGAGCGACCTGCCCTATTACGACGAACGCGACCGCGTCTTCGGCGAGGATCTCGTCACCTACTCCCTGACCAACGTCTTCGACCGCAAGCGCGAATACGTGACCCTCGGCCCGGACGGCGAAACCCCTACCCTGGCCAACGACTATCTCGACTTCGCCAGGGTGCGCGTCTCCCAGAGCTACGACCGTCTGGAAGCCTCGCGCAAGGACGAACTGGACGAATACGAACGCAGGCCCTTCTCGGACATCATGGCCGAAGTCTCGCTCCAGCCGTTCGCGGGCTGGGAGCTGACCTCCAAGTCGTGGTACTCTCCCTACCTCTCGCAGGTCACCGAGCACGAGCACACCCTGCGCTACACCCGCGAGGGAGTGGGCGACGCCTTCATATCCTACGACCTGCTCCAGAAGGTGGACGAGTACAAACGCCGCCGCGCGAGCGACATGCAGGTGCTGCACCTGGGCGGCAACATCTACGTGATGCAGAACCTGATCCTGGGCATGGAATACCGCACCGACCTCAACGAAGGCGTGGACCTGGAAAAGACCCTGCGCCTGACCTGGGTCGGCGAATGCTACGACGTGGGCCTGCAATTCACGCGGACCGACGACGACACCCGCCTGGGCCTGCATTTCAACCTCTTCAAGTTCTAGGATGCCCGGCAGAAGACCCATACGCGTCCTCCCCCCCGCTCTGATGCACCAGATCGCCGCGGGCGAGGTGGTCGAGCGCCCGGCCAGCGTGGTCAAGGAGCTGGTGGAAAACAGCCTCGACGCCGGCGCCCGGCGCGTGGACGTGCGCATCGAACGCGGCGGCGCGGGCCTCATTTCCGTTCGCGACGACGGCCACGGCATTCCCCCGGACGAACTGGAGCTGGCGGTCACGCGCCACGCCACGAGCAAGATCGCCGACCTCGCCGACCTGGAACGCGTGGCCTCCTTCGGCTTCCGGGGCGAGGCCCTGCCGAGCATCGCCTCGGTTTCCCGCTTTCTGATGAGCTCGCGCAGCGCGGGCCAGGACATGGGCTGGCAGGCCCGCGTCACCCACGGCGAACTGGCCGAGGCAGGCCCGGCCCCGTTGGACAAGGGCACCCTGGTGGAAGTGCGCGATCTCTTTTCCAACGTTCCCGCCCGGCTCAAATTCCTCAAGACCGAGAACACCGAGGCCCGGCGCTGCCAGGACGCGATCATGCGCATGGCCCTGGCCCGGCCCGACGTGCGCTTCACCCTGCACGTCAACGGCCGCGAAGCCCTGAACCTGCCCGAGGGGCAAAGCCTGCGCGAGCGCCTGGCCGCGTTCTGGCCCCCGGCGGTCATGGACGGCCTTCTGGACGTGGACCTGGAGACGCGCGGCCTGCGCGTGTCCGGCCTCGCCAGCCAGCCCCGCACGGCGCAGGGACGCGGCGACCGCATCCTGCTCTGGGTCCGGGGCCGTCCCGTGCAGGACAAGCTGCTGCTCTCGGCCCTGCGCCAGGCGTATTCGGGCCGCCTGCTCTCCAAGGAATATCCCCAGGCCGTGCTCTTTCTGGACCTCCCGCCGGAACAGGTGGATGTGAACGTGCACCCGGCCAAGCTCGAAGTGCGCTTCGCCGAGGAATCCGCCGTATTTTCCGCGGTGCGGGCGGCCGTTGCCCGCGCCCTGGACAGCGGCGGCGCGCTGCTCCGGCCCTCCGGCGTCCAGGTCGCCGGAACGGACGGCGAGACGAGTGCCGAGACGGATGCCGCGCGCCTCTCCCCGCCGCGGGAAGCCGCCTCCCTGCGCGAACCCGGCCAGGGCTTCGGCGCGGCCGGAAAATTCCGCGGCTACTCGGAGTACAAGCGCGGTCCGGGCCGGGACGACGATTTCCGGTCGCGGCAGCCCGACTTTTCCGCGAACAGGTCCGGCAGCCTGCCCCTGCCCACGCCGGAAAGCGAACGAAGCAGCCCCGGGGAGCCGTTTCCCCGTGACCACGGCGCTGACGCCGCGCCGCTCCGGGCCGAGGTGCGCGCGGCGTCGAAAACGGACGCGCCCCTGGTGGGCGGCTTCGCCTACCTCGGCCAGGTCAGCGCCACCTATCTCGTGCTGGCCCAGGGCCACGACATGCTTCTGGTGGACCAGCACGCCGCGCACGAGCGCGTGATTCTGGAGGCCATGCGCGCGCAGCGCACCCGCGGGGATTCCCAGCCCCTGGCCCTGCCCCTGGAGCTGCCCCTGCACCCGGCCGAGGCCGAGCGCCTGGAGGCCCTCTGGGACGACCTGCGCCAAGCCGGATTCCGGCTGGAGCAGCCCGCGCCGGACCGGCTTCTGCTCCGGGGCATCCCGCCCACGCTCGACAGCGGCAGGGCAAAGGAGTACCTTCGGGCGGCCCTAAATTCCGGGGCTTCCGGCCTGGAGGAACTCTGGACCATGCTTTCCTGCAAGTCGGCCATCAAGGCCGGACAGGCCCTGGCCCGCGACGAGGCCCTGGCCCTGCTGGAAACCTGGCTGGCCTGCCCGGACCGGGAATACTGCCCGCACGGACGGCCCGTGGTGCTGCGCTGGACCCCTGCCGAAATGGAAAAACTGTTCAAACGGAAGTGACCCTCCCCATGACCATCCTCTACAACAAGCTGCGCGTGCGCGTGTCCCTGGACGCCATCCGCGAGAACTACCGCATTCTCAATTCCATCAGCGGCAACGCCTTTGCCGTGGTCAAGGCCGACGCCTACGGCCACGGCCTGATCCGCGTGGCCGAGGCCCTGGCCGAGGAAGGCGCGGACACCTTTGCCGTGGGCACGGTGGACGAGGCGGTCTTCCTGCGCAAGTCCGGCTGCCGGGGCCGCATCATCGCCCTGCTCGGCCCCGTGGACGACAACGACTACAAGGCCCTGGTCCCGAACCGGATCATTCCCTTCGTGGGCAACTGGGAACAATTGGCGCGCCTGCGCGAGGCCGTGGCAGGGGCCGAAAAGCCCCTGGAGATCAGCCTCAAGTTCGATACGGGCATGGCCCGGCTAGGCTTCCGGCATTCGGACGTGCCCCGGCTGCTCTCCGTCCTGGGCGAGGAACCGCTCCTGCGTCCGGTCATGGCCAGCTCGCACCTGGCCACTGCGGACGAACCCGGCAACTGGAGCTTCGTTCAGGAGCAGTCGCGCATCTTCCAGGCCGTGCTGGACGCCCTGCGCGAAGGCGGCGTGCCCGTGGAGGGCAACATCGCCAACACGGCGGGCATCCTGGCCCACGGCGCCCTGCACCACCAGGGCCAGAGGGCGGGCATCGGTCTCTACGGCTGCAATCCCCTGGCCGGGACCGAACATGAAGCCCTGGGCGCGAAGCTGCGCCCGGCCATGCAGGTCAGCGCCCCCATCGTGGAAATCCACCCCGTGCGCGCGGGCCAGAGCGTGAGCTACGGCTGCACCTGGCGCGCCCGGCGCGACAGCGTCGTCGCCATCGTGGCCGCGGGATACGCCGACGCCTATTCGCGCGGCCTGTCCAACAAGGGCGGCATGTGCCTGCACGGCGAGCGCGTGCCCGTGGTGGGCCGGGTCTGCATGCAGCTCACCGCCGTGGACGTGACGGCCCTGGCCGAGTCCGGCAAGAGCGCGCAGGTGGGCGACGAAGCATTTCTGTTGGGGGGAGAGGGGCCGGGCCGCATCTCTCCCGAGGATCTGGCCTCGTGGTGGGGAACCATCACCTACGAGGTTTTCTGCCTGCTCGGCCTGAACCGGCGGGAATACGTCTAACAACGAGGAGAACGCCATGAGCTGGACCGTCGTCGAAAGCTACCCGCTCCACGAGATGGAGCACGAAGGGCTCACGCCCGAGAACCTCCAGGGCCGCTGGGAGGAGATCGCAGAGGACATGGCTTTGATCCCCGAACGCAACATCCGCGTGGTCGAGGACAAGGGCATCGTGCGCGTCGAGGTTTCCGAGGAACTCTACGACTGCATGCGCGGCATCTGATTCCCTTCCGGGCGTTGTCCGGCGGGTTGATGCGAAAGGGGCGGGCTTTTCCCGCCCCTTTTCTTTGCACAATAATAATTCAAGGCGCTTGCGCCGACCATGATGGCATGGCATGCTCTTGGGAATCTTATCCCTGCGTCCGCAGGGCAACGACAACCAAGGAGTGCACGATGCGCAGGCAGACACGCATGCAGGGACTGGCCCTGGCCGCGCTGGTCCTGCTGGCCGCCGCGGGATTGTCCTTCGCGGCTCCCGACGGGCCGCCCCCGGACGCCGCGAACCTCTGGAATCACATCACCACGCAGTCTCCCTACACGCAGTGGAAGAACTGGCCCGACCACCAGGGCATGCAGCCCGGAAGCTCGCCCCACGGGGCGCTGCACGTGGTCTACGTCAACGACGCGGCGCTCTCCGTGCGGCAGCCGCCCGTTCCCTACGGCTCCATCGTGGTCAAGGAGAACTACGACGAGGCCAAGACCCTCAAGGCCATCACCGTGATGTACAAGGTCAAGGGCTTCAACCCCGAAGCCGGGGACTGGTTTTGGGCCAAGTTCGCACCGGACGGCACAGTGCAGGCCTCCGGCACGCCCGGCGGCTGCATCGGCTGCCACAGCGCGGTGGCGGGCAACGACTACATCTTCCTGCACGCATTCTAGGCGGTAATCATGCTCTGGATACACCCCCTGCTGGCGGCCTTCACCACGCTGCTGGCCTTCTACGTCCTCGTTCTCGGACTCGTGCGGCTGCACGCGAACCATTTCGGCGGCACCCGCCAGTTCCAATGGAAACGGCACGTCCGCCTCGGCTACGCGGTCTACGGCCTCTGGCTGCTCAGCTTTTTCGGAGGGGCAGCCATGGTCTGGCTGCACTGGCCCGACGCCTTTCTCAAAGGCGACCACACCGAAGGCGCACTGAACATGCTCGTGCTGATCTTCGTCGGACTGGCCACGGGCTGGTACATGGACAGCCGCGCCAAAAAGCGCGTTCTTCTGCCTCTGGCGCACGCCGCCGTCAACGTCTGGCTGCTCGTTCTGGCCGTGGGCCAGGCGCTGACGGGCTGGGGAATCGTGCAGAAAGCTCTCCTGAGTTAGCAAAAGCGCTGTTTTTATGTTCAAAAACCCCGCAATAGCGGGGTTTTTTTGTTCGCCGGCGTGTTTCAACAATGTTACAATTCGGAAACAAACATGTTACAGGCTTTCGCGGACGCGCCAAAACGCCTATGGGCAATGGCGCGAAGGATGGGAGTGCTCCGGAGAATCCACAGCCGTAAGGAATCGCCATGAAATCCCGCTCGGTGTTCACCCGCATGCTGCTCTGGGCCTGGGCCGTCCTGGCCGCGGCCCTGCTGGCTCTGTTCCTGGTCACCACCTACGAGGCCAAGGACGGAGTGCTGCGCGACGCGGAACAGCGGGCGCGGCGGGAGCTGGAAACCGTGAAGTGGCTCGTGGTCAACCACGCGCCCTTCGAGGACGCCAGGGCTTTCGACGACTGGGGCAAGGAGCTTGGCGGACGCATGGGCCTGCGCGTGACCTTCATCGTGGACGGCGTCGTGCGCGCCGATTCCATGGTGCCTTTCGCGGACCTCGGCGGACTGGAGGACCACTCCACCCGGCCGGAGGTGCGCAAGGCCGAAGTCAACGTCGTGGCCACCAGCCGCAGGCACAGCGACACCCTGGACCGCGAGATGATCTACGCGGCGACCCTGCTGCCCCCGGTGAGCGGGCTGCCGCGCGGCGTGCTGCGGCTGGCCGTGCCCTTTTCCGAACTGCGCGAGCGCCTCTCCACGATCCTCAGCCGGGCACTCTGGACCATGGGGCTGGCCCTGGCCGCCAGCGGCGCGCTGCTGCTCATGGGCATGCGCAACCTGGGCAGCTCCGTGTCCGCGTTCGTGGAATTGGCGCGCGAGATCGGCAACGGCGACTTTTCCCAGCGCATCCGCGAGGTGCCGGGAAGGGAGTTCCAGCCCCTGGCCGAGGCGGTCAATGCCATGGCCAGGCGCATCGGCCGCCACGTCGGCACCATCGAGGAGCAGGGCGGCAGGCTGCGCGCCATGTTCCAGGGCATGGGCGAAGGCGTGCTCGTGCTCGACGAGCGCGGGCGCATCGAGTCCTTCAACCGCGCGCTGGAGCACCTTCTGCCCGAAGCCGCCCAGGGACTCGGCCGCCCCCCGCTGGAGGCGGGCCTCCCGCTGGAAATCCAGGACGCCTCCGACCGCGTGCTCGGCATGCGCGCCGCCGCGGCCCAGACTGCGGAGCATCACGGCGACCGGCTGCGCATCACCATGGAAAACGGCAAACACCTCGCCGTTTCCGTGCTGCCGTTCACCGGCTACAAGGGCGGCCACAAGCTCATCCTCGTCTTTCGCGACGTCACGACCGAGGTGGAACACGAACGCGCCCTGCGCGACTTCGTGGCCAACGCCTCGCACCAGTTGCGCACGCCCCTGACCAGCATCAAGGGCTACGCCGAAACCCTGCTCGACTCGCCCCCGGAAGACCGCGAAGCCGCGGCCAAATTCCTGCGCATCATCCAGCGCAACGCGGACCACATGGACGGCGTGCTCACCAGCATGCTCAAGCTCGCCCGCTCGGACCGCACGGCCCGCGCCGACGAAGCGCCCGTTGCCGTGGACGCCAGGGAGATCCTGGACGCCGCCCTCTCGGACCTTGCGCCCCGCGCCGAGGAAGCCGGGCTGCGCATCCGCACGGAGCTGCCGGAAGGTCCGCTGCTCGTGCGCGCCGAGCAGGAGGGGCTGCTGCACGTCTTCCACAACCTGATCTCCAACGCCATGCTCTACGGAGGCGACGGCGGGGTCATCGAGATCCGCGCCGAGGCCGCCCCCGAGGGCTGGGCCTTTTCCGTGCGCGACCACGGCCCCGGCATCCCCGCAGGCTTGGAGGACAAGGTTTTCGAGCGTTTCTTCCGGGGCGACCCCAATGCCATCGACGGACGCGGCGGCGCGGGCCTCGGCCTGGCCATCTGCCGGCAGATCGTCGAGAACTACGGCGGAAGCATCCGGGCAGAACGCCCGGAAGACGGGCGCGGAGCGCGCTTCACCTTCCATCTGGTGCGAGACTGAGCGAGAATGACCAAACCCGTTCGCGCAGGACACCCCCGCGAACCAGGAGCCTGATCCAACCGTCATGGACATCTACGATCTGTTTTTCTACATGTCTCTCGGGGCCGGTTTTCTCATGGCCTTCAACCTCGGCGCCAACGACGTGGCCAACAGCATGGCCTCGGCCGTGGGCGCAAGAGCCATCTCCGTTCGGCAGGCCGTGTTCATCGCCAGCATCCTCAACTTCGTGGGCGCGGTGCTGCTCGGCTCCCACGTCACGGCCACGGTCAGCAAGGGCATCATCAACGCCTCGGCCATCTCCGATCCCAAAGTGATCATGGTCGGCATGTTCGCGGCGCTGCTCGCGGCCGGGCTCTGGGTGCTCATCTCCACGCTGACGTCGCTCCCCGTAAGCTCGACCCACTCCATCGTGGGCGCGATCATGGGATTCGGCATCGTCGCGGGCGGCCCCAGCGTGGTCAACTGGCTGAAGATGGGCGGCATCGTCATGTCCTGGATCATCTCCCCCTTCTTCGCCGCGGGCATCTCCTACTTCATCTTCACGCACATCCGGCGGAACATCCTCTACAAGGCGCACTTCATCGAGCAGGCCCGCAAATGGGCCCCGCGCTGGGTCGCGCTGACCGTCTCGCTGGTGATTTTCTCCTTCCTCTACAAGACGCCCATGGGCCAGAGCCTGGGACTGCACTGGGCCGCCTCCCTGGCCGTGGCCCTGCTCCTGTCCGCGCTGGTCTGGCAGGGGGGGCGCGTCGTCATGCGGCGGCTGGTCATCAACCCCGAGGACGGCGCCGAGGCCGTGGAGGGCGTTTTCCGCAAGATGCAGGTCGGCACCTCCTGCTACGTGGCCCTCTCCCAGGGCGCCAACGACGTGGCCAACGCCATCGGCCCGGTGGCCGCCATCTACCTCATCGCCAAGCAGCACAAGCTCCTGGCCCAGGCCGACGTGCCCCTGGGCATCCTCATGCTCGGCGGGCTGGGCATCGCAGTGGGCATCACCGTGCTCGGCCACAAGGTCATGGCCACCGTGGGCGAAAAGATCACCACCCTGACCAACACGCGCGGCTTCGCCGTGGACTTCGGCGCGGCCAGCACCGTGCTCGTGGCCTCGAACATGGGCCTGCCCGTCTCCACCACCCACGCGGCCGTGGGAGGCGTGGTCGGGGTCGGCCTGGCGCGCGGATTCTCCGCCGTGGACTTCCGCGTGCTCGGAAAGATCGTGATCTACTGGGTGCTGACGGTGCCCATCGCGGCCTTCACGAGCATCGTGATCTTCGTGCTCCTGAAGTGGCTGTTCCTGTAAAAAATCAAGACCTTTCAAGAAGGAGAGAGCATATGTCCCTGCGATTGCCGCTTTTCGGACTGCTGTCCAAGAAGTCCCCCATGGAGGGACTCGTCGAGCACTACGACAAGATCAGCGAGTGCATCAACATCATCAACGAATCCCTGGAATGCTACGTCACGGGCGGCAGCTGCCGGGAGATGGAAGAGCTGGCCGAAGGCATCGCCGAGGTCGAGCGCGAGGCCGACGCCATCAAGCGGCGCATCCGCAACCATCTGCCCAGGCAGCTGTTCATGGCCGTGGAAAAGGTGCTCTTCCTGAACTACACGAACAAGCAGGACAACATCCTCGACTCCGCCGAGGACGCCCTGGAATGGCTGGCCATGCGCCGCCTGGCCGTGCCCCACGCCTTCCAGAAGGATCTCGTGAACCTGCTCGACGGCGTGGACCGCGCCGCAACCCTGCTCGGCCCCGCGCTCAAGGCCACCATCGACCTCGTGGAAGGCCGCTCCATCGACCGCGAAGGCACCAAGGACACCTACCGCCAGGTGCGCAACGTGCGCGCCGAGGTCCGCGAGATGGTCAAGAGCCTGACGCGGAAGATCTACAACTCGGACATGGACTTCAAGGACATCTACCAGCTCGTGCACTTCGTGGACTGCCTGGGCGAGATGTCCCACAACTGCTCCAGCTGCGTGGACGGCCTGCGGGCCATGATCGCGCGCTAGCGTCCTTTCCGGGGGCGCGTCCCGCCCCCGAATGCGCCCGCGGGCTCGAAGCCGCCGGACAATCCGGCGGCTTTTCCTTTTCGGCTTTCCCGCAAGCCCGGATCCGCTTCTCCCGTTCCTTGTTCGTCTTGAGAATATCGTCCCTTCGCTTGTTTTTTCACCCGACTTGTATATTATGAAACCATCCAGCTTCAGCGGCGCGAACCGCTATCCGGCTTCCGAACGCTTGTCCCGGCGTCCGGGCACATCGAGCCGGGCAGCGGCGCCCGCCCAAAGCGGCTCTTTCACACGGGGGGTGAACATGAAAATCGCTCAGGTCGCACCGCTCCACGAGAGCGTACCGCCGAAGCTCTACGGCGGGACCGAGCGCGTGGTGCACAATCTCACCGAGGAACTGGTCCGCAAGGGGCACGAGGTCACGCTCTACGCCAGCGGCGACAGCACGACCAGCGCGCGCCTGCGCCCCTGCTGCGACGAGGCCCTGCGCATGAATCCCGAATGCCAGAACACCGTGGTCCATCACGTCCTGATGCTGGAACGGCTTTTCCAGGACGCCCGCGAGTACGACATCATCCACTTCCACGTGGACTACATCCATTTCCCGCTGCTGCGCCGCCTCGACGTGGCCGGTCTGACCACCTTTCACTGGCGGCTCGACCTGCCCGACTTTCTGCCCATCGCCTGCGAATTCCGCGAACTGCCCGTTACTTCCATCTCCTTCTCCCAGCGCCGCCCCCTGCCGCAAATGAACTGGGTGGGCAACGTCTACCACGGCCTGCCTCCGGAAAGCCTGCGGTATGAGCCGAAACCGGAAGGCTACCTCGCCTTCCTGGGCCGCCTGAGTCCGGAAAAGGGCATCGAGGAGGCCGTGGAAATCGCCAAAAGGACGCGCATGCCCCTGAAGATCGCGGCCAAGATCAACGATTTCGAGCGCGACTACTACGAGGACATCCTCCGTCCGCTCTTTCGGCATTCCCTGGTGGAATTTCTGGGCGAGATCGACGATTCGCAAAAAAGCGGCTTTCTCGGCAATGCCTCGGCGCTGCTCTTCCCCATAAAATGGCCCGAGCCGTTCGGCCTGGTCATGATCGAGGCCCTGGCCTGCGGCACGCCCGTGATCGCCTTTCCCAACGGCTCCGTGCCCGAAGTGCTGCGCCACGGCGTCAGCGCCTGGATCGTGGACGACGTGGACCGCGCCGTGGACGCGGTGGGCTGCCTGGGCATGCTCAGCCGACGGCGCTGCCGGGCCGAGTTCGAGCGGCGCTTCACCAGCGAGGTCATGGCCGAGAACTACCTGCGCATCTACGAACGAATTCTGAGCCAGCGCCAGCAGCGCGCCGGAGGAGGGAAATGGACGAGATCATCAAAGTTGCCGGGGAATACTACGTTCTCGCAACGTCCTCACTAGCGGACGATCGCCGCAGGGTCGTCAAGTACGCGAACACATTCGCCGTGTTCGACCGCTTCGGCGACATCCAGCCCATCGGCCTGAGCGAGCAGGGCCTCTACCACGAGGGCACCCGCTTTCTTTCCAGCCTCGAGTTCCAGATCGAGGGCGTGCGCCCCCTGCTGCTCAGCTCCAACGTCACCCGCGACAACATGCTCGTGACCGTGGACCTGACCAACCCGGACATCCTCCTGGAAGACGGCGGCATGATCCCGCGCGGCGCAATCCACGTATTGCGCGCCAAATTCCTGCACGAGGGCGTCTGCCACGAAAAATACCGCATTTCCAACTACGGTCTCGCCGACCTGGACGTCCGCTTTTCCCTCAAATATCAGGCCGACTTCGCGGACATCTTCGAGGTGCGCGGCGAACGGCGCGAACGCCGGGGCCAGGCGGGCGACGCCCAAACCAACGGACGCGAGGTGATCCTGCCCTACCTCGGCCTGGACAACATCCCGCGCAGCACGGAGATTCGCTTTTCCCACGCCCCGGAAAGCGTCGGGGACGCGCAGGCCGATTTCGTCCTGCGCATTCCCGCGCGCGGCTCCGAGGAATTTCTGGCCACGACGCTCTGCCGCACGCCCAAGCGCGACTGGGCCGTGCCGGACCGCGACGCCGCCTGGGAGGCCGCGTCCTACGAGATGTGGAACATTTTCGAACACGAATGCGTGATCCGCACCTCCAACGAGCAGTTCAACGAGCTGATCAGCCGCTCGGTGTCCGACCTGGCCATGCTGCTCACGCGGGAGAACGGCGCGCTCTACCCCTATGCGGGCATTCCCTGGTACTCCACGCCCTTCGGCCGGGACGGAATCATCACGGCTCTGGAAACGCTCTGGCTCAACCCGGAAGTGGCGCGCGGCGTGCTCGACTATCTCGCGGAGCGGCAGGCCACGGACTTCAACGACGGCCAGGACGCGGAGCCGGGCAAGATCCTGCACGAGGTCCGCTTCGGGGAAATGGCCAACACCGGGGAACTGCCCTACGGCAAGTATTACGGCAGCGTGGACGCGACCCCGCTGTTCGTGGTCCTGGCCGGGCGCTACCTGCGCCGCAGCGGCGACCAGCAATATCTCCACCAGCTCTGGCCGTGCATCGAGCGCTGCCTGGAATGGATCGACAGGTACGGCGACCGGGACGGGGACGGTTTTCTCGAATACCAGCGCCGCACCGAACGCGGGCTGACCAACCAGGGCTGGAAGGATTCCGCGGACAGCGTGTTCCACGCGGACGGGGAGCTTGCCAAAGGCCCCATTGCCCTCGTGGAAGCCCAGGCCTACGCCTACATGGCCAAGAGCGAAGCCGCGCGCATGGCCGAGGAACTGGGCATGCGCAAGCAGGCCATGCAGCTGCACGTCCAGGCCAGGGAGCTGCGCAAGCGTTTCGAAAAGACCTTCTGGGACGATCGGATGGGAGGATACGTCTTGGCCCTGGACGGCGAAAAGCGGCCCTGCCGCGTGCTTTCCTCCAACATGGGCCATTGCCTCTTTTCCGGCATCGTTTCCCCGCGCAGGGCCGAAAGCGTCACCCGCCTGCTCATGGGCCGGGAGTTCAACTCCGGCTGGGGCCTGCGGACCATCGCCGAGGGCCAGCCGCGCTACAATCCCATGAGCTACCACAACGGCTCGGTCTGGCCCCACGACAACGCCATGATCGCCCACGGCATGGCCCAGTACGGTTTCAAGAGCGAGGCGGCGGAAATCCTGCGGATGATGTTCGACACCAGCCAGCAGGTGGACCTGCACCGCCTGCCGGAACTGCTCTGCGGTTTCGAACGGCGGCCGGGCGACGGTCCCACGCTCTACCCCGTGGCCTGCTCCCCCCAGGCCTGGGCCTCGGCCGCGGCCATCTACCTGCTCCAGGCCTGCCTGGGGCTGACCGTGCACGGCGGCCAGAAGCGCGTCTACCTGAACAGTCCCGTGCTCCCGGAATTCCTGGACACGGTGCGCGTCCAGGGCCTCAAGGTCGGAAGCGGCACCTTGGACCTGCTCTTCGAGCGGCACGAAAAGGACGTCTCCGTGCGCATCGAAAACCGCGAGGGCGACGTGGGGCTGACCCTGACCAAATGACCGCCGGCCCCGGCCCGGCACGCGCGCAGCGCCGCGATACGCCGCGATGCGTCGCGATGCGTCGCGATACGTCGCGATACGTCGCGATACGCCGCCAATAGCGGCCTGTCGGTGCGGCTGCTTTCTGCCGCAATTTTATATTGAAAATGAATCTCAAATTCATTAATGTGCCGTTGTCCGCAAGGCGAGGCTCTTTCGCGCGCCGTCCGTTCGCCTGCCCCGAACCAATACCTCCGCAAAGGAATCGACATGTTTCAAGAAAGCCTGACCTGCGCCGCCCCCAAAACCCTGAGCATCGTCACCAGCGCCCTGCACGAGTTCGCCGAATCCCTGGGCGCGGCAGTGGACGCCCGCGACCGCCACACGCGCCAGCATTCCGAGGAGGTGGCCCAGGTGGCCCACGCCCTGGCCCTGCGCCTGGGGCTGCCCGGATGCCAGGCCGACGTGATCCACGTGGCCGCGCACCTGCACGACGTGGGCAAGATCGGCCTGCCGGACGCGGTGCTCTTCAAGCCCGGGCCCCTGGACGCCGCGGAGTGGACCCTGCTCAAGCGGCACCCGGAAATCGGCGCGGACATCGTCCGGCCCGTGCGCGCGCTCTGCGACTGCGGCGTGCGCGAGATGATCCTGCACCACCACGAACGCTTCGACGGCCAGGGCTACCCGCACGGACTGCGGGGCGCGGCCATTCCCCTGGGGGCGCGCATCATCGCCGTAGCCGACAGCCTCTCGGCCATGATGCAGAACCGGCCCTACCGTCCGGCCATGCCTTTTGCCTCGGCCAGGGAGGAAATCCTGCGCTGCTCCGGGAGCCAGTTCGACCCCGGGGTGGTGGCGGCCTTCGAGCGCTGCGCGCCCATGATCGGACAGCTCATGGAAATGCTCGCCGAGTAGCGGCCCGACCCGATCCGCAGACGAGAACGGCCCGGCCTCCCGCAAGGGGAAGCCGGGCCTTCAAGCGAGGAAGGAGGGTAGTAACTCCTAATGATCGCAGGTATTGGCGCCGGTCTGGAGGGTTCCCTCCAGCCAGCTCTTGAGAACCTCTTCCGGATCCACGGACGGCGCGCCCACGAGCACCTGCACGCCCTCTTCCTTGAGCAGGGACTGGGCCTTGGCGCCCATGCCGCCCGCAAGGACGAGATCCACCTTCAGCCCGGCGATCCACTTGGGGAACACGCCCGGCTCATGCGTCGGCGGGGTTTCGTTGGTGCTCGCGACAACGCCCTTGGTCGCGGTGTCGATGTCGTAGACCGCGAACTGCTGGCAATGGCCGAAGTGCTGGCAGAGCTTGCCCTCGGCAACGGGCAGGGCCACGCGCAGGGAGCCGTTGCCCTTGGCGAGCCGCTCCAGGGTGGGCAGCTCGCTCGCGGGCTTTTCCTGAAGGCTGTCGGCCATCTTGAGCATGGGCTTGATGACCCGGTTGAACGCCTGGGCAGCCGGGCTGTCGTGCTCGACCTTGACGTAGGGGAAGCCCTCGTCCGCGGAACGGGCCACTTCCGGCTCGATGGGGATGCGTCCCAGGAAGGGCACGTTCATCTCGCGGGCCAGGGCCTCGCCGCCGCCGGAATTGAAGATGTTGTAGACCTTGCCGCAGTCCGGGCAGGCGAAGCCGGACATGTTCTCCACGATGCCCAGCACGGGGTTGCCCACCTGGCGGCAGAAGGTCACGGAGCGGCGCACGTCGTCGATGGCCACGCCCTGGGGGGTGGTCACGATCACGGCGTAGGCTTCCGGGCCGATGGTCTGGAGCGCGGAAAGAGGCTCGTCGCCCGTGCCCGGGGGGCAGTCCACGATGAGGAAATCGAGGTCGCCCCAGGCCACGTCGCGCACGAACTGCTTGATCAGGCCCATCTTGACCGGGCCGCGCCAGATCACCGCGTCGTCGCGGCTGGGCAGCATGAAGCCCAGGGACATGACCCAGAGGTTCTTGCTCCAGGAAATGGGCTCGATGATCTCGTGGCCGATGTGGGGCTGCTTGTCCTGCATGCTGAGCAGGCGGGGAATGCTGGGACCGTGCACGTCCACGTCGAGCAGGCCGACCTGCTTGCCCGCCAGGGCCAGGCCCACGGCGATGTTCGTGGCCACGGTGGACTTGCCCACGCCGCCCTTGCCGGAAAGGACCACGATCTTGTGCTTGATGCGGGAAAGGGTCTTCGTCAGTTTCTGGTCTTCCGGCTCGCAACCGGAACAGCCGCCAGCGCCCTGGTTGGACGAGCAGCTGCCGCAAGCGTCACTCATGTTCTTCTCTCCCCTTGAAGTGTATTGCAGGTCCGGCCCGCGCCTTTGCGCGGCGTTTCCCGGATTGCTTGAACTAATCACCGCAGCGCGATTGTCAACGCGCGGAATCGGCCTGCGCGGCGTCTACCAGTGGCCTTCCTTGTCCGGACCGTCCGCCGGGGCCAGCTTGCCCGCCTTGTAGGCTTCGAGATTCTCCCCCGCGCTTCCCTGCGCTCCGAGGTAGACCTTGATGCCGCCCTTTTCCAGGGCCAGGAAAGCCTTGGGGCCCATGTGCCCGGTGATCACCGCGGCCGCGCCCGCGCCCGCCACGGTCTGGGCCGACTGGATGCCCGCGCCCTGCGGCAGGCTGAGGTTCTGCTCGTTGTCCACGTATTCGGTCGTCCCTGTTTCCAGGTCGTGGAGCAAAAATCCCGCTGCGCGGCCGAACCGGGGGTCCATCCTGCTCTCCAGGCCCGGTCCCTCGCTGCTGATGGCTACTTTCATGCTTTGTTCTCCTTTTTCCGTTGCGGCGCGAGCCATGCCCTCGGCAAAACGTCGGCAGCGCGGCCCCAGTCCGGGCGGCCTTTTCTGGGATTGTCCCGGATCGGCCCGCCCGTCATCGAAACCGCCGCGACGGCATCGGCAGCCCGGCATGGACAGCCGGTCCAGCTCGTCCTTGCGAAACGCCTCCAGCACCTCGTCCACCCCGCCGCGAAGCCAGGGACGCAGGTCCATGCCGGAGGATTCCAGGGTCTTGCGCACGCCGCCGCAAACCCCGCCGCAGACGAGAAGGTTTACCCCGCAGGCCAATATGGCGGATGTCCTGTCCGTTGGGTCCTTTGAGGGAAGGGATACGTGGCCCGCGGGGTAAATATTCTTCTCGTCGTCGACGCGGTAGAGCCGGAACTCGCTGGCGTTCTCGAAAACCGAGGCTAGTCGGTCCTGATAACAGGCAAGGCATACGATCATGTTTCCGGCTCGTCGGGCTTGGCGCGGCTGCGCCGCTGTTTGGGACAGGCAAAGCATCCCGCGTGCCGCGATTGAATCTTGCAATGATTTCGCGGCGCAAAACAAATACGCCCGCAGAGCGCGGGCGCAAAAAGCTGCAAAATGAGTCGGCCCGAAAGAGGCCAGGGCGAATTATGCGCCCAGCGTGCGGCAGCGGTCGAGCATGCGGCGCAGGGTGTCCTTGGAAATGCCCAGCTCGCGGCAGGTGGCCATCTTCCGGCCCTGGTTGCGCTTGAGCGCGCGCAGAACCGCCCGGCACTTGATCTCCTCCAGGCTGCCGCCCGGCTCGTAGATGCTCTCTTCGGACGGCCGATGCGGCTGGAGGTTTTCCGGCAGGTGCTCCACCTGGATGAAGCCCTCCTGGCAGAGGATGAAGGCGTATTCGAGGATGTTTTCCAGCTCGCGCACGTTGCCGGGAAAGTCGTGGCGCAGGAAGATGGAAAGCACGTCCTCGCTGACGCCCTCCACGTTGCGGCCGAGCAGCGCGTTGTGGCGCTGGATGAAGTGGTCGATGAGCAGGGGCAGATCCTCGCGGCGCTCGCGCAGGGGCGGCAGGCGCAGCGTGACCACGTTCAGGCGGTAGAAGAGATCCTGGCGGAACTCGCCGCCGGCCACGCGCTCTTCCAGGTTGCGGTTGGTGGCGGCCACGATGCGCACGTCCGTGGGCACGGTCTTGGTGCCGCCCAGCGGCTCGAAGGACTTCTCCTGCAAGACGCGCAGCAGCTTGACCTGGAGCTTGCCCGGCAAGTCGCCGATTTCGTCCAGAAAGATCGTCCCGCCCGCAGCCAGCTCGAAACGGCCCGGCTTGTCCTTCTTGGCGTCCGTGAATGCGCCCGCCTTGTAGCCGAAAAGCTCGCTCTCCAGCAGCGTGTCCGGCAGAGCTCCGCAGTTCACGGCCACGAACGGTCCGTTGCGCCGCGAGCTGAGGTTGTGGATCGCGCTGGCGAAAAGCTCCTTGCCCGTGCCGGACTCGCCGAGCAAAAGCACCGTGGCCTCGCTCTTGGAAATCTGCGGCATGATCTGAAACACCTTGGTCAAGGCCTGGCTTTTGCCGACGATGTCCTCGAAGGTGTAAAGATCGCTGACCTTCTTGCGCATGAGGTGGATCTCTGTCAGGTCGCGGAACGTCTCCACCCCGCCGATGTGGCGGCCTTCGTTGTCATGCAGGGCCGAAGCCGAAATGGACACCGGAATCTTCTCCCCGTCGGAACGGAGGATGAACTTGGTCCGGTTGACCACCTGCACGCCCTCCTTGATGCACTCGCCAAGGGCGCAATCCCCGTCGCAAAGCCCGCTTCGCAAGACCTCCCAACACTTCGCGCCCAGGGCGTCCTCCTGGCTCGTGCCCGTGATGCGCGCCGCCGCACTGTTGAAGTAGGTGATGTTCCAGTCGTGGTCCACCGTGAACACGCCGTCCGCCAGGGAGTCGAGCACGGCTTCGCAGGGCAGGTTCTTGGGAAAAGGCATATGCGCTCCATCGGGCCGGGAGCCCGTTTTCATCATGCGGGGCAAACCCGTTGTCTGCTTTCGCGTCTGCCCGTTTGCACCTAGATAAGTGCCCCCGGCAACTTGCGCAAGGCAAAGCAGTACGATTCTCTGCCACCTTAGCGGGAGGAAATGCGGGAGTCCATGAGAATGGGGGGAACGCAAGGATGAAGAAGGAGGCGGCGCGGAGAGATTCCTGCGTCGCCTTTCTCGTTTGGATCGGAGGGAAGCGCCTCGCAGAGCGATTGTGAAACGGCTTGCGCCTTGCAAAATTCTCGACTAGGACGTATTTTCCCATTCAGGGAAACTCCCACCCAAAAAAAGGAGTGGTGAAGATGACAACTCCTCTGCCTGAACACTCCACCATCATTGATGAATTAAGAATCAGATACCACGAAGGCCCTCTGAGCGAATTTGAAATCGCCAAATACCGCTCCATGGCCCAGACGCTCAAAACCGTGGATCCTGCCAAATATCTTTGCGTTCAGGGAATGCTGGCATGCTTTTCTGGGAAATTCGACGAGATGCGGGATTTCCATCAGAGATCTATTCGTATCTCCGAAGGCAACGCCCTTTACATTTTCAACTACGCGTGCTCGTTACGCGCAGCAGGATTTGTAAATGAAGCCCTCCCCCTCGCACTGGATGCGGTGCGTGGAGATGACATGAATTTGCGGTACCTCAACACGGCCATCTGGATCGCCTCCGTCGCTGGAAGCACGTCCCTGGAGGAATTGCTTTCGCGCTGGGAGAAGCTGAATCGCGGCGAAAAGCATGCCGTTCAGGTGGAACAGGAAGAACATAGAGAGGTTACGCGCTTCTGCCTTGAGACTTCTGGACCGTCTCTCGCCCAAATATGGGATACCCCGGAGGAAGACGCTGCGTGGGCTCATTTGCAATAGGTGAAGTCGTTCTCATCCCGTTTCCCTTCACCAATCAGAACGGTTCAAAAGTCCGACCAGCCATAGTCGTCTCCGGAGTCCCAGGGGACGACAATATCCTTTGCGCCGTCACCTCGCAGTGCCCCCATGTCATTCCCGGAGTCGAGATTCTGGAACAGGACTTCGCATCCGGTTCGCTCCGCCTGGAACCAAGTTATGCCCTGCCTTCAAAACTCCTCGTCGCGGAAGACTCTCTTATCAGAAGAGCAGTCGGAACGCTCGAACCACGTAAGATTTCGGAAATCCGCGCGGCCATCAAAACTCTTTTCGAAGATTAATCCCACCAAGCCCAAACAAAAATCGCCCCCCTCCGACCATGCCGAAGGGGGGCGATTCATTCGCTCTTTACGCAAAAACGTCTATTTCTTCGCGGCGCGGGCCTTGCGCAGCCAGTCGTACCACGGCTCCAGGCCCTCGCCCGTGCGGCAGGAAACCGGCAGCACGATGAGATCCTTGTTCAGGGCCGAGGCGTGCTTTTTGGCCACTTCCATGTCGAAGTCCACGTAGGGCAAAAGGTCCACCTTGTTCAGCAGCATCACGGTGGAGATGTGGAACATCAGGGGGTATTTTTCCGGCTTGTCGTCGCCTTCGGTCACGGAAAGCAGCGTGATCTTGTAATCCTCGCCCACTTCGAATTCGGCGGGGCAGACCAGGTTGCCCACGTTTTCCACGAAGAGGATGTCGAGATCCTTGAGGTCGAGGGACTTGAGCGATTCCTTGACCTGGGCGGAGTCGAGATGGCAGCCGCCCTCGGTATTGACCTGCACGGCCTGGGCGCCCGTGGCCGCGACGCGGCGCGCGTCGTTCACGGTTTGCAGGTCGCCTTCGATGACGGCCATCTTGAACTCGCCCTTGAGGTCCGTGAGGGTCCGCTCCAGCAGCGAGGTCTTGCCCGCGCCCGGAGAGCTCATCAGGTTCAGGACGAGGATCTTCTTCTCGGCGAAGAGGGCCTTGAGTTCGTCGGCCACGCGGTCGTTGGCCTCCAGCACATTGCGTACGACGGGAATTTCCATGGTATCCTCCTCGGGCTCTCGGCCCGCTTGGTGTCTGGTCGGCGGCATTTCCGGCCTGCCCGGCCTGGGCAGGGCGGCGCGCCGCGCCTGGCTACTCTTGCCGGGCCGCGTCCTTGTTCGAGCCCTCGTCGGATTCTTCGTCCGAGTCTTCGACCTCGATGTTTTCGATCAGGAATTCCCGTCCCGAAACCACGGCGTGGCCAATTTCCTGCCCGCAGGCCGGGCAGGCGGCGAGCATGGCGCTCTGGGCTTCGAATTCCTTTTGGCAGGAGAAGCAGCGCAGCACGAGCGGCGTATCGTTGACCACGATGTCGCAGCCTTCGAACTGCGTGCCCGGAGTCAGGGCCTCCCAGGCGAAGAGGATCGAGTCCGTGACCACTCCGGCCAACCGGCCGTTCTGGAGCGTGACCTTGGTGATTTTGCCGAGGCTTTTGCGGTCCCGCTCGTCCGCGAGAATATTCATGATGCTTTCTATGAGCGACATTTCATGCATGGCAAACGGGCTTACCGCAAAACCCGCGACGCGGCAAGGCGAATGCGCCGGGAACCTGTCCGGGCGGGAATGCGGAACCGAGATCCCAGGTCCGCCGCCGAGGCTCGAGCGCGCCCGGAGAATCTTTCGATCCGTCTGGTTTTCGGCGCGGCCAAAACAGGTTGGCACGCCTCGCATCCTGGCCCGCGCAAGCCTGCCCGGCCCGGCTTCGGAGCGCTCCCCCCCTTGACTTATAACGCAATTCCGGGTTCATAAGGAATTGAGACCCTGCGAACGCCGTTCACGGGTCGGTTTACGCCGTTTACTGAAAAGAGGTCACGCTCACGCTGGGAAGTCAATAACCGGATCATTGCAGACTCGCGCAAGGAGATACGCCATGTACGTCGGACTCAAGATGCTCAAGAACTTCGTCACCGTCACCCCGAAGACCCTGGTCAAGGACGCCGAGAAGCTATTGGAGGAAAACCGCCTCTGGAAGCTCCTGGTGATGGAGGGCGACAAGCTCGTCGGCTACGTGCGCAAGAACGACATCGCGCGGGCGCTTCCCAGCCTGGTGACGTCGCTGGATCGGCATGAGCTGAACTACCTGCTCTCCAAGCTGACCATCGACAAGATCATGCGCACGAACATCGAAGTCATCTCCCCCGACGTGGAGATCGAGATCGCGGCCAAGCGCATGTCCGACGACGACCTGGCCGGGCTGGCCGTGGTCGATGAGGCCGGGGAACTCCTAGGATACATCAACCGCAACATCATGCTCGACGTGTTCGTCGAGGAGATGGGCATGAACCAGGGCGGCTCCCGCATCACCTTCGAGGTGGAGGACCGCACCGGCGTGCTGCACGAGGTATCCGGCGTCATCAAGGACATGGGCATGAGCATCATCTCGACCGCGACCTTCTACCACGACGGCATGCGCATCGTGGTGCTTCGCGTGGACTCTCCCGATCCCAAGCCCGTGGAGGCGGCCATCGCGGCCAGGGGATTCAGGATCGTGAGGGCGAAGGACTTTGAAAGCGAATGGCAACATTAGAAGACAAACGACCGCTGCTTGAAATAAAAGACGTCACCCTCACCTTTCGCGGCATCGCCGCGCTGGTCGACGTGGGCTTCGAGGTCGAGAGGGGGAGCATCTGCTCCCTCATCGGCCCGAACGGAGCCGGGAAGACCAGCATGCTCAACTGCATCAGCGGCCGGTACACCCCGGACAAAGGTGAAATCCTGCTCGACGGCGGGCCGCTCCTCGGGGTTCCGACCCACGCCCGCACCGCTCGCGGACTTTCCCGCACCTTCCAGAACATCGCGCTCTTCCGGGGCCTTTCCGTGCTCGACAACCTCATGGTCGGCCGCCACAGCCGCATGAAGTACGGCCTGTTCTCGGCCCTGCTCTACTGGGGCCGCTGCTCCCGCCACGAAGACGAGCACCGCCGCCGCGTGGAAGACGTCATCGACTTTCTCGGCCTCTCGCCCTACCGCCACACCCCGGCGGGCAAGCTGCCCTACGGCGTGCAGAAGCGCGTGGAACTGGGACGCGCCCTGGCCGCGGAGCCGGACCTGATCCTGCTGGACGAGCCCATGGCGGGCATGAACCTGGAGGAGACGGAAGACATGGCCCGCTACATCCTGGACATCTGCGAGGAGTGGGGAACCACGGTCCTGCTCGTGGAGCACGACATGGGCGTGGTCATGGACATTTCGGACCGCGTGGTGGTGCTCGACTTCGGGTCGGTGCTCGCCTCCGGCAGGCCCGAAGAGGTGCAGCGGGACGCGGGCGTCATCGCCGCCTACCTCGGCACCCAGGACGCCACCTTCGCGGGGAGATAGGCATGCGCGACTACGAAACCACCCTTCCGGCCCTGCTGCTCGGACAGGCGAGCGAGCGTCCACATCGCGACGCCATGCGCGAAAAGCAGTGGGGCGTCTGGCAGTCTTACTCCTGGGCGGACTACGCCCTCATCGCCGCGGAATTCGCCGAGGGCCTTGCGGCCATGGGCTTCGGCAAGGGCGACATCGTCATCTTCATCGGCGACAACCGCCCCGAATGGCTCTGGGGCGAGCTGGCGATCCAGTCCCTGGGCGGGCTGGCCCTGGGCCTGTACCAGGACTCCGCCGCCGAGGAGGTCGCCTACGTCTTCCAGCTCACCGAGGCCCGCCTGGTCGTGGCCGAGGACCAGGAGCAGGTGGACAAGGTGCTGGAGATGCGCTCCGGCCTGCCCCGTCTCGAACACATCATCTACCACGATCCCAAGGGCATGGCCGCCTACGAGCAGGAAGTGCCGGGACTGCGCTCCTTCGAAGCGGTGCGCGCCCTGGGCCGCGAAAACAGCGACCCGCTGGCGGGCTTCCGGCGGCGGACCGAGGCCCTCTCCCCGGACGACGCCTGCCTCATCGCCACCACGTCCGGCACCACGGGCCGCCCCAAGCTGGCCATGCTTTCCCACAAGAACCTGCTGGCCATGGCCGCGAACCTGGGCAAGGCCGACCCCAAGCGGCACACGGACGAATTCGTGTCCTTCCTGCCCCTGGCCTGGATGGGCGAGCAGATGATGGCCGTGGCCTCCAGCCTGCTTTTCGGCTTCTGCGTGAACTTTCCGGAAGAGCCGGACACCGTACGCGGCGACATGCGCGAGATCGGACCGCACCTGATCTTTTCGCCGCCCCGCGTCTGGGAAAACATGGCCGCGTCCGTGCAGGTCCGGATCATGGAAACCACGCGGCTCAAGCGCGCGCTCTACAATCTCTTCCTGCCCGTGGGCATCCGCTATGCAGACGCCCTCTTCCGGGGCGAAAAGCCCGGTCCCGGCCTGCGGCTCGGCAAGCTTCTGGCGGACGTCTGCCTCTTTCGCGCCCTGCGCGACCGGCTCGGCTTTTCGCGCGTGCGCTCGGCCACCACGGGCGGCGCGGCCCTGGGACCGGATACCTTCAAGTTCTTCCACGCGCTGGGCGTGCGGCTGAAGCAGATTTACGGCCAGACCGAAATCGCGGGCATCAGCTGCATCCACAGGGACGGCGAGGTGGACTTCGATTCCGTGGGCAGGCCCATCCACGAAACCGAGCTGCGCATCAGCGAGGAAGGGGAGATCCTTTCCAAAAGCCCGGCGGTCTTCCTCGGCTACTACAAGAACGAGGCCGCCACCGCCGAGACCGTCGAGGACGGCTGGCTGCGCTCCGGCGACGCCGGGCACTTCGACGAGCTGGGCCGCCTCGTGGTCATCGACCGGCTCAAGGACGTGATGCGGCTCGAGGACGGCACGCGCTTCTCCCCGCAATTCCTTGAAAACAAGCTCAAATTCTCGCCCTACGTGCGCGAGGCCGTGGTTCTCGGCCAGGACCGCCCACACACCGCGGCGATCCTCTGCATCGACATGGACATCGTGGGCCGCTGGGCCGAGTCCAAAATGATCACCTACACCACCTACCAGGATCTCGCGGCCAAGGAGAGCGTCTACGGCTTGCTGCGCGGCGAGGTGGAGGCCATCAACCGGACGCTGCCCCGTGAAATGCGCATCCGCCGCTTCGCCCTGCTCTTCAAGGAGCTGGACGCGGACGACGGCGAGCTGACGCGCACGCGCAAGGTCCGGCGGGGGGTCATTTCCGAGCGCTACGGCGCGCTGGTCCAGGCGCTCTACACCGACGCCTGCGCCCTGAGCCTGGAAACGGAAATCAAGTATCAGGACGGACGCTCGCGCAGCATGTGCGGGGAGATCCGCATCGAAGCAACCACGGGGGAAAGCGCCTGATGGAACAATATCTCCAACTCGTAATCAACGGCCTCGTGGTCGGCTCCATCTACTCGCTGGTGGCCCTCGGCTTCGTGATCATCTACAAGGCCACCAAGGTGGTCAACTTCGCCCAGGGCGAGCTGGTCATGGTCGGCGCGTACATCTGCTTCTCGCTGACCGTGCAGTTCCACATCCCCTTCTTCTGGTCCTTCCTGCTGACCCTCGGCTTTTCC
This sequence comes from Paucidesulfovibrio longus DSM 6739, assembly GCF_000420485.1. Lineage (NCBI taxonomy): Bacteria > Pseudomonadati > Thermodesulfobacteriota > Desulfovibrionia > Desulfovibrionales > Desulfovibrionaceae > Paucidesulfovibrio > Paucidesulfovibrio longus. The sequence goes on along the minus strand of NZ_ATVA01000012.1, from coordinate 170,347 downwards.
GTGCTGCTCGGCCTGTGCATCGAGCGCCTCGCGCTCCGGCCGCTCATCGGCGAGTCGGGCATCAGCGTGATCATGGTCACCATCGGCCTTTCCTCGGTGCTGCGCTCCCTGGTGCAGCTCGTCTGGGGCCACGACCTCCAGGTCTATCCGCAGGTGCTGCCCACGGACCCCGTATTCATCGCGGGCCTGCCCGTGGCCCCGGTCTACATCGCGGCCCTGGCGCTCTCGGCCCTGCTCTTCGCCGTGTTCACGCTCTTCTTCAAATACTCCCGCCTGGGCATCGCCATGCGCGCTACGGCCCACGACCAGCAGGCCGCCCAGTCCATGGGCATCAGCGTGAAGAACATCTTCGCGCTCTCCTGGTGCATCGCCGCCGTGGTCAGCAGCATCGGCGGGCTGATCCTCGGCAACATCAACGGCATCGACCCGCACCTGGGCCACCTCGGCCTCGCGGTCTTCCCGGCGGTCATCCTCGGCGGGCTGGACAGCCTGCTCGGCGCGGCCGTGGGCGGCCTTTTGATCGGCGTCATCGAAAACGTCTGCGACGGACTGGCCGTGAACCTTTTCGGCCTGGGCGGCTTCAAGGAAGTGGCGGCCTTCGTGGTCCTGGTGATCATTCTCATGATCCGGCCCTACGGCCTGTTCGGAACCGAAGAGATCGAGAGGGTCTAAATGCAGGGCAAATGCGGACTTTACTTCACGACCTATGCGGGCGAACGACAGCTCTTCGCCACCTGGACCTCGCGCGGCTGGCTCGCGGCGCTGCTCCTGGCCCTGGCCCTGCTCCCGGCCTACGTCGGCACCTACTACGTGACCATCGTGAACACGGTGCTCATCTCGGTCATGGCCGCCGCCTCCCTGAACCTGCTCACGGGCGTGTGCGGCCAGATCAGCCTGGGCCACGCCGCGTTCATGGGCGTCGGGGCCTACGGCGCGGCCTTCGCGCTCACGCGGGGCGTGCCTTTCATTCCGGGCGTGCTCTTCGGCGGGCTTTGCGCCGCCGTGGTGGGCATGTTCTTCGGCATCCCCTCCCTGCGGCTCAAGGGCATCTACCTCGCCATCGCCACCCTGGCGGCCCAGCTCATCCTCCAGTTCGTGTTCCTGCACTGGGACGCGGTCACGGGCGGCTCCTCCGGCATCCTGCTCCAGCATCCGGTCATCCTGGGCTTCGACTTCGACACCCATGAAAAACGCTACTATCTTTTCCTGGCGGCCACCGTGCTGGTGCTGCTCCTGCTCTCCAACCTGATGCGCTCGCGCTTCGGCCGCGCCTTCGTGGCCATCCGCGACTACCACCTCTCCGCGGAAATCGCGGGAGTCAGCCTGTTCCGGTTCAAGCTCTACGCCTTCGCGGTCAGCTCGTTCCTGGCGGGCGTGGCCGGGGCGCTGCTCGTGCACCGGACCATGAAGGTCTCCCTGGACAACTTCACCATCGACATGTCCATCTCGTACCTGGCCATGATCATCGTGGGCGGCCTCGGTTCCATTTCCGGCGCGGTCATGGGGGCCGTCTTCCTCGCGCTGCTGCCCGTGGGTCTGGGCATGGCCGCGGGCTCGCTCTCCGGCGTGTTTCCGGACATCACCAGCCAGATCGCGGCGCTCAAGGAAGGCGTGTTCGGGCTCGTGGTCATCCTATTTCTCATCTTTGAGCCTGAAGGGCTGGCCCATCGCTGGCGCCTGGTCAAGGCCTACTGGAAACTCTACCCCTTCGCCCACTAGCGGCGCCAAAGGCGCACAAGGACGAAGGCCGAGATAACAAACATGGCGGACCCGGCGGGCGAAAGACCCGACCGGTCCCGCCCAAACAGCTTCGCCGCAACCCCCAACAAGAGGAGGCGTCTTATGCGTTCCATCTTCAAACGGACGGCCCTTGCCGCCCTGATCGCGGCTGCCACCCTGCTCGTCGCCTGCGGCGGCGGAGAGGACAAACCCGCCGCCAGCGCCGCGGAAAAAGCGGCTGAAGTCATGCCGATCAAGATCGGGGCCATGATCGACCTTTCCGGCCCCACCTCCGAGGTCGGCAACCCCTACGCCGACGGCATCAAAGCCTGCGTGCAGTACCTCAACGACTCCGGCGGCATTGCCGGGCGTCCCCTGGAACTGCTCCTGGAGGACACGGGCTACAAGGCCGAACGCGGCCAGGACATCTACAACCGCTTCGTGTTCCAGGAGAAGGTCGTGGCCATCCAGGGCTTCGGCACGGCCGTGACCCAGGATCTCAAGCAGTCCGTGGCCAGCGACAAGACCCCGAACTTCTCGGCCTCCTACTCCGCGGACCTCACGGACCCGAAGCAGGCGCCCTACAACTTCTTCATCGCCGCAGACTACTCCACCCAGCTGCGCGCGGCCCTGAAATACTTCCGCGACAACTGGACCGGCGAGGGCGCGCCCAAGCTGGCCTTCGTCTATCCGGACCACCCCTACGGCAAGACCCCCATCCCGGCGGGCAAGGAATACGCCGTTGAGCTGGGCTTCGAGATCGTGGGCGAGGAAAACGTCTCCCTCGGTGCCAAGGAAGCGGACGCCAACCCGGCCATCATCCGGCTCAAGGAACTCGCTCCGGACTTCGTCTGGATCGGCGGCACCACCAAATCCACCGCAGCCATCTGCAAGGCGGCCAAGGCCAACAGCTTCGCGCCCACCTTCTTCGTGGACATCTGGGGCGCGGACGAAGACCTCGTGCGGCTGGCCGGAGAGGCGGCCGAAGGCGTTGTTTCGCTCCAGGCTGCGGCTGTCTACGGGCAGGACGTGCCCGGTATGGAAATCATCAAGAAGTACACCGACAACCAGCCCAAGATGACCCACTTCGTGCGCGGCTTCGCTTCCATGCTGGTCATGGCCGAGGGGCTCAAGCTGGCGGCGGCGAACGGCGAGATCACCGGCGAATCGCTGAAGGCTTCGCTGGAAACCCTCAAGGACTTCGACCCCATGGGTCTGACTCCCAAGATCAGCTACACTCCTGAGGACCACCGCCCGAACATGGCCGTGTTCCTCTATCGCATCGAAGGCGGCAAGCTGCACTTCCTGGCCGAGCAGATTCTCGACCGCCGCCCCGAATGGCTCGGCATGTAGGACGGAGGAAATCGTGGACGTATTGCGGGTCGAAAACCTCGAGGTGGTCTACAACGACGTGGTCCTGGTGCTCAAAGGGCTTTCCCTGTCCTGTCCGGAGGGGGAGATAACCGCCCTGCTCGGCGCCAACGGCGCGGGCAAGTCCACCACGCTCAAGGCCGTCTCCGGGCTGCTCGCCGCCGAGGACGGGGAGGTCACGGACGGCGCGATCCACTACGACGGCAGTCCCATCCACGGGCTCGCGCCGGAGAAGGTGGTCCGGCGAGGCGTGTTCCAGGTCATGGAAGGACGGCGCATCTTCGAGGATCTCAGCGTGGAGGAAAACCTGCGCTGCGGAGCCTTCACCCGGCCCCGCAGCGAGTTCGCCGAGAGCCTGGAAAAGGTCTACGGCTACTTCCCGCGCCTCAAGGAACGCCGCAAGCAGCTCGCGGGCTACATGTCCGGCGGCGAGCAGCAGATGCTGGCCATCGGCCGCGCCGTCATGGCCCGGCCTCGGCTGCTGCTGCTCGACGAGCCTTCGCTGGGCCTCGCGCCCCTGCTCGTGGAGGAGATCTTCGGCATCGTCCGGCAGATCAACGAGCAGGAAAAGGTCACCGTGCTGCTCGTGGAGCAGAACGCCCGCGCCGCGCTCTCCGTGGCCGGACACGGCTACATCATGGAGAACGGCCGCATCGTGCTCGACGGCAAGGCCGCCGACCTGCTCACGAACCCGGACGTGCAGGAGTTCTACCTCGGCATGGGCGGGCAGGGCGACAAGCGCAGCTACCGCGACGTGAAGCACTACCGGCGCAGAAAGCGCTGGCTGGGCTAGGCCGAGGCAGGAAGCGGCAGAGAGAGGCAGAGAGAAAAGGAAAAGGCAGGGAGGGAACCTTTCTGAAGAAAGGTTCCCTCCCTGCCTCCCTCCAAAGACTTTCACCGCTCGCGGCTCCCGCCGCTCGACAGAATACGCGCCGAAGCGCAAACGCGGCTCGGCCCAAGGCGCGGCGACACGCTTTCGCCGCTGCATCCCATCTATACGCGGAAGTGATTTTGGCGTATGTTTGCGGCAATCTCGCGATCATACCCGGAGGGAGCCATGTACTACCACGACCTGGAGACCGAGTCCCGAGCGCGGCGGCGCAAGCGCAAATGGCTTGCGCTGGAAACCCTGCTTGAGAAGGCCTGGATGTATTCCAACGAATTCAAGGCCCGCATGGGCGCGGCCGGACTCACGGAAAAGGACATCCGGCACATGGACGACTTTTCCAGAATTCCCGTGCTGCGCAAGAAGGAGATCATCGGGCTTCAGGCCGAGCAGGGCCTGGACTGGATGCTCACACGGGAAATCGGCGAACTGCGGCGCATCTATCAGTCTCCCGGCCCGATCTTCGACCCCGAAGGCGCGGACGCGGACTACTGGGGCTGGGCCGAGGGCTTCTACGCTGCGGGATTCCGACCCCGCGACGTGGTCCAGATGACCTTTTCCTACCACCTGACCCCGGCGGGCCTGATGCTGGAAGAGCCGCTGCGCTGCATCGGCTGCGCCGTGATCCCGGCGGGGCCGGGCAACACCGAGACGCAGATCGACCTGATGCGCCGTCTGCCGGTCACGGGTTTCGTGGGCATGGCCAGCTTCCTGCGCATCATCGGCGAAAAGGCCAAGGCCAAGGGCCTGGACCCGAGAACGGATTTTTCCCTGCGCGTGGCCTTCGTGGCTGCGGAAAAGCTCACGAGCACCCTGCGGCACGCCGTGGAGGAGATGTTCGGCGCAACCGTGCGCCAGGGCTACGGCACGGCGGACGTGGGCTGCATCGCCTACGAATGCGAACACGCCGAAGGCATGCACCTTTCCTCCCGCGCCCATGTGGAGATTTGCGACCCGGCCACGGGCGAGCCCCTGCCCGACGGCGAAACCGGCGAGGTGGTGGTCACGCCCTTTACCGGCGAATACCCGCTGATCCGGCTGGCCACGGGCGACCTCTCGCGCATCGTGGAAGAGCCGTGCGAATGCGGGCGCACCAGCCGCCGCCTTGCGGGCTGGCTGGGACGCGCCGACGACACGGCCAAGGTCAAGGGCCAGTTCATCTACCCGGCCCAGGTGGGCGTGGTCATGGCCGAATTCGAGGAAATCGAATGCTGGCAGATGGTGGTCAGCAACCCGAAAGGCAAGGACACGCTCACCTGCCGACTGAAGCTGCGCTCCGGCGCGGAACTGGACCACGGGGAGTTCGCCCAGGCCTTCCAGGCGCGCTGCAAGCTGCGCCCGGCCGTCGTGCCCGTGGACGAGCTGGACGAGGACGCGCCCCGTCTCGTGGACGACCGCAGCTACGCCGAGTGAACGGGCGAATCGAAAACACGCAAAGGGCGGCCCCGCATGGAGCCGCCCTTTTTTCATGCTGGTAAAATCTTCACCCGTTCGTGATTACCTGCCAGCCTTGACATGATACTCCCGTATCGGTGTATGGTTCTCAATCAACCCGCCAACCGTGCAAAACTTCAAGGAGAGCATATGGCTGCCAAGAAAATCCTCATGCTTGTCGGTGATTTCGTGGAAGATTACGAAGTCATGGTTCCCTTCCAGATGCTGCTCATGGTCGGACACGAGGTCCACGCCGTCTGCCCGGACAAAAAAGCGGGACAGACCGTGCGCACCGCGATCCACGACTTCGAGGGCGACCAGACCTATTCGGAAAAGCCCGGCCACAATTTCCTGCTCAACGCGGACTTCGACAAGGTCGATGCGGACGAGTACGACGCCCTGGTCATCCCCGGCGGACGCGCGCCCGAATATCTGCGCCTGAACGCCAAGGTCATCGAGATCGTGCAGAAGATCGCCGCCGCCAAAAAGCCCATCGCCGCCATTTGCCACGGCCCGCAGATCCTGGTTTCCGCTGGCGTGCTCAAGGGCAAGACCTCCACGGCCTACCCCGCGGTCATGCCCGACGTCGTGGACGCGGGCAGCACCTGGTGCGAGGTCAACGCCACGGCTTCCAACGCCTGCGTGGACGGAAACCTGGTCACTGCCCCGGCCTGGCCCGCCCACCCCGAATGGATGGCCAAGTTCCTGAAGGTGCTCGGCTCCACCATCGAGCCGTAGGCCACGGCTCTTGCGGGTCTTCCTGGCCCGGAAGATAAGAAAAGGCGGCTTCCCGAAGGAGGCCGCCTTTTTGTTCAGCTTCTCGCTATTCCGGTCGGGCCTAGTGGCCGCATCCGGAGGTGGAGCAGGAGCCGCCGGAGCAGCCGCCCCCACCGCCCACGGGATTCTGGGAATCCACGGTGAAGCCGTAATAGGTCATGTCGATGCGGATGTCCCCGGTATTGGCGAAGAGGGATTTTTCGATCACCACTTCAAATCCCTGGGACTCGAACTTTTCGTCGTCGTCGTGCAGCTCATCCAGAGCCAGCGAGAGTTTCGGGCCGGCTCAGCCGCCCGAAGCAAGGTATACCCGGATGGGCTGGACTTCCTTGCCCTCGAAGTAATTGTCGAGCTGCTGCTTTGCAGCGGCGGTGATTTCGATCATGGGAGTCCTCCTTATAGCTGTTGAACCCGTGAAGTAAGGATTCGAATCGGGTTTGTCAATGACGATGCGGGCCGATACGGATTTTCCACTGGTTGACCGTCCATGCCTTGTGCGCTAATTCTGGCCCTCGACGTGCGGCGGGGGCTTACTTCCCTCCCGCCAACCATAAGGAACGAACCGTCATGAAGACCAAAGACAGGATTCTGGACATCGCCCGCACGATGATCTCCGAAATAGGCTACCACGGCACCACCACGGCCGCGCTGGCCAAGCGCGCAGGCATATCGGAAGGCACGATCTATCGCCACTTCGAGAACAAGGAGGACATCCTCCTGCACATTCTCCAGGAGCTGGACGACAAATATTCCGCTTTTCTGCAAACCCTGCGCTTGATCACGGACGGCGACCACGGCACCATCGAACGCATCCTCCGGGGCCACGTCAAGTTCGCCTCGGACAATCTCGCGGACCTCAAGATCGTGCTCAGCTCCTACGCGCTGCTCTCGCCCTCCAAGCAGTCCATGACCACCGTCATCGAACGCATGAACGATTTCTTTTCCGATTGCATGGAACGCTCCATGAAAATGGGCGTCATCCGCGAGGTCAACGTGGAACCCACGGCCAAGGTGCTCGTGGCCATGCTGCTCGGCGTGATGCAGCTCAAGGTCTACTGGCCGGACATGGAGGGCGACCTCGACCCGGAGGCCGTGCTCTTCATCCGCCGCAGCCTGATCAAGGATCTCTAGAAGCCAACCCCAGGGAGACGCCATGGAAGAATGCGGCCTGATTCTCTCCGACAAGGGCATGGAGCGCACGCTCGAACGCCTCGCCTCCGAGCTTTCGGAGCGGCGCGGAGACGACGAGCGGCTCGTGCTGCTGGGCATCCAGCGGCGCGGGGCCGATCTCGCCGAACGCATCAAGACCCGCCTGGACAAGGCGCTGGGTCGGCGCATTCCCCTGGGAAAACTCGACATCAACCTCTACAGGGACGACTGGACCACCCTGAACATCCAGCCGAGCATCAACTGCACCGAGATTCCCTTCGACATCGAAGGCGCCAGCATCGTGCTCGTGGACGACGTGCTCTTCTCCGGACGGACCATCCGCGCCGCCCTGGAAGCGCTCCTCGACTACGGCCGCCCCAAGCGGGTGGAACTGCTGGTGCTCATCGACCGCGCCGGGCTGCGCGAGCTGCCCATCCAGGCCGACTACGTGGGCAAGCGCGTGGTCACCAAAGGCGAGGAACACGTGGACGTGCGCGTGGCGGAGCGAGATGAGGAAGACAAGGTCTGCCTGGTCAAATCCTAGGCCCGCGTCCCGCGGAGCACATCGTGCCTGATATCGATACTGAAACGCGCTGCGTCACCCTCATCGGCATCGCCGGGGCGGGCAAGTCCACCGTGGGCCGCCTTCTGGCCGAGGCCCTGGGCTGGGCGCACGTGGACACGGACAAGCTGCTCGAAGCCTACTACGGCCTGCCGCTCCAGGATCTGCTGGACGGCGTGGGCCTGCCCAAGTTCCTGGAACTGGAGGAACACCAGATCGCCAACCTCGGCGTGCAGCGCAGCGTGGTCTCCACGGGCGGCAGCGTGATCTACGGCCCCCGCGCCGTGGCCCGCATCAAGGCCATCGGCCCCGTGGTCCACCTGCACGTGGAGCCCGAAACCTTTGCCGCGCGCGTGGCCGCCGCCCCGAACAGGGGACTGGCCATCGGCGAGAAGACCAAGGAAGAACTCCACGCCGAACGCCTGCCCCTCTACAGGGCGGCCGCGGACGTGGAATTCGCCACGGACGAGCCCACTCCCGAGGAAACCGTGCGGCAGATTCTCCGCTGGCTCGAAACCGAGCAGGGCATCCTGCCGGGCAAGGGATGCGCGGCATGAAGCTGACCTCCAAAGCCGCCTTCCGCAAACTCGCGGCCCTCTACAAGCGCATGGGCGACGCCTACGCCGACGCCGCGACCAGGGTGGGGCTGAGCTGCGCCGACTGCGAAGACAACTGCTGCACCAGCTATTTTCAGCACCATACCTACGTGGAATGGGCCTACCTCTGGCACGGCCTGAACGCGCTGCCCGAAGCGCGGCGGCAGGACTACCTCGCCCGCGCCGAGGACTATGCGGCCCAGGCCCGGCAGGCCCTGGACGCGGGAGAACGGCCCAGGATCATGTGTCCGCTCAACGACGGCGGCCTCTGCGGCGTCTACGAGCACCGGCTGATGATCTGCCGCATGCACGGCGTGCCCAACGTGCTCGTCAAGCCCAACGGCCAGCGCGTGCAGTTCGCGGGCTGCTTCCGCTCCCAGGCCCTGACCCGCGAGGTGGACGACGTTTTCGTGCTCGACCGCACCCCGCTGTACCGCGACCTCGCCCGCCTGGAGATGGACTACCTGGGATCGAAGCTGCGCCAGCTTCCCCGCGTGGACCTGACCCTGGCGGAAATGCTGGTGGCCGGGCCGCCGAGATTCTGACGCCGTCCGCATGGACGCCGCCCGCATGGACGCGGCCCAGAGCGCGAAAAAGGCCGGACCAGCGAATATGCACGCGGTCCGGCCTTTTTTCGCGTCCCGTGCGCCGGTTCAGCGCAGCCGCAGATAGGAAATGAGATCGTCGATGCCGAGCAGCCGCGCATCCACGTAATTCTCGGCGTAGCGCGCAAAGGTCTTGGCCTTGCCGAAAACCGGATATTCGGTGAACTCGTCCGCAAAGCCGAGCCCCCAGTGCTCGGCCACGCGCGGATGAATGGGCATGCGGAAGTCCGGATACAGCTCGCCCATGAAGGACTCCACGCCCTGCTCCGGCTCGTCCGCATCCAGGTGGCGCAGCACCTCCCGTCCCACATGGCAAAGCAGCCGCCTGCCCGGATGGTTGACCTGATTGAAGAGCATTTCCTCCCGGAACCGCTCCAGGATCAGGTCCACGTACTTGATGGGCGTGCGCGCCTCCTTGGCGCGCTCGTGGGCCAGGGAACGCATGGTCCGCTCCTCCACCTCGGCTCCGGGAACGACGTTGCCGCGCAGGTACACGCGAAGGATCTCGGACTTGGGCAGCTTGGCCGCGATCAGCCGCTCCAGCACCTCGTCCGCGAACCCGAATTTTTCCCCGCCCTGCCAGAAAGGCCAATACCCGCGAAAAAACATGCTCGGAACCGCAAGGCTCCTGGCGGTGGTCGGCAGCTTGGCCAGGAGCCTCGGCGAGGCCAGTTCGCCCCACCGCGGCCCCTCGTCCAGGTGCTGGTAGAGAAACACGTCGCAGCGCGCCAGCTCGTCGTCCGGAATGGGTTCGCGGATGTAGTTGGTGTAGAGCCGGACCTCGTGCTCGTCGCCGAATCCGGGTACGCGGCGCAGAAAATCGGCCAGAGGCTCGCCCTGGCAATTGGCGTGCACGATGCAGAGTTTTTTCGGGGCCATGCCGCCTCCTAGCACAGCCGGGGCCAGGGACTCAACCGCCCGCGCCCGGCGGAGCGCAGCAAGCGTTGTTCAATCATTGCGAAGGATTGAGGTTGCAGCGCCAGGCGCGAGTTTGCATTCGGCCTGCGGCGGGTGTACATATCCGCCACAACAATCCCCAGGAGAATCACGACATGACGGACGATTTCAAGCAGTTGATCGGGCGCATCGCGCCTGTGGACCCGGCCCTGCGCGCTCCGGGCCAGGCCCGCCTCGACAGCCTGACCAAGCCCCAGGGCAGCCTCGGCAGACTCGAAGAGCTGGCCCTGAAAATGTACATGGCCAGCGGGGGCGCAGCCCCCCAGGCAGACCCGGCCCGAATCTACACCGTGGCCGGGGACCACGGCGTCTGCGCCGAGGGCGTGAGCGCCTTTCCCGTGGAGGTCACCCGCCAGATGGTGCTCAACTTCCTGGCGGGCGGCGCGGGCATCAACGTGCTCGCGGGCACGGTCGGGGCGGAGCTTTTCGTGGTCAACGCGGGCGTGGCCGGCGATCTCTTCGAGCCTCATCCGCAGCTGATCCAGAAACGGATCGGCCAGGGCACGGCGAACATCGCCCAGGGACCGGCCATGAGCGAAGCGGACTGCGAGCGCGCCCTGCTCCTGGGCGTCGAGCTGGCGGACCGCGCCCAGGCGGACGGCGTCCGCACCCTGCTCACGGGGGACATGGGCATCGGCAACACCACGCCCTCCACCGCGCTCTACTGCGCCTATCTCGGCCTTCCGCCCGAACAGATCACCGGACCGGGCGCGGGCCTCGGCAAGGAAGGCGTGCGCCGCAAAATCGCCGTCATCGAACGCGCCCTGGCCGCCAATGCCGAAGTCGTGGCAGGCGGCGACCCCTTTGCCGTTCTCGCGGCCCTCGGCGGCTATGAAATCGCGACTCTGGCGGGCCTCGTGCTCGGCGCGGCCAAAAACCGCCAGATGATCCTGGTGGACGGCTTCATTTCCACCGCGGCCTATGCCGCCGCCTGGAAAATCTGCCCGCATGTGGCCGAATACGCCGTGCTCAGCCATGCTTCCGCCGAACTGGGCCACAAGTCCGCCGTGGCCGGCATGGGTCTTTCGCCGTTGCTGGATCTGGGATTCCGGCTCGGCGAAGGCACGGGCGCGGCCTGCGCCCTGTTCCTGCTCCGCTCGGCAGCGGACATCTTCAACAAAATGGCGACATTTGCCGAAGCGGGCGTTTCCGAGGGCGAGTAGCGTCCGAATCCGACGCGGAAAACGAAGCCGCCCGGCCGAAATCTCGACCGGGCGGCTTACCTTGCGTTGGAGCTGCTTCTAGGCTTCACCCAGACTTCCTCCCACGGCCTGAACCAGATCTCCGCTGGCGTTGTAGGTCGCAGTGGACTCCACCGCTACGAGCTTGGCCGCCAGAGACGGGTCGGCCAGCACCTGCCGTTGAAGCCGGGCCTTATGGATGCTCTTCATTGCCTCGGCCTGAGTGGTGCCGCCGGAAGCGGCCTGCTGCACCATGGGGCGATCCATATTCAGTTCCATCAAGACCTCCCTTGCTGGATTTGTCTGATAATCTTCCCTCTGCCTGACCTATCGACGGATATTGACATTTCTTTAGGCTTCATAGTTTCGTCAATATATCCGAATAGTTGCGCTGTGGATAACGAAACAGGAAAGCCGCCGGAAACGAAAAACGCTTCCGGCGGCCGCAAAAATGGCTGCTGCCCGCATTATTTCATGCGGATGTAGCGGCGCAAATCCGATTTGAGGATGGATTCAAGCTCGGAAATATCCGATTCGTCCGATTCGGCGAAGAGGAAGGCGAACGCGGAATAGCGCCGGAAGTCCACGGGGCGCAGCTCCAGGGGCTTGGCGAACGCCGCCCGGAAGGCGTCGTAGTCCACAGACTCGATGGCCGCGCGGTCCACGTCCGGGTGGATGTCCGCCACCACGAGGCTCCAGACCTTGCCTTTGCGTCCCTCAAGCACCGCGTCCCAGTCGGGCCGGGTCTGCTCCAGGTAATGCCGGTACGGGTTCAGGCCGTAGGCGAAATGGGCCAGGTCCGTGCAGCACCAGCCCGCAAAGCGCATGGGATTGATCTCGATGAAGGCGGCGCACTGCTGCCCGGCCCACTTGCACTGCCCGCCGCGCGTGTCCACGCGCAGCTCCGCATGGATGGGGAAGTCGCGCAATCCGGCCCTGCGGCCCACCTCGGCCAGCAAGGCGCGAAACTGCGGCTCCCAGGCCCGGATGATCTTTGAGGAGGTGTAGTAGACCCGGTCGCTGACGTCGTTTTCCGAGGCGAAAAGATGGGTGAAGACGTTCAGGATCACGGGTTCGCCACGGGAATCGAAATAGGCGTCCACGGCGTATTCCTCGCCCTCGATGCATTCCTCGACCACGAAGCGGCCCAGGTCGAGTACCTGCGAGGGATACATGTCGCTGACCTCGCGGACTTCCTCCTGGATGACCCGCACGGTTTCGGGCCAGTCCGCGTCCGCGTGGACCTTGTGCACGCCCAGGCTGAAAAAGCCCACGGAAGGCTTGATCACGAACGGCTTGGGAAAGGTCGCGGGGTCGAACCCGGCCAGCTCGTCCAGGCGCAGTTCCTGGTAGCGGAAATCAGGATACAGGTCGCGGAGCAGGTCGCGGAAGCGGGCCTTGTCCTTGAGCAGGGCGATGCGGCCCGGCAGCTCGGTGTCCGCGAGGTTCTCCTCGATCCACTGGATGCAGTTCTCGGAGTTGGAATACAGCCTGCCCTTGCCCGCACGCAGCAATCCGGCGAACTCGTCCGCAGGCAGCAGTCGGACACCGCTCCCGGCCAGAGCCTCGCGGGCCATGCCGTTGTCGAGCACGGGCGCGCCGCTCTCGACGACGGACCGCTTCAGGAAATCGGACACATAAGGCGCTTCAAGCAGAAACATGCTTCCTCCGGTCCGCTTTTCCGGGTCGCGTCCGCAACCCGTGGGGAACGACGTCCCCGGCTAGCCGCGTGCGTAGACGCGGTCGAGAATGACCTTGCCGCCCGCGGCGCGGACCTTGTCGGCCAGGCGAAGGCCCAGTTCCCAGGCGTTGGCGGCCTCGTCCTCGTCGCTCATGCGGATCGGGCTGGAGCCGTCCACGTCGGCCACGAATCCCGTCAGCCGCACGCGGTCGCCGTCCAGTTCGGACCAGGCCGCGATGGGCACCTGGCAGCCGCCGTCCAGCCCCGTGAGGAAGCCGCGCTCCGCGCGCACCTGCACTGCGGTGGGCTCGTGATGCAGAAAACGGATGGCGTCCAGGACTTCCGGCGCGTCCGCGCGGTACTCGATGCCCAGCGCGCCCTGGGCCACGGCGGGCAGGAACTCGGGCGGTCCCAGCTCCTGCATCTTGGGCGCGGCCAGCTCCAGGCGGAGCAGCCCGGCGGTGGCCACCACGATGGCGTCGTATTGGCCGTCCAGCAGCTTGCCCAGGCGGGTGTCCAGGTTGCCGCGCAGGTTTTCGATGTGCAGGTCGGGCCGCAGGGCCTTGAGCTGGGACTGGCGGCGCAGGCTGCTGGTGCCGACGCTCGCGCCCTGGGGCAGGGCGTCCAGGCCGTCGTATTTCACGGAGCAGAGCATGTCCGTGCAGGCTTCGCGCGGCGGGATGATCCCGACAACGAGCCCTTCGGGCAGCTCCGTGGGCACGTCCTTCATGGAATGCACCGCGATGTGGGCTCTGCCGTCCAGCAGGGCCTCCTCGATTTCCTTGACGAACAAGCCCTTGCCGCCGACCTTGGCCAGCGGCACGTCCAGGATCTTGTCGCCCTTGGTCTTGATCTTGACGAGTTCCACCTCCAGGCCCGCGTGCTTGGCGCGCAGGAGGGCGGAAATGTGTTCGGCCTGCCACAGGGCCAGCTTGCTGCCCCTGGTGGCGATGACGATCTTTTGCATGAATCGGAATCCTTGAAGCTGGAAGGAACCCGCGGCGAATCAGCCGCAGGAGGAGCAGTTGCCGCCCGAGCAGCCGGAACAGCCGGAGCCGATGCCCCTGTACTGCGGCTTGGGCGCGGCGTCCTCGCCGCCTGCCGAGGGCGCGCCCCCGGCGGACTTGTAGCAGCAGCGCGACATCAGCTGTTCCGCCGCCGTGGATTTGCATTTCGGGCAGGTAACGGTCTCATCGGCACCAAGCACGAGTTCCTCGAACTCCGCGCCGCAGTCCTGGCATTTGAATTCATAGATGGGCATGCGAACCTCCGATGCGAATTGCCACCCGGTGGTGTCCACTGAAACAAGGGCTTTGTCAACCGCGCCAGCGGACGCACGACAACGCGGCTGCCGCTGAGATAGGTCCGGCCCGTCGAATGTCAAGGGAACGCCGATTTCGCTTTCCCGTGGACCTTGAGGCACCTTTCGGTGTAAATTGACTTCTCGCAATATCCAGCAGCACGAGGACGACAATGACCAAAGACCGCATCCTGATCGTAGAGGACAGCACCTTCTTCGCCAGCATCGTGAAGAGGGCCATCAGCGAGGAAACCGGGTTCGCCGTGGACCGGGTCGGCTCCTTCAAGGAGGCCCGCGAGTACCTCGAAAACTGCGAACAAGGCCCTTTCGCCGCCCTGCTCGACCTGCACCTGCCGGACTCCCCGCACGGCGAGGTGGTCGATTACTTCGTGGGCAAGGGCGTGCCGTCCATCGTTTTCACGGGCGAGTTCAGCGAAGGCGTGCGCGACGTGGTCATGTCCAAGAACGTGGTCGACTACGTGCTCAAGGAAGGGCCGGACAGCCTCTACGAGCTGATCGCCGCCCTGGAGCGCCTGCGCCGCAATCAGGAGGTCAAGGTGCTGGTGGTGGACGACTCCGGCTCGGCGCGCAATCTCGTGGCCGGACTGCTGCGCTCCCACCAGTATCAGGTTCTGGAGGCAGAGGACGGCGAAACCGCCCTGACCGTTCTCCAGCGCAATCCCGGAACCAAGCTGCTGATCACGGACTTCAGCATGCCCGGCATGGACGGGGTGGAGCTGGTCAAGACCGTGCGCGCCGCGCACGTTCGCGAAAAACTCGCCATCATAGGGCTTTCCGCGGAAAATAATCCGCTCATCTCCGCCCGGTTCATCAAGTCCGGAGCCAACGACTTCCTGCGCAAGCCCTTCCTCGTGGAGGAATTCCACTGCCGCATCCGGCAGAACATGGAACTGCTCGAACACATGGCCACCATCCGCGACATGGCCGAGAAGGACTACCTTACCGGGCTGCACAACCGCCGCCACTTCATCCAGCGCGCGCGGACCATGCACAAGGAAGCCCTGCTGCGGAAGTTCCCCGTCCAGGCCGTGCTGCTGGACATCGACCACTTCAAGCGCATCAACGACACCTACGGCCACGACGCCGGAGACGAGGTGCTGCGCGCACTGGGCAGGAAAATGCATGAACGGTTCGGACGCA
Source organism: Paucidesulfovibrio longus DSM 6739 (assembly GCF_000420485.1). Taxonomy (NCBI): domain Bacteria; kingdom Pseudomonadati; phylum Thermodesulfobacteriota; class Desulfovibrionia; order Desulfovibrionales; family Desulfovibrionaceae; genus Paucidesulfovibrio; species Paucidesulfovibrio longus. The sequence continues at coordinate 154,968 of NZ_ATVA01000012.1, read as the reverse complement.
ACGGGCTGGTTGCCCGCTACGGGGGCGAGGAGTTCGCCCTGCTCCTGCCGGGCCTGCCCCTGGAGCAGACCACGAAGAACCTGACGGCGTTTCTCAAGGAAGTGGAATCCAGCCCGACCATGACCAAATCCGGTCCGGTTTCCTGCACCGTGAGCGCCGGGCTTACGGGCGAGACTGGAGATTCGCTGGAGGCCATGCTCAAGACGGCCGACGAGCAGCTCTACAAATCCAAGCAGCGGGGCAGGAACTGCCTTTCCTGCGCGGAAGACTGATTCGAAGGCGCGCCAGTCTGTGCGGCGTGCGCCGGACGCGGGCGAAAGCTGATCCCGCTCCGCAAATGGCCGCGCCCGGAGATCAGGCCCGGCCCGAAGCGATCAGCTCGCCGAGCCTGCGAGAGGCCTCGGCCAGGTCGGCCACGGCCCGCGCCGAATCGTCCATTTCCTCGGCGATGCGTTCCGCCAGCCCCGTGACCTCGTTGATGGTCGCGTTGATGGAGCCGTGCTCCGCGGTCTGTTCCCGCGAGGCCGCGGCGATGTCCGCAATCTGGGCGGCGGTCTCTTCGGAAAGGCGCGCGATGCGTTCCAGGGAGCTGGCCGTGCGCTTGACCAGCTCCTCGGCCTTGTCCACGGCGCCGGCCGCCTCGCGGGTGCGGCCCACGTTGCGGCGCGACTCCTCCTGGATGGCCGCGATGTCCTGCTCCACGCGGCCCGTGGCCTGCATGGTCTTCTCGGCCAGCTTGCGGACCTCGTCCGCGACAACGGCGAACCCGCGCCCGGCCTCGCCCGCCCGTGCCGCCTCGATGGCCGCGTTCAGGGCCAGCAGGTTGGTCTGGTCCGCAATGTCGTTGATGACCTCGATGATCTCCCCCACGCCTTCCACCTGAATCTCCAAGCGGGACATGTCGTCCCGCAGCAGGTCCGAGAGCTTGCGCACCCGCTCGATGGCCTCGGCGGACTGGTCCATGATCTCCATGCCCTGCCGCGACTCCGCGACGGAATCCCCGGTGCGGCGGGCCGCCTCCTCGGCCATGCCCGAAGCCGCTGTCAGGCTGGCGTGCATCCGGACCATGGCTTCCGAGGCCCGCGCCACGCGCTCGAACTGGCTGGCGGCCCCCTGGCTGGCGGAGCCCACACGCTCGGAGAGCCGCGTGGAACCATCGGAGACGATGCTCGCGGCCTCCGCGGCCCTGGAAGTCAGCTCCACCAGGGCGGCGTTCTGCCTGCCGATGCGCTCCTCCTGCGCCCGGATGTCCGTCAGGTCCGAAACCAGGGCCACCGCGCCGATGTCCCTGCCGTCCAGGTCGTGCAGGGGGGCCGCATCCACCCGCACGCGAATCTCGCGCCCGGAAAGATCCTCCCAGGTGCGCTCCTTGCCCACCAGGGGCCTGCGCTCCTCAACGCAGCGATGGATGACGCTGCGCTCGCCTTGGGGAATGCGCAGCAGCTCGGACACGGGGTGCCCCACCACGCCGTCAGCATCGCCTGCGTATCCCACGAGATCGAGGAAAGGCTGGTTCACGAAGGAGACGCGCATTTCCTCGTCCGCCACGATGCAGGGCACGCTGACGCCCTTGAGGATGCCCTCGCTGAAGCCGAGCCGCTTTTTCAGCTCCTTGAACATGGACAGGATGTTTCCGGCCAGCTCGGCCATTTCGGACTTGAACTCGCCCTCCAGCCGGGCCGTGTAGTCGCCCGCGGCGACCTTGCCCAGAAATCCGTCGATCACCGAAAGCGGGCCCAGCAGCTGACGCCGCAAAATGCGCCAGGTGATCAATGCCAGAAAGACCACGGTCACGAATCCGAGTCCCAGAGCCGCGTAGCGCAGCCGCCAGACCGGGGCGAACGCCTCGGATGCTGAAATTTCCGCCACCAGCGCCCAGGTGGTCCCGCCCAGGGAAAAGGGCATGGACGCGGCCAGGACTTCCTTTCCGGCGTAGTTCTCCGAAACCCTGGCAAGGGTGTTTCCGGCGAGCGCGGCGCGGACCGGCTCCGTATCGACCCGGCCCTTCTCCGGATCGGCGAACGAGGCCCGGACGCCGTGCGCTTCCGGGTCGTTGCGCGTGTCCGAGCGCATCAGCAGATCCGGCCCCACCAGGTAGCACTCGCCGCTCTCGCCCATGCCCGTTCCGGTGCGCATGGCCTTGCCGAGTTCCGCCAGGGGCAGCCGCAGGATGGCCACGCCCTGGACATCGCCCACATGGCTGCGCACGGGCACGGCGATGAAGGCGGCGGGCTGCCCGTTCAGCGGGCCGAAGGGCTCCACGTCCGCGAAGGCCAGCTCTCCCTTGACCGCCTTGGCAAAGGCGCGCCCCAGGTTGCTGTCCTTGAGCGGTCCGGTCTTGAGATTTTGTCCGAGAAGCGTCGACCTGGTGTAGGAAAAAAGCACCCAGCCGTAGTCGTCGGCCAGGATGGCGTCCTCGTAGCCCAGCGTCTTGACGTAGGGCGCGAAGCTGGGACTGACGTATTCGTGGTCGCTGAGGAAGTCCGCGTCCGTGAAGTCGTCGTACATGCGGAGCATGCCGAGGGCGTTGTAGACCTCCTTGACTTCCGCGTAGATCCTGGCCTCCCCTTCCCACTTGTCCGCGAGCGCCTGCACGGCCATCTGCTTGCCGTCGCGCACGGAGAGCAGCTGCCCCAGGGCCTGGGCACGCAGGCTGTCGCTCGCGGTGTTCACGCTGTAGAAGCCCATGAGCAGCAGCGGCAGCAAACCGGCGGACATGCAGAGGACCATCATCTTGTGCTTCAGGGACATGGGGCTGACTCCGGGGGATATCGTTTCAGGGCCTGGGCTCTCCTGCACAACGGAATATCTTACGTAACAATCCCGGCGCATTGTTACGATTCCGTGACGCAGGCGCGTCTTTTCAGTCAAAGCCGGACTTCCCAGCCAACCGGCACAGGGCGCGAAGCGTAATAAAAAAGCCCCCCGCCGAAGCGGAGGGCCTTGTAACGCGAATTGGAAATGCGAACGGGAAACGCGGGACTATTCGCCCTTGGCCAGGGGCCAGATTTCCTCGACCCGCTCCACGAGCTGGATCTTGATCCGGCGGCGCAGCTCCTGGGGGATGTCCTCCAGGTCTTTCTTGTTCTGCGCGGGGATGAGCGCGAGCTTCATGCCCTTGGCCACGGCCGCGAGGATCTTTTCCTTGATGCCGCCCACGGGCAGGACGCGGCCGCGCAGCGAGATCTCGCCGGTCATGACCAGGTCGGGCCGCACGGGAATGTTGGTCAGGGCGGAGATCAGCGCCGTGACCAGGGTCACGCCCGCGGAGGGGCCGTCCTTGGGCGTCGCGCCCGCAGGCACGTGCACATGGATGTCGCGCTCCTCGCTGAACTTGGGGTCGATGCCGTACTGCTCTGCGTGGGCCCGTGCAAAGGAGAGCGCAGCCTGGGCCGATTCCTTCATCACGTCGCCGAGCTTGCCCGTGAGGGTCAGCTTGCCCTTGCCGGGCATGGTCGTGACTTCGACGTGCAGGATGACGCCGCCCACCGGAGTCCAGGCCAGGCCCACGGCCACGCCCGGAGGCAGGTCCGGTTCCTTTTCGTCGTCGAGGTAGCGCGGCACGCCCAGGATCTTGTGCAGGTTGGCCGCCGTGATCTTGAAGGGGCCTTTCTCGTTCTCGGCCTTTTTCCGGGCCATCTTGCGGCAGATGGAGCCGACCTCGCGCTCCAGGTTGCGCAAGCCAGCCTCGCTCGTGTACTCGCGGATGACCTTGGCCAGCACGCCCGGCGCCAGTTGCAGCTCGTCTTCGGTCAGGCCGTTGTCCTTGGCCTGCCGGGGCACGATGTAGCGCTCCGCGATGGTCACCTTCTCATGCTCGGTGTAGCCGGGAATGCGGATGACTTCCATGCGGTCCAGCAGGGGCTGGGGAATGGTGTCCAGCACGTTGGCCGTGCAGATGAACATGACCCTCGAAAGGTCGAAGGGCACGTTCAGGTAGTGGTCCGTGAAGGAATTGTTCTGTTCGGGGTCGAGCACCTCCAGCAGGGCGGAGGACGGGTCGCCGCGGAAGTCCGCGCCGAGCTTGTCGATCTCGTCGAGCATGATCACGGGGTTGCGCGTGCCGCAGAGCTTCAGGGCCTGGACGATGCGACCGGGCATGGAGCCGATGTAGGTGCGGCGGTGGCCGCGAATCTCGGCCTCGTCGCGCATGCCGCCCAGGGACATGCGGTGGAACTTGCGGCCCAGGGAGCGCGCGATGGAGCGGCCGAGGGAGGTCTTGCCCACGCCCGGAGGGCCGACGAAGCAGAGGATCGGTCCCTTCATCTTCGGGTTCAGCTTGCGCACCGAGAGATATTCCAGGATGCGCTCCTTGACCTTGGTCAGATCGTAATGGTCCTCGTCCAGGATGCGCGCGGCTTCCTTGATGTCCAGGCGGTCGCGGGAAATCTTCTTCCAGGGCAGCTCGATCATCCAGTCGAGATAGGTGCGGATGACCGTGGCCTCGGAGGATTCGGAATGCATGCCGTCCAGGCGCTTGAGCTGCTTGTAGGCTTCCTTGCGGACCTCCTTGGGCATGCCCGCACGCTCGATGGCCTTGCCCAGGTCTTCCAGCTCCTCGTTCTCGTTGTCTCCGTCGCCCAGCTCCCGCTTGATGGCCTTGAGCTGCTCGCGCAGGTAGAAATCGCGCTGCGCCCGGTCCATGCCCTCTTTGGCCATGGACTGGATCTTGTTCTGCATCTGCGCGACCTCGACCTCCTTGGCCAGCTGGGCTCCGGCCATGCGCAGGCGCTCCAGCGGGTCCACGCATTCGAGGATGGCCTGGGCCTCGGCCACGCTGATGCGCAGGTTCGAGGCGATCAGATCCGCGAGACGGCCCGGCTCGTTGACGTTGTTGAGCACGGCCATGATGTCCTGGGGCGAAATGCCGCGCAGGGTCAGGATGCGTTCGCTCTGCTCCCGCGAGGAGCGCATCAGCGCCTCGGCCTCGGTGGTGGGCTCGACCTCCACGGGCTCGCGCATGAGCTCGATCTCGGCCTCGTGGTAGGGCGAATCGGAGACGAAGCGGCGCACGCGGGCGCGCGCAAGGCCCTGGACCAGCACCTTGAGGCGGCCGTCCGGCATCTTGAGCATGCGCATGATCATGGCCACGGTGCCGACCTGATAGAGGTCGTCGTGTTCCGGTTCCTCCACGCCCTCGTCCTGCTGGGTCAGGATGAGAATGTGCCGACCGGCGGAAAGGGCCGCGTCCACGGCGTTGACGGATTTTTCCCGCCCCACGAACAGCGGCAGGATCATGTAGTTGAAGACGACGATGTCCCGCACGGGCAGCACGGGCAGCACCTGGGGAATGTTCTGCTCGGCCTGCTGGGAAAGCCCGTCGGCGGCGTCCTGCACGGTGAGGTCGCCGAGCCCGCCCGGCTCGTCAAAGAAATGCTGCTCGTCGATATGGCCGCCCCCTTCCGAGGCGCTGACGCGAGCCGCCTCGCGCACTCGGCGCAACCGCTTCGGCTTGATGGGAGATTTCTTCTTTTTGCTCAAAGGTCGATCCTTTCGTCGGAGTGCGTATGCGGACAGTCTTCCCGATGCGGGAAGGTATTTCCAGTATTATCCTTGATAATGCGTCCTGGCGCTTTGGCAAGAGGGGTGGAATCAATAACGTATTTCAAACGAGGAATACCGCTCGGCACGTTCGCCCGTTTCCCCCTCCACCCGGCTGACCCGCGACAGGGGGGAACCGACCTCCAGCTGGTCGGCAAAGGCCTCCAGAGCCTTGTCCGGCCCCTGGGCCACGGCTTCCACCCTGCCGTCCGGCAGGTTGCGCACCCAGCCCGTCAGCTTCAGGGAGCGCGCCAGATCCCGCGTCCAGGCGCGAAAGCAGACTCCCTGCACCAGCCCGTCCACAACGGCGTGATACGTCTTCATGTCGGCCCTCCTCCGGCTCGGCCGCCGGGCTAGAGCAGCCCGTGGCCCTGAAAGCTGTAGTGCTCGCGGTCCGTGACCACGAGATGGTCGAGCAGGCGCACGCCGAGATCGTCCGCGGCCCGCTTGATGCGCAGGGTCAAGCGCACGTCCTCGTCCGAGGGCTCCGGGCTGCCGCCGGGATGGTTGTGCACCAGGATCATGCCCGCGGCCTGGTGGCGCAGGGCCAGGGACATGACCTCGCGCGGATAGACCGCGGTCTGGTCCACGGTTCCCTTGCTGACGCATTCCCAGGAAATGACGCGGTTCTGGTTGTCCACCAGGGCCACCCAGAACTCCTCGGTGCCCTTGGCCCCGAAACGGGCCTTGGCGCCCTCGGCGACCATTTCCGGGCCGGAAAGCACCTCGCGCCGCAGGGCGGACGGCTCGCGCAGCCTGGCCCAAAGCTCGCGGTAGAGCGCCCAGGACGAAGCCAGCGCCGCGCCGAAGCCCTTGATTTCGGCCAGCTGCGCCTCCGGCGCGTAGAGCGCGCCATGCAGCGAACCGAAACGCCGGAGCAGTTCCTTGGCCAGGGGCTTGGTGTCCTGCCGGGGCAGGGTCCGGGCCAGCAGCAGCTCGAGGATTTCGTAGTCCGCGAGGCCGCGCGGCTCGCGCAGCAGCCGTTCGCGCAGCCGCTCGCGGTGTCCGTGGTAGTGCGGTTTATCCATGCGCTCTCTTCCTCGCGCCCGTGTCCGGGCAGGAGCCGATTATTTTGCCCTATGCCGCGGGGCAGGGTCAACACGCAAGAAGCGGAGTCAGGGCGTCAACCCCGGTAGATGCAGCTCAGGTCGGCCACGAGCTTGTCCAGGGCCTGATCGGTGCGGCGTTCGCCGGATTTCACGCCCAGCTCGGCGGCCATGCAGAGGTCGAAGAGGGCGGCCACGCCCTTGGGTCCAAGCCTGCGGGCCAGACCGGACTTCTTCTTGACTACGAAGGGGTGCACTTTGGCGCGGCTTTCCTCGCCCGCCAGGATCAATCCCAGGATGCGCGCCTCGCGGGCCAGGGAGCCGAGCAGCGGGAAGAGCATCTGCTCCTTGGGCTGCTTGAGGTGGTCCTGAAGCACCCGCCGCCAGACTTCCGCCGCATTCCCGCCCTGGCTGAGGGCGTCGGTGAAGGCGAAAAAGTCCATTTCCTGGCTGGCGGCCACAAGCCCGGCCAGGTCCGGGGTGACGCTGCGCGCGTCCCCGGCGGCCAGTTCGATCTTTTCCAGCTCCAGGGTGGCGGCGCGGGCGTCCAGGGGCAGGACGCGCACCAGAGCCTGCTGCGCTCCGGGAGCGAGCCGCAGGCCCCGCTCGGCAGCCCAGTCGCGCACGAAGTCGGACATGCCCTTCGCGTCCAGTCCGGGCTGCTCCCAGACCCAGCCGCGCTTCTCCGCGGCCTTCCAGAGCGGACGCCGGGCCAGGGCCGCCGGAACCGGAGCCTTCTTCTTCCACTCCCCTTCCAGGCAGAAGAACGGAAGCACGGTTTTGGGCTTGGCGGCCAGGGCCGAGGCAACGCGGTCCCAGTCGTCCACCTTGAGCAGGTGGGCGCGGCGGACCACCACGGCCTTGGGCGTGGCGAAAAGATTCTGGACCGTGATGTCCTTCCAGAAGGCTTCGGGCAGGGGGGGCTCGTCGTCGCCCCAGAAGACCTTGCGCTCGTACTCGCCCACGTCCTTCAGCACGGACTCGATCTTCCGTCCGATGAGCCGTCCGTCCGGGCAGACCAGGAAGAGCACGTCCGGCCTGGCCACGGCTCAGTACCTCTCGCTGAGCTTGTCCACGGCGCGGCGCACCGCCAGCTCGGTCACGGAATCGTCCGCCTCGGTGGAGGACGCGCCGAAGTAGCTCTCGCTGGCCGCGATGGTGCCCGAAGACCAGACCACCTCGTCCGTGGCCCGGGAAACGAACTGCACATGCATGGTCAGGCTGGCCTCGGAGCGCAGCGTCTCGTCCTCCTCGTTGCTGACCTTGGTGCTGTGGCTGAAGCGTTCGATCACGACGCGCACGAGCAGGTCGGCCTCGGACCGCCGCACCCAGCGCGTCCAGCCCCGGCGGTGCAGCTCGTCGCGCAGCTCCGAGCGCAGGCGCGGGCCGAGCCAGGTCTGGAGCGTGGGGTTCTCCACGGAATCCATGCACAAGGTGCGCTGGTCTTCGGGCAGGGCCACTGGCCCCTGGCTCGCGAGCCGATAGCCGCAGCCGGAGACGAGCGCGGCGAGAAGCAGCGCGCCGCCGAGCAGCGCCGCAACGGGGCGGATCGAGATGAAGTTTCGGGCTCCAGTATCGTGCATGGACTCTCCTGACCTGGGCTGGATGGGGTTGCGCCCTGCAAGCGAAAAAACCGGGCCGGGCGCATGCAGCATACGCCCGGACCCGGTTTTTTTAAAGCGCTTCCGGCATTGAAAATGAGCGCGGGCCGCTAGCGGACCACGATGTTCACGAGCCTGCCGGGTACGTAGATGACCTTGACCACCTGCTTGCCTTCCAGATGGCGGGCCACGTTTTCCACGGCCATGCAGGCCGCCTTGACCTGCTCCTCGGTGGCGCCGTTCGGCACGCTGACCTGGCCGCGCACCTTGCCGCAGACCTGGGCCACGACCGTGACCTCGTCCGTGACCAGGGCGGCCTCGTCGTATTGGGGCCAGGGCTGCTCGGCCACGACGCCGCCGTGGCCGATGGCCTGCCAGATTTCCTCGCAGACGTGCGGGGCCATGGGCGAAAGCAGGGTCACTGCCGTGGCCAGGGCCGACGAGAGCTGGCAGCGTCCCTGCTCCGTGCCCGTCAGGGCGTCCTTCAGCGCGTACATCTCGTTGACCAGCTCCATGATCGCGGCGATGGCCGTGTTGAACTGGAAGCTGTTCTCGATGTCGCGGGAGACGCGGCGCACGGTGTCGTGCTCCTTGAGCCGGAGCTGCTTGGCCTCGGCGGAAAGCTCGCCGGGCACGGCGTGGCAGGGCTGCACGCAGACCAGGGAGCTTTCCAGCTCCTCGGCCAGCCGCCAGAGCCTGCCGATGAAGCGGAAAGAGCCTTCGATGCCCCGGTCGGACCACTCCAGCTCCTTTTCGGGCGGAGCCGCGAAGAGGATGAACAAGCGGGTGGCGTCCGCGCCGTATTTCCTGATCATCTCGCCCGGATCGACCACGTTGCCCTTGGACTTGGACATCTTCGAGCCGTTGAGCACGACCATGCCCTGGGTCAGCAGGTGCTCGAAGGGCTCGTCCGCATCCACATAGCCCTCGTCGCGCAGCAGCTTGGTGAAGAAGCGCGCGTAAAGCAGGTGCAGGATGGCGTGCTCGATGCCGCCGATGTACTGGTCCACGGGCATCCAGTAGCGCACGGCCTGGGCGTCGAAGGGCGAGGTGTCGATGCGGGCGTCGGTGTAGCGCAGGAAGTACCAGGAGGACTCCACGAAGGTGTCCATGGTGTCGGTTTCGCGGCGCGCGGGCCGGCCGCAGCGGGGGCAGTCCACCTTGACCCATTCTTCCAGGAAGGGCAGCGGGGACTTGCCGTCCTCGCGCATGGCCACGCCCTCGGGCAGGACCACGGGGAGCTGGTCCTCGGGCACGGGGACCACGCCGCAGCCCTCGCAGTGGATCACGGGAATGGGCGCGCCCCAGTAGCGCTGGCGGGAGATGTTCCAGTCGCGCAGGCGGAAGTTCACGGTCATGGTGCCCAGGCCCTGCCGGTCCAGGTGCTCCACGATGCGCTTCTTGGCCTCCTCGTTGGGCAGGCCGTCGAATTCGCCGGAGTTCACCAGCACGCCCGCCTCGGTATAGGCCTCGGTCAGGGCTTCGGGCTGGAGGTCGCGGTCTTCGGGCCGGATGACCACCTGCATCGGCAGGCCGTACTTGCGGGCGAACTCGAAGTCGCGCTGGTCGTGGGCGGGCACGGCCATGACAGCGCCGGTGCCGTAGCCCATGAGCACGAAGTTGGCCACGTAGATGGGCATTTCCAGGCCGGTGACCGGGTTGAGGCAGTACGCGCCCGTGAACACGCCTTCCTTTTCGGTGTCCTCGGCCGCGCGGTGGAACTTGTCCATGTTCACGCACTTGTGCACGAAGGCGCGGACCTCGTCCGCCCTGTCCGTGCCCGCGATGAGCTTTTCCACCAGGGGATGCTCGGCCGCGAGGCTCATGAAGGTGGCGCCGTAAAGCGTGTCGGGCCGGGTGGTGAACACGTTCACGGACTCTTCCCGGTCCTTGACCCGGAAGGTCAGCTCCGCGCCGTAGCTCTTGCCGATCCAGTTGGACTGCATGGTCAGGACCGGATCGGGCCACTTTTCCTTCATCTTGTCGAGCCAGCCGAGCAGCTCGTCCGCATAGTCCGTGATGCGCAGGAACCACTGCTCCAGCTGCTTCTGGACCACGTGGCTGTCGCAGCGCCAGCACTTGCCGTCCTCGACCTGCTCGTTGGCGAGCACGGTCTGGCAGGTGTCGCACCAGTTCTGCATGGCGTTCTTGCGGTAGAGCAGGCCCTTTTCCAGGAATTTCTGGAAGAAGAGCTGCTCCCAGCGGTAATATTCGGGCCGGCAGGTGGCCAGCTCGCGCCGCCAGTCGTAGGAATAGCCGAGCCGCCGAAGCTGCTCGCGCATCTCCGCGATGTTGGCGTAGGTCCACTTGGCCGGATGGGTCTTGTGCTTGATGGCCGCGTTTTCCGCGGGCATGCCGAAGGCGTCCCAGCCCATGGGGTGGAGCACGTTGCAGCCCTGCATGCGCTTGTAGCGCGCGACCACGTCGCCGATGGAATAGTTCCGCACATGGCCCATGTGGATCTTGCCCGAAGGATACGGGAACATCTCAAGGACGTAGTACTTTTCCCTGGACGGGTCGGCCTCAACCTCGAAGCAGCCGCTCTCGCTCCACTTCTGCTGCCATTTCCGCTCTACGGCTTCGGGTTCGTACTTGCCTAAGGCCATGCGTGGTTCCTTTGCGCGTTAGAATTTCTTGTTCACACCCAGGGCGCCGCTGTCCACGGCCTTGGCCGCGGCGTCCAGAATGCCGTTGATGAAGTTGCGGGAGTTGCCGTCGCCGAACTCCTTGGAAAGCTCGATGGCCTCGTTCATGGCCACCTTGAGCGGAATCTCGGTGTAGAGCATCTCGAAGAGGGCGAGGCGCAGGATGGTCAGCTCCACCTTGGCGATACGCTCCAGCTTCCAGTGTCTGGAGTGCTCGGTGATGATCCTGTCCAGCTCGCGGGTGCGGCAGAACACGCCCTGGGCCAGTTCGTGGGCGAACTCGCGCGCGGCGTCGCTGCTCGTGGCCAGCACCGCCGGATTTTCGGAGAAATCGCGCTCCAGCCCGGAAACGTCGCCGGAAGGCGCGAAGCTCTGGCCGAAGAGAACCTGGAAAGCGAGCATGCGGCCGCTGCGGCGGTTGCTCTTGCGCGCCTTGCCCGCGCCCTTGCGGGGGACTTTGAAGTCTTCAGTCATGCGGCTACAGCTGCTCCATGACGCGGATGGTTTCGAGCACGGCGGAAGCCGCCTCCACGCCCTTGTTGCCTGCCTTGGAACCGGCGCGCTCGATGGCCTGCTCCAGGTTGTCGCAGGTGAGCACGCCGAAGCCCACGGGCAGACCCGTTTCCAGGCCGACCTGGGCCAGCCCCTTGATGCACTCCCCGGCCACGAAGTCGAAGTGGGGGGTGGCCCCGCGGATGACCGCGCCGAGGCAGACGATGCCGTCGTACTTGCCGCTCTTGGCCAGCTTGCGCACGACCACGGGCATCTCGAACGCGCCGGGCAGGCGCACCAGGGTGATGTCCTCCCGGTCCATGCCGTGGCGCACGAGGTAGTCCACGGCCCCGGAGATGAGGCGGTCCACGATGAAGTCGTTGAAGCGGGCGGCCACCAGGGCGAGTTTCACGCCCTTGGCTTCGAGGCGGCCCTCGATCGTCTTGATGTGAGGCATTCTATCCTCCGAAAAAAGGTTTTATCAGCTGTTGGCCTTGCTTGCGGCGTCGTCGTCAAGATGCAGCATGTGGCCCATCTTGTCCTTCTTGGTGCGCAGGTAGTCCATGTTGTAGGCGCAGGCCCCGGTCTCGATGGGCACGCGCTCCACGACCTCCAGTCCGTAGCCTTCCAGGCCGACCATCTTCTTGGGGTTGTTGGTCATCAGGCGCATCTTGGAAACGCCCAGGGCCACGAGGATCTGGGCTCCGGTGCCGTAGTCGCGCAGGTCCGGGGCGAAACCGAGGCGCTGGTTGGCCTCCACGGTGTCCAGGCCCTCGTCCTGCAGGTGGTAGGCGCGGATCTTGTTGCCCAGGCCGATGCCCCGGCCCTCCTGGCGCATGTAGAGCACCACGCCCTGGCCCTCGCGCTCGATCATGCACATGGCGTCCGCGAGCTGGTTGCCGCAGTCGCAGCGCATGGACCCGAATACGTCGCCCGTGAGGCACTCGGAGTGCACGCGTACGAGCACGGGCTGCGTGGGGTCGATCTTGCCCTTGATCAGGGCGATGTGCGTCTTGTTGTCGGCCTCGGAATGGAAGGCCGCGGTGCGGAAATGGCCGTAGCGCGTGGGCAGCTCGGCCTCGGCGGTCTTGGTCACGGTGCCGCCGCCGAAGCGCATGCGGTAGGCGATGAGATCCTTGACCGCGCAGATCTTCAGGCCGTGCTTCTCGGCGAACGGCTCCAGATCCTTCATCCGGGCCATGGACCCGTCGTCGTTCATGATCTCGCAGATCACGCCCGCGGGCTTCATGCCCGCCAGGTTGGAGAGGTCCACGCTGCCCTCGGTCTGGCCGGCGCGCACCAGGGTGCCCCCTTCGCGCGCGCGCAGCGGGAAGACGTGGCCCGGCGTGACGATGTCCGTAGGACGCACGGCGTCGTCCACGGCGGTGAGAATGGTGTGGGCGCGGTCGAACGCGCTGATGCCCGTGGTCACGCCTTCGGCGGCCTCGATGGAGAGGGTGAAGTTCGTGCCGAACTGGGACTTGTTGGACTGGGTCATGAGCGGCAGCTCAAGCCGGTCCACCAGATTGGGGGCCATGGCCAGGCAGATCAGGCCCCGGCCTTCCTTGGCCATGAAATTGATGATTTCGGGAGTGACCATCTCTGCGGCGCAGACAAGATCCCCCTCGTTTTCGCGGTCCTCGTCGTCGACCATGATGACCATGCGACCGGCGCGAATTTCCTCAATGGCTTCTTCTATGGTACAAAGCGGCATTGTCTTTCCTCGCAAACGATTTGCCCGGCGGCGAACGCAACGCTTGCGCCTCCGCCACCGGGAACCCCGTTTCATACCCTAAAGCAACGTTTAAGTTAAGCGGGAATTGTTGGACTGATAAATACAAACATTGCAGATAATTAAGCACAAAAGAAGCTCCGCCGCGTCAAAACGGCCCTGCGATTGCATCGCATTTCGTTTCGCAAACAGCTTCCGGAGGTCCCCCACCCATGTTTCGCAGCAGTTCCTCCCTGGCAACGACTGCCGCCGCCCTGCTTCTTCTTGCCGGGTGCGTCGCGCTCGCGGCCTGGCCCGGAGTTCTGAGTTCAACAAATTTGTCCAGCGGATCCCTGGCCGGTTGGCTTTTTGCCGTCGGATGCGTCGTTCTCGGCGCTCTTTTGCTCGCGCTGGCCCTTCTGCGCGCAGGGCAGGAACGCAGACGCCTGCGCGCGCTCGCAGCCTGGGCCGCGGCGCAAGCCGACAAAGACACTGCCGCAAGTGACGATTTTGCAGACTTTGACATCCTCGCCACCTGGATTCCACAAATTCGTAACCTCGCGGACGAAGTTTCCGCCTTGCGGACGCGCAGTGCGGAACTGGAAGACAAGCTCCAGCAGGAACACCGCAAGGCGCAGGATGCGCGCGGCGAAGCCCACGAAGCGCGCGATCGAGCCGTTCTCCAGCGCGAGCATGGCCTGGCGTCCACGGCCGAGACGTTGGGCGGAGCCGTGGAGGGCATTGAAAAGGCCACGGAAATGCTCCAGATCGCCGCGGCCAGGGCCGGAGACGGCGCCGAAGAGCAGCGCGGCAGGCTGGCCTCGGCCGCCTCGGCCACGGACCAGATGAATTCCACGGTGCTCGAGGTGGCCCGCAGCGCGGACCAGGCCTCGGAGGCCGCTGGCCAGGCGCGCGAACGCGCCGCGCACGGCTCCAAGGTCGTGGACCGCACCGTGCAGGGCATTCTGGCCGTCTCAAGCCATGCGGACGAACTTTCGGAAATGGTATCGGAACTCGGCAGGCAGGCCGACTCCATCAACGACATCATGGGCCTGATCTCGGACATCGCGGACCAGACCAACCTGCTGGCGCTGAACGCGGCCATCGAGGCGGCGCGGGCTGGCGACGCCGGGCGCGGGTTCGCCGTGGTGGCGGACGAAGTCCGCAAGCTGGCCGAGAAGACCATGTCCGCCACCAGCGAGGTGCACCGCACCGTGGACGCCATCCAGGGCGGGGTCACCAAGGCGCGGGCGGGCATGGTGGAAACTTCCCGGCTCGTGGACGACGCCGTGGGCCTGGCCCGCGAATCCAGGCAATCCCTGGACGAGATCGTGTCCCTTTCGGAAAGCAGCTCCAGCCGGGTGCAGTCCATCGCCGTGGCCGCGGACCAGCAGTCCAAGGCCAGCGACGAGATCAACCGGACCATCATGGACGTGAGCCGCATCGCCTCGGAAACGAGCGGGGAAATGGCCAAGGCCGGGGAGGCCGTCGCTGTCCTGGCCAATCAGGTCCGGGAACTGGCCGTAATCAACCAGGTTTTCGAACTGGTGGGCAGCGGAGCGCCGCGCGAGGTCGTCCAGGCCCTGGCCGAAAACCCGGAGATGCTTTCCCTGCGCCGCGAGCGCCAGGAGGCGACCATGCGCCGGGCCATGGAGCGTCACTCCTTCCTGGAGCTGCTCTACGCAACGGACGCCAAGGGCGTTCAGACCGTCAGCAACATTTCCCGCCCGGAACACGCCACCAACGCGGATGCCCGCGCCTACGGCAAGGACTGGTTTGCGCGCCCCTGGTTCACCGGAGCCATGGAATCAGGCGCGTTCTTCCTTTCGAGCGTCTACGTCTCCGAGACTTCGGGCGAGGAATGCATCACGGTGTCCATCCCCATGCGCGACGCGGCCGGGAAGATACTCGGCGTGGTGGCTGCGGATGTGCGTGTCGGCAACTAGTGCACGGGAAGATTTGAAGACGGGCTGACGAGAGAAGACGCGGTCCGCGCCCCTGCCCAGGCCCCGGACGCCTCTACGCCAGCAGGTGCGCGAGCTGGCGCAGATCCGCGCCGGTCAGCGGACGGCCCAGAAAGACGGACACGCCGCGGGCCGCCAGCTCTGCGCGGGGCAGCGCCAGTTCGCCGGAGTGCAGCAGCGCGACGGGCACGGCGCTCCCTTGCAGGGCGTCGAGCATCTCGACCAGGTCGCATCCCGCCAAGTCGTCCCCCAGCAGCACGAGATCAAAGGGTTCGCCCCTGGCCGCTGCGGCTTGCAGTTCCCGCAGAACCGCCGGGCCTTCGGAAACATCCTGCGTGCTCCCGCCCCAGGCCGCTATGCGTTCCGAAACGGCCCTGCGCAGGGTCTTGTTGGTTTCGGCGAAAAGAACCCGCCGCCCGGAAAAGTCCGGCGCGTCGCTCCCGCCCCGCAATTCCGCAAGCTCCAGGACCAGCCGAATGCGGAACAGGCTGCCCCCGCCCGGCGCGGCCTCCGCACGGATATCCCCGCCCATGAGCTGCACCAGCTCGCGGCAGATGGCCAGTCCGAGACCGGTGCCGCCGAACTTTCGCGTGGTGGACGAGTCCGCCTGCACGAAGCTCTCGAAGATGGATTCCCGCAGCTTGTCCGGAATGCCGATGCCCGTGTCCCGCACGGACAGGACCAAAGCGCCGGGGCGTGCGTCCTCCGGGTCGCGCTCCAGGGCCAGCTCGACCTCGCCCTCGGAGGTGAACTTGATCGCGTTGCCCACGAGATTGGCGAGCACCTGCCGCAGCCGGGTGGGGTCGCCCTTGAGCCTGGGGGGAACATCCGGGGCGACCCGGCAGACCAGTTCCAGTCCCTTTTCCCGAACCTGGGCCGTGTAGGCCTTGCAGACCCCGTCCAGCAGGTCGTTCACCTCGAAATCGACCTGTTCCAGCACCAGCTGTCCGGATTCGACCTTGGAAAGGTCGAGAATGTCGTTGATCAGCTTGAGCAGGGTTTCGCCGGACCCCACAAGTATCTTGACGAAACGTTGCTGTTCCTCGTCGAGCTTGGTTTCGCGCAGGAGATCGGCCATGCCCAGAACCGTGTTCATGGGCGTGCGGATCTCGTGGCTCATGTTCGCCAGGAAGGCGCTCTTGAAAGCCGTGGACTGCTCGGCCTGTTCCTTGGCCTGCCGCAATTCCTCCACGGTGCGCTCCAGGGCGTCGTTCTGGCGGTCATACTCCTCGGTGCGCTCCGCGACCTTGCGCTCCAGGGTCCGGCTGTATTCCTCCAGCTGCTCCTTGGCTCTCTGCAGGCTGTCGCGGAGCACCTCCGCGCCCTGCCGCGAGGCCAGCAAATTGGAGATCATCACATTGAAGGCGTCGGCCAGGACGCGCAGCTCGTTGCGGCCCGGCGTGTCCACCTCCACCCTGTGCTGCTCCAGGGTGTCGAGGTTCACGCCGGACACGGCCTCGGTCAGCTCGGCCAGAGGCCGCGAAAGGTAGCGCCGGCTGAACCAGAGAAAGATGATCCAGAGGGCTGCGGCCTTGATCACCGAGTTGATGGCTATGAAAACCATGCTGAACCAGAGCTGGCTGAGCACCACGGAAGGGGAGGACCGCAGGGTCAGCATTCCTATGGCGAACCGGTCGCGCTCCTCGGCGTAGACGATGGGCATGCGCACGGTCAGCCCCTGGATTTCGGGTTCGACCTGGGGATTTCCCTGCTCGCTGAATCCGCCGTAGGCGCTGCCCGCACGGATTTCTCCGGCCGAAAAATCACCCTGGAATTCCGTCTGGACAAGCACGCCTTCCACCGCGGGATCCTGGACCATGCCCAGGAGCATGGAGCGGACCTGCTCCTGGTCCACGTTGTAGATGGCCGTGGCCAGACCAGGGCTGAAGGTGCGTTCCATGGAGGCCAGTCGCCGGACCACGGCATCCCTGGTGTTCAGGTACTCCGCATACATGTGCACCGCTGTCAGCGCCACGGTGATGAGCACGTAGATGGAAAAGACCATCACCAGCAGCCGCGTGGCGATGGAATCCTTGATGGGTACCGTGGAGGCGGCCCTGTTCACTCGCCCTCTCCGGCAAAGTCGTAGTGCGGCAGCGGCTGGTTCCACTTGGCGAAAATGCGCTGCAGTTCCCCGCTCTCGTAGAGACGCCGCATGCCCCGGTCGTAGAGGTCCATGACCTTGGCTCCGCGTTCGCTGATGGCGAACACCGGCATGTATTGCCGGCTGCCCACAGGCTCGATGCGGAACTCGCTCATGTCGAATTGGAGCGTGGTCTTGGAAAGGGAATCGCGGATGAAGCTCTCGTCGTCCACGTAGAAGTCGGCCCGGCCGAGCACGACCATGCCCAGAGCCGCAGCCCCGGACTTGACCTCCTTGACGCGGAAGGGAACCTGGAAATTGCGGATGTCGTAATAGCCGATGCGCCAGACGACCGTGCTGCCGAGCATGCTCTGCTGGCCCTTCCAGTCCGGAAAGCGCACCCGGCTGAAGAAGACGTGGAACTGATTTTCGTACATGGCGTTTTTCGCCAGCACCAGCGGCGGCTCCACCCGGTCGTGGCAGGTCATGAAGTCTGCGCGGCCCTCGCGCACGAGGTCATAGGCCCGCTCGGAAGGCACGTACTGCCGCACGACCTTGATGCCGTAGAGCGCGAAAAGCTTTCCGAGAATCTCGTGGTAAAGCCCGGTGCCGTCACGGTTGGTGAATCCCTCCCAGGAGGGGCCGACCACGACGACCTCGTCGATTCCGTCCGCACCTGCCCAGGTTGGAGTCGCGCACGCCAAAATCAGTAATGCGGCAAGAAATCTGCTCATCCGTTCCCCTCTACTTCATGCCCCCGCACGACGTGAGCGTTCGCTTTTCGAGCAGAGAGTATGCCATGCGCAACGGACTGTCGCAAGCGGCAATGCAAACGACGAGGTCGGATACTCTTTTTTTATGCCTGAGAAAACAGGATATGGTGAGGGAAAACAGGACGACCGGACGGGGAGCGTCGCGGCAAGGCGGAAAAAGTCGTTCCCGGCGCGGTCAGAACCCATGCCTGCGCAGGAAGTCCTCGCTGAGTCCGGAAGCGGCTTCCGGCTTGCCCGTGCCCGAATTCCCGCCCGCGTAGGCTCCGAGCATGCGCTGGACATAGCGGCCGATGATGTCGGTCTCCATGTTGGCCTGGTAGCCGGGCGTCCAGCGCGCAATGGTCGTCTCGTCCTGGGTGGCGGGGATGATGTTCACGCTGAGCCAGTCCGGGCCGCAGCGGTTCACGGTCAGGCTGATGCCGTCCAGGGCCACGGAGCCCTTGTCCACCACGAGCGGCCCGAACTGCGCGGGAAACTTGAGGCGGTATTCCCTGGACTGGCCCGCGGGGCTCACGGACTCCACCGAGGCCAGGCAGTCCACATGGCCGCTGACCATATGGCCGCCGAGCCTGTCGCCCAGGGCCAGGGCGCGTTCGAGGTTGACCAGTCCCCCGGTCCGCAGCGCGCCGAGGTTGGTCACGCCCAGGGTCTCGCGGCTGGCATAGGCTGTGAACCAGCCCTGCCCGAAGGTTTCCACGGTCAGGCAGACGCCGTTCACGGCAATGGATTCGCCCTTGACGATCTCGCGAAGGTCGAAGCGCGCGCGGATGCGGAAGCGGGTTTCCCCGCCGCGCGCCTCGGCGGCCTCGATGGTTCCGACGCCCTGCACCAGTCCTGTGAACATTTCCGCTCCCGTGGAAAACCCCTCGCGGTTCGGGGGAAAGCGCCTTTCGGCGGCCAAACCGCGAGGGTACTCCCTAACGTCTAGAGTTGCGCCCGCCGTGCGGCGTCAAGGGTTTTGGCGTAGTCCTCCTCCGTATGGGCGAAGGAGGTGAACGCGCATTCGAACCCGCTCGGCGCGAGGTTCACGCCCGCCTGGCGCATCTGTCCGTAAAAACTCGCATAGGCCTTCCCGTCCGCCTTGGAGGCGCTGGGGAAGTCGGTGACCGGCCCTTCGGCCAAAAAGAGCGTGAAGATGGAGGCGATGTGGTTCAGGGTCGCGGGCAGGCCCTTGGACTCGATGATGGCCTTGAGCTCGGTGGCGAAGGCCAGGGTCCGGGCCTCCAATGCCGCGTAGTCCTGCCTGGCCAGCTCCCGCAGGGTGGCCAGCCCGGCGGCCATGGCCACGGGGTTTCCGGAAAGGGTTCCGGCCTGATAGACGTCGCCGCAGGGCGCGATGCGCTCCATGATCTCCCGCTTGCCGCCGTAGCAGCCCACGGGGAAGCCGCCGCCGATGATCTTGCCCAGGCAGGTCAGGTCCGGGGTGATGCCGAAGCGCTTCTGCGCGCCGCCGAGGTCCACGCGAAAGCCCGTGATGACCTCGTCGAACACCAGCAGGGCGCCGAACTCGTCGCAGAGCGCGCGCAGCCCCTCGTGCCAGCCCTCGCCCGGAAGCACGCAGCCCATGTTGCCGGCCACGGGTTCCACGAAGATGGCCGCCACCTCGCCGGGATTGTCCTCGAAGAGGCGTCGGACAGCCGGGAGGTCGTTGTAATGCGCGAGCAGGGTTCCGGCCACGAAGCTTTCGGGCACGCCGGGCGTGCCGGGAATGGAAAGCGTGGCCACGCCGGACCCGGCCGAGGCCAGGAAGCAGTCGCTGTGGCCGTGGTAGCCGCCGTGGAACTTGATGATCTTGTCCCGGCCCGTATAGGCGCGGGCAAGGCGCAGGGCGCTCATGGTCGCCTCGGTGCCGGAGTTGACCATGCGGACCATGTCCACCGAGGGCAGAATCTCGCAGAGCAGTTCGGCCAGATCCACCTCGGCCTCGCAGGGCGCGCCGAAGCTGGCTCCGGCCTCGACGGCCTTGATGGCGGCCTCTTCCACCGCGGGGTGGGCGTGGCCCAGGAGCATGGGCCCCCAGCTCATGACGTAGTCCACCAGTTCCTTGCCGTCGGCGGTCCACATCCTGGACCCCTTGGCGCGGGCCACGAAGATCGGGTCGCACCCGACGCTGCGGCAGGCGCGCACAGGGCTGTTCACCCCGCCGGGCAGGACGTTGACGGCGCGTTCGAAAAGGCTCTTGGAATCAGTCATCGCTCGGTTTCTCCCATTTGAAATAACGCATGGAGCTCTTCTTCAGCTCCTTGATGCTGTTGACCATCGTGTACTCCGTGATGCCCGTGATCGCGGACAGCTCCGCGGCGGTCCTGGCGCAGTCGCCGGGATTCTTGCCGTGCATCATGGTGTAGAAATCGTACTGCCATTCCGGATAGGTCCGGCGGCGGTAGACGTGGCTGATCTCGGGACGGGACGAGAACAGCTTGCCCAGCTCGTCCGGATCGCGGTCGCCCGCTTTCCAGGCCACCATGGCGTTGTGGCCGTAGCCCGCCTTCTGGTGGCGCAGGGTCGCGCCGAAGCGGCGGGCGACGCCCTCGTCCTTGAGCCTGCGGAGCAGCTCCACCACCTCGGACTCCTCCACGCCCACGGCGTCGGCGATATCCTTGAAGGGCGCGGCTCCCCGGCCGAGATCACCCCCGGCCAGAGCCAATATCCGTTGTTCGGTTTCCGTGAATTGCGGTCTGGACATGCAGCTCTCCTTACCCGCTTGCCGCCCGCGATGCAACAGCCCGCGCCGCCTTTCGAACGCGGGCGAACGCCGTGCACGGAACGCGCCGCACTTGCGCGCCCTTTCACAGCGAGGTATGCTCGCCGGATGAACACCGAAAACAGCACTGCAAAACGCGTTACCGTCCTCGGCGCCGGAGCCTGGGGAACGACCCTGGCCGACATGCTCGCCCGCAACGGCGTGCCCACCACGCTCTGGGTCCGCGAGACCGACCTTGCCGAGCGCATGCGCGCCGAGCTGGTCAACGACGTGTTTCTGCCGGGCGTCGCGCTCAGCCCCGCCCTGAACGTGGAGAGCGACCCGGCCACGGCCCTGCGCGGCGCGGACGTGTACCTGCTGGTGGTGCCGAGCCAGTTCACCCGCTCGACCCTGGCCGCGTTCCACGACCTCTTTCCGCAGCATCCGGTCATCGTCTGCGCCAGCAAGGGCATCGAGCTGGACAGCCTCGCGCCCATGTCCCGCGTGGTGGCCGAAACCCTTGAGGACAAGGCCCCGCGCTACGCCTCCCTTTCCGGCCCGTCCTTCGCGGCCGAGGTCTGCCGCGACATGCCCACCTCCGTGGCCCTGGGCTGCGCGGACCTGGACCTGGCCCGCGAGCTGCGCGAGCTGTTTTCCACCCCCTTTTTCCGCGTCTATTCCACCCCGGACTTCCGCGGCGTGGAGCTGGGCGGCGCGGTCAAGAACGTCATCGCCCTTGCTGCGGGCATGTCCGACGGCCTCGGCTTCGGCCACGACGCCCGCGCCGCGCTGATCACCAGGGGACTCGCCGAGATGAGCCGCCTGGGCGCGGCCATGGGCGCGCAGGAGCGCACGTTCATGGGCCTTTCCGGCATGGGCGACCTCGTGCTGACCTGCACGGGCGACCTCTCCCGCAACCGCCAGGTGGGCCTGAAGATCGGCCAGGGACGCAAGCTGGACGAGATCATCGGCGAGATGAAGGCCGTGGCCGAAGGCGTCAAGACCGCCGCCTCGCTGCACGCGCTGGCCAAAAAGCTGGGCGTGGAGCTGCCCATCACCGAGCAGGTCCACCGGATTCTCTATGAAGACGTGGAGCCGCGCGCAGCCGTGACGGAACTGATGAGCCGCGCGCTCAAGGACGAATAGCGCTCGACCCGGCATACTTTATAAAATCGCGTCAGTATGGTATGATTCTTGTCGGGAGAGGCCGGATTCGGCCTTTCACGAGGGGAAAACCATGACTTACGACGCAGCAGGACGCCCAGTGCGGGACGTTGCGCCCCTTCAGCAAACAATCCGCTGTTTCGGGGCCGCGGTTCTCCTGCTGTCGCTGTTCCTGCCGGTCCCGGCCTGCCCGGCTGCGGCCCAGGACGCCGAAAACCCGCCCCCAGACTCGGCCGCCCCCCTTGTCCTCGGCGTGGTCAACATCCACTACCCGCCCTTCTTCGTTTTCCGCGGCGACCGGGTTTCCGGCCTTTGCATCGAACGCCTGGACCGCGCCCTGGCCCTGCTCGGCCTGCGCGCCGAGTACCGCCCCCTGCCCTGGAACCGCATCCTGGACCTGGCCCGCAGCGGAGAGATCGACGGCGTGGCCGGGCTGCTGTGGAACCAGGAACGCCAGGAATTTCTGGAATACGTGAATGTGCCCCTGGCCAAGCAATACGACCGGCTCTTCACCCGCAAGGGGCAGAATCCGTTCTGGGACGGCACCCTGGAAAGCCTGGCCGGAGTGCCCATCTCCACGGTGCTCGGCTACTCCTACGGCCAGGAGTTCGACAGCGCGAGCTTTCTCGACAAACACCCTTCCATCAACGACGCCCGCATGGTCCGCATGGTCCTGGAGGGACGCTACCCTCTGGGAATCGGCCCGGCCAGCGTGGTCCGCTCCCATGCCCGGACCCTGAACATGGAAGACCGGCTCGTGTTCCTGGATCCTCCCGTGGCCGAGAACCCCTTGTTTCTGGCCCTTTCCCGCAAGGCCGGACGCAGCGCCCTGCTCCCGGCGCTGTTCCGGGCGCTGCGCCGCGTTTCGGACCCGGATTCGGGCCTGGATTCGGGCCTGGATTCGGGGAGGGATTCCACGGAACTCCCCGCGACTCCCTGAACGCCCTTTTCAAGACTCCCCCGGCAGGAAGCCCGACCCGGCTTCCCCTTGCACGGTTCCCATGCTAGCCTGTCCGAGTCGGCCGGTTTTTCCCGTCCGCAGGAGGATACATGAGCACGGTACTCGTCACTGGAGCGACCGGATACGTGGGCGGCAGGCTCGCGCCGCTCCTGCTGGAACGCGGCCACCACGTCCGCGCGGCGGCCCGCTCGCTGGGCAAGCTGCGGGCGCGGCATTGGAGCGGGCATGAACGCTGCGCCCTGGTCCAGGCCGACGTCTTCGACCCGCAGAGTCTGAAGGACGCCCTGGCGGGCTGCGACGCGGCCTATTACCTCGTGCATTCCATGGGCGCGGCAGGGCAGGATTTCGCCGAGCGCGACCGGGTCGCCGCGCAGAACTTCCTGGAGGCCGCCGAGGCCGCCGGAGTGGAGCGCATCATCTACCTGGGCGGGCTGGGCGACGACTCCCCGGACCTCAGCCACCACCTGCAATCGCGGGCCGAGGTGGGACGCATCCTGCAAAGCGGGACGCCCAGGACGACATGGCTCCGGGCGGCCGTGATCCTCGGCTCCGGCAGCGCCTCCTTCGAAATCATCCGCTACCTCGTGGACCGTCTGCCCGTGATGATAACGCCCCGCTGGGTGAACACGCCCTGCCAGCCCATCGCCATTTCCGACGTGCTCGCCTACCTCGCGGGCTGCCTGGAAAACCCGGCCACCGCCGGGCTGACCCTGGACATCGGCGGCCCGGAACAGCTGAGCTACCGCGAACTGTTCCGCATCTACGCCGAGGAGGCCGGGCTTCGTCCCCGGCTGATCCTGGCAGTGCCCGTGCTCACGCCCACGCTCTCGGCCCACTGGGTCAACCTGATCACTCCCGTGCCGCGCAGCCTGGTCACTCCGCTCATCGAAGGGCTGCGCAACAAGGTGCTCTGCAAGGACGAGCGCATCCTGGATCTCGTGCCCATCGCCCGGACCACCTGCCGCCAGGCCCTGCGGGAGGCGCTGAACCGGCTGGCCATGCAGACCGTGGAAACCTGCTGCTTCGACGCGGGCAATGCCTGCGCCCCGGAGTGGTCCGCCTGCCACGACGCGCCCTTTGCCGGAGGCGACACCCTGGAATCGTCCTGGAGCGTGCGCCTGGGCTGCGGGCCGGAACAGGCCTGGAAACCCGTGGCCCGCATCGGAGGCGACACGGGCTGGTATTTCGGCGACGGGCTCTGGGCCTTGCGCGGATTCTTCGACAAGATCATCGGCGGGCCGGGCCTGCGGCGCGGCAGGAGGCACCCCGTGGAGATCCGCGAGGGAGACGCCCTGGATTTCTGGCGCGTTGCCGACGTGGCCGAGAACGAACGCCTGCTGCTCGTGGCCGAGATGAAGCTGCCGGGCGAGGCCCTGCTGGAATTCCGGCTGCGGCCCGCGAACGCGGAAGAAAACGGCACGGACGCCGCGCAGACCGCCACGGACCTGGAGATGCGCGCCCGCTTCCTGCCGCGCGGACTGGCCGGGCTGCTCTATTGGTGGTCCATGTATCCCTTCCATGTGCTGATTTTCAGGAACATGCTCCGCAATCTGGCCAGGGCGGCCCAGGCCCCCGTGCTCGACGGCCCGACCCCGCTGCCCCCGGCCTCCCGGCGGGGCGGAAAGAACAAGACGGCCGGACGCGAATGAGCGGACTGCGGCAAGGCTTCACCACGGGCACGGCCGCGGCGGCGGCGGCCAAGGCCGCCCTGCTGCTTCTGCTGGAAGGGCGGAATGTGCCGGAAGTGGACACCCCCCTGCCCCGGAGCGCGGCGGTTTCCGGCGATTGCCGCCCGGAAGCGCGGCTGCGGGTGCCCATTGCCCGCGGCCATCTGGAAGACGGCGGGGCGCGGGCCGTGGTCATCAAGGACGCGGGGGACGACCCCGACGTGACCCACGGCGCGGAAATTCACGCCCTGGCGCATTTTTTCCCGGCTGAAACTCCGCTTCGCGTGGAGCTGGACGGCGGGCGCGGCGTGGGCCGGGCGACTCTGCCAGGACTGGCCGCGGCCGTGGGCGAAGCCGCCATCAATCCCGGCCCGCGCGAGCAGATCGAAAGCGCTGCCCGCGAGGCACTGGGCGACCGAAGCGGAGTGGCCCGCGTGCGCATCGAGGTGCCGGAGGGCGAGCGGCTGGCGGCAAAAACCCTCAATCCGCGCCTCGGCATCGTCGGGGGCATCTCCATCCTCGGCTCCCACGGCATTGTCCGCCCCTTCAGCCACGACGCCTGGGCGGCCTCCGTGACCCAGGCCCTGAGCGTGGCCCGCGCCGAAGGCCGCGACATGGCCGTGTTCACCACGGGCCGCAAGAGCGAGCGGCTCTACCTCGATCTTTACCCGGACACGCCGGAGCGCTGCCTTGTCCAGGCCGCGGACTTCTTCGGCCACGCCTGCCGCACCGCCTCGGAAAAGGGATTTCGCCGCATCGGCTGGTCCCTGTTCTTCGGCAAGCTGGTCAAGCAGGCCCAGGGGTTCGACAACACCCACGCGCGGCAGGCAGAAATCGATTTTTCGCTGCTGGCGCACTGGTGCGCCGAGGCCGGAGCCCCGCCGGAACTCGCCCGCGCGACCGCCGCCGCGAACACGGCCCGCCAGGTGCTCGGCCTGCTCCAGTCCGCGGGCGAAGACGCGGCCCTGCAAACGCTGCTGCGCGCCCTGACAGCGCGCGCCGGGGCCGAGGTGCGCCGCCGTGCGCCCAAGGCCGAACCCCACTTCGCGGTTTTCGACTTCAACGGCTCCGTTCTGCTCGCAACAGGGCGGGATTAGCGCCGGATCCGCTCCCGCAGACCCCGCGAATCCGAAAAGGACCGTCACCCCCTTCCCTACCGTGCCGCTTCACGGTACAAGGCCCCCATGCTCGGCCACAACGCCATACACGTCATCGGGATGCGCCCCGGCTCCCTGGAGCTGGGACCGCGCGAATGGTCCATCCTGGAGCGCGCCCAGGTCATCGCCGGAGGCAAGCGCCTGCTGGCCGCCTGCGCCCTGGCGTCCACCCCGGAGCGGCCCATCCGCCCCGAACGGCAGATTCCCATTGCCGGCCCGCTGGACGAGGTGGTCCGGCGCATCAAGCGCGAAGCGCACAAGCGCGTGGCCGTGCTCGCGGACGGCGACCCGCTCTTTTTCGGGTTCGGCAGGATGCTCGTGGACGCCTTCGGCCCGGACAGGGTCGTGGTCCATCCCAACGTGACCACCATGCAGCTCGCGGCCTCGCGCCTGCACCTGCCCTGGCATGAGATCGAAACCGTATCCCTGCACGGTCGGGACGACTTCACCCCGCTCTACGCCGCCATTTCCCGCTCGGAAAAGGTCACGGTCTACACGGACCACGTGCACGGGCCGTCCAGCATTGCCGAGGCGCTGCTCAAGCGCGGAGCCGAAGGCTTCACCCTGACCGTGATGGAAGACCTGGACACCCCCCAGGAGCGCATCCGCAGACTTACGCCCGAACAGGCCTGGGACGCGGAATTCTCGCCCCTGAACGTGGTCCTGCTGGAACGCTGCCACCCGGCGGAAACGCCGCTGCATCTGGGCGTTCCCGACCATCTGTACATGCATGAGAAGAACCTGATCACCAAGCAGGCCGTGCGCGCCACAGGACTGGGGCTGCTGGGCGTCGCCCCCGGACACACGGTCTGGGATCTCGGCGCGGGCTGCGGCTCCGTGGCCATCGAAGCCTCCCACCTGGCGGACCACGGACTGGTCTTCGCCGTGGAAAAGAACCGGCGGCGCGCGGGCATGATCCGCGAGAACGTGCGCCGCTTCAGCGCCTGGCTGGTGGAAGTGGTCCGGGGCGAGGCTCCGGCCTGCCTGGAGAACCTGCCCGAACCGGACCGCATCTTCATCGGCGGCGGGCTCGGCCCGGACTCCGGCGACGGCGACTCCCTTCTGGACACGGCCTGCGCCCGGCTCAAGCGCGGCGGGCGGCTGGTGATCCACTGCATCCTGCTCGAATCGCTGCTGCGGGCCAAGGCCAGCCTGGAAAAGCGGGGCTGGCCCTTCGGCGCCACCCAGATCATGGCCTCCACCACGGACCCGCTCGCCGGCGACCTGCGCTTCAAGGCGCAGAACCCGGTCTTCATTCTCTGGGCGGAGAAGCCCTGAGCGACCACCGGGCCGCACCTGCGGTCCGTCGAAATATCCCGCAGGGCGGGACACGGCCCGGCACCGGGGGGGCAATTCCGGGAGACGGGGTCCGAGCCGGCCTGTCCGCGCATCTTCAAACGCGGCTGTTGGGGGGAATGATGAACAAGGTGTTTTTCGTGGGCGCCGGACCGGGCGATCCCGATCTGATCACGGTCAAGGGGCGCGACCTGATTCTGCGCGCCGACCTCATACTCTACGCGGGCTCGCTGGTTCCGCGAACGCTGGTGGAACAGGCGCGGCCCGACGCCCAGGTCGTGGATTCCTCGGCCCTGGATCTGCAACAGACCCACGAGCTGCTGCGCGCCTGCGTGCGCGCCGGAGGGCTCGCCGTGCGGCTGCACACGGGCGACCCTTCGCTCTACGGCGCGACCCGCGAACAGATGGAAATGCTCGAAGCGGACAACATTCCCTACGACATCGTTCCCGGAGTGACCGCCGCGTTCGCGGCCGCTGCCGAGGCGCGGCGCTCCTTCACCGTGCCGGAGCAGACCCAGACGCTGATCATCACCCGGCGCTCCGGCCGCACTCCCGTGCCGGAGTCCGAGACGCTGCACGCGCTGGCCTCGCACCACGCGGCCATGGCCATCTATCTTTCCGCAGGCGATCCCGAAGGCCTGGAACGCGAGCTGCTCGTGGGCGGCATGGACCCGGCCACGCCCTGCGCCCTGGGCCACAAGATCGGCTGGCCCGGCGGCGAGACCGTGCACTGCGAGCTGCGCGACCTGGCGGCCACGGCCAGGGAATACGGCTTCACCCGGCAAACGGTGTTTCTGATCCTGCCCGGCGAACTGGGCGCGGGCGCGAAGTCCAAGCTCTACGACGCGGGGTTCGCGCACATGTACCGCGACGCCAAAACCGAGAGCGAGGAGTAGCCATGCGCGAATTGAGCATCCGCACCGGCGAACGCGAACAGATGATCGACATCGGCGGCGAGCTGCGCGGCTTGATCCGCGAGCAAGGCTGGAGCGACGGCGCGCTGCTCGTCTACTGTCCGCATACCACGGGGGCGGTCACGGTCAACGAGGGAGCCGACCCGGACGTGGTCCGGGACATGCTGGTCAACATGCGCAGGCTCGTGCCGCATCGCGGCGACTACCGCCACGCTGAAGGCAATTCCGACGCGCACATCAAATCCAGCCTGTTCGGCTGCGATCAGCTCGTCATCGTCGAGGGGGGCGAGCTGAAGCTCGGCACGTGGCAGAAGGTCTATTTCTGCGAGTTCGATGGTCCGCGTACGCGCACGCTCTGGGTGCAGTTCCTGCGGACGGATGCCGAATAGGGTTCGGATCCGGCCCGGCAAGAGCACGCAAAAAAGGCGGGGCCGAAGCCCCGCCTTGCGTTTTCGCGTGCGTTCGTGGTCCGTCAGCGCTGGATGCGTCTGCGCAGGCCGATCAGGCCGAGAAGGCCGGAGCCGAGCAGCCAGACCGCGCCCGGAATCGGGGTGGCCGTGCTGATGTTGTCCACGGCGTAGCCGTCGTTGCCCGCGTCGTGGAAGGTCACGCTGCTGATCAGGCTGTCGCTGCTGAAGGCGAAGTAGTTCAGCGTGCCGTTCTTCTGCGCGCCCACGAGGTCGAAGAGGTTCACGTTCACGTCTCCGCCGGCGGTGCTGAAGGTCAGCACGGTCTGCCCGCCCAGATCCTGCACGTCCGTGCCGTAGAATCCGAAGGCGCTCACCGGATTGGTGAAGGTCAGGGTGAAGGTGTTCTTGCCGCTGGTGCTTCCGGGCGTGCCGTTGCTCCAGTAGTTCAGGTCCGGACCCACGGAGAACTCGCCGGTCCCGGCCTGGGGAGTGGTGTTGTCGCCCACGTAGCCGCCGCCGGTCAGCGTGCCCACGGACAAGGCCAGGGGGCCTTGGTCATTCGCGTTGAAGCCGGAAAAATTCTCGGTGGTCACGGTGGAATACCCGCTGAAGAAGGACGCTTCCAGGTTCGCGGCGTCGGCTGCTCCGGTGGCCCAGGACGGGGTGATCACGCTGGCGGAGGCGGCGTTGCCGAGTCCCAGGGTCGCCAGGCCCGCGACAAGCAGGGCCAGGGCCATATGTTGAATCGTTCTGATGGACATGGTCGCCTCCAATGAATTGACGTTTATTGCGTTAAGGCTCTGTTGAACCTTATCGACATAATAAACATTATCATTAGAGGTGACATACGGTGAAAGTATGAATTCTTCTCATACTAAAGTATGAGATCGGCCCGCGGCCATAAAAAAGGGCGGGGCCGAGGCCCCGCCCTTCAGCGTGGTCGATGGTCCGTCTAACGGCTCATGCGGCGGTAGCCGAGCAGGCCGAGCAGGCCTGTGCCGAGCAGCCAGACCGCGCCCGGAACGGGCGTGTTCATGGCGGAGACGTTGTCGATGCCGTACTGGTCCTGGACGTTGCTGAAGGTGATGCCGGAAATAAGCTTGTCGCCCACGAAGCCGAAGTAGATGGGCACGCCGGCGCCCACGGCGGAGGTGAAGCCGTTGCCCAGATCGAAGGTTTCCACGGAGCCGTCCGCGTAGGACAGCGTCACGTTGAACGACTTGGTGGTGTCAAAGCCGGTGACGTAAAAGCCCACGGCCTCGTAGTCCCCGCCGCCGGAAGGGGTGCCCAGGGAGAAGCTGAAGTTGCGGCTCACGGAACCATTGAAATTACTGGTGAAATAGTTGCTTCCGGAAGTGGCGAACATGCCCCCGGCGGGGGTGTCGGATACGGTGCCGTATCCGCTGAAGGGTCCGACTTCACTGCCGAAGATGGTCACGCTCGACCCTGCTGCGAGCGTGTCGAAAGTTTCGGTCTGGTTCACGTAGAAATGCGTGAGCATATCCGATTCAAGCGTGGCCGCGTCGCCGCCGATGCCGTAGCTGATGACGGTAGCCGAAGCCGAAGCCGCGAAGAGCAGCATCAGCAGTCCCAAGCCAACGATGGTCATGATCTGCTTTCTCATGGACATATCCCCCTTTTGCCCCCTGGCGGTACTTGCCGCCTTGTGCGACAATTGTTGCCGTCGATTCTGATGGATGGTCAAATCTACGACTAATTTCTTATTGACACAACCACCCCCTAGAAATTTGGGGGGAAGTCCTAGGGGGCTGGGAGAGCAGATGCCGCAATGCTTTGCGGCGATCCAGAAGGATTTTTCACCCTACCTTCGTTTTTTTTTGGAGCAGTCGAAAGAAAACAGACGCCGAATCATTGATTCCGTGCCTGAACACGCGAGGAGCAGCATGAGCACCCCCAAGCCGTCCCACCGCTTCGTGAGCAACACGGCCTGCGAGTTTTTTCCCTGCCACCGGACCGACCACCCGGAGCGCTTCAACTGCCTGTTCTGCTTCTGCCCGCTCTACTTTCTGGAGGACTGCGGAGGCCGCTTCACCCTCCTGGCCAGCGGGAACAAGGACTGCTCCGCCTGCAAGCTCCCGCATGCGCCCGAAGGGTACGACTACGTGCTCGCCAAGCTGCGCGAATGCTTCCGAAGGCCCTGCCGCCTGCGCTTCGACGAGGAGCCCGGCCCGGCGGGGGAAGCCGGAACCGAATAGCGGGGGCTTTTCGGGTCAGCGCGCGGCTTCCACCACGACCACGTCCTGATAGTTGTCCGCACGGCGGCCGCACCAGGATCCCGGATACGCGCCGCGCACGCGCAGCCCAGCTCCTTCCAGCACCTTGAACGCGAAGGAGCGCTCATAGCCCACGGCCTCTTCCGGATCGTCGGGATTTTCCAGATGGCACGCGCCGAAGCGGTGCGCGAAGCGCAGGGTGCCGCCCGTCGCGGCCACGAGGCCGCGCGTCTCGTCGTCCAGCAGGAACCATGTCACGTAGGCCCGGCCGCCCTGGTCGAGAACCCGCCCCAGCTCGGCCGCATAGCCGACCACGTCTTCCGGCAGCATGTGCGTGAAGACGGAGTTGAGGATGGCCAGATCAAAGCTGTCGTCGGCATAGGGGAAACGGAAGTCGCGCGCACGCACCGTCCCGAAGGGATTATAGAGCGCGTTGAAGACGTCCGCCGTCTGGAAGCGGAAGTTGGGAAAGGCTGGGGTGATGTGCTCGCGGCACCAGTTCACGCCGAAGGGATAGGTGTCGAACCCTTCGTAGCGCCCGTGATCGGACAGGTAGGACGTCAGGGGCACGGCGGCCCGCCCGGCTCCGCAGCCCACGTCGAGCACGCGCTCGCTGGGAAGCAGCCCGCACCAGTCCACGAGCCGCCGCAGCAGCTTGCGCCCGATCTTGACGAAATCGCCGCCGCCGAAGCAAAGGGCAAGATCCTTGGGGGGCAGCAGCCCCAGGTCTGCGGCTCCGCGCTGGTCCGCGGCGTTGGATTGCAATGCGATCATCTCGGCTCCCGGAAAAGATGTCTCGTTCCTTTCCGAAAGCAGGATTCGTGCCTTTCTGCCGTTGCGCGGACGCTCCCGGCCCGTTTTCCGGCTCAGGAATCAAACACGGGCAGCTGGCCGCTGCCGAGCAGCACGCCGAGCAGATAATCCAAGCGGGACTCCAATGGGGAGTCGAACTCGATGCCCACATGCACCTGCCCTTGTTCCGAACGCGTCCAGACCACGCGGCCGGTCAGGTCTTCCAGGGGACAGCGCCCGCCGTCGTCGCCCGCAGCCACGATGCGCACGCTCGCGTCCTCCTGGAAGTCCTCCAGCACGCCCGCGTCCGGACTCTTGATGCGCATGCCGCCGCCGGAGATGTCCGACACGGCGAACACGTGCGCCCCGGAGCGCAGAGACAATTCACACATGGCCTTCGAGGTGCAGACATAGCGGACGTGCAGCCTGCGCTCCTCGAAGCGTCGTGAAACTTCTTCCGACATCCTCCCTCCTCCCTCCGGATTCGCTGCCGGGCCGGGCCGAGGCCCTAGAAGACCTCGGCTTCGAACCAATAGATGTTCGTGCCCGCCTTGCGCCAGCTGTCCTCGTCCAGCCCGGCCTTGCGGCAGGTCTGCCGCAGGAAGGTCACACGGTCCCAGCCCTGCTCCACGGGCACCTGCGGCAGGAGCAGTCCGGAATTGGACCCCCGCTGCATGATCAGGCCATGCCTGCCGACCACGACCTCGTTCACGTCGCGGCAAGGCTCCAGCGGGCTGAGAATGGAAATTTCGTACTCGATTTTCCCGAACTCCTCCCGGCTCAGAGGCGGGAAGCGCGGATCGGCAAAGGCCGCTGCGCGGGCCATCTCCCAGATGGTGCGCCAGATTTCGCCCGAGCCCTGGATGTTGCCGATGCAGCCGCGCAGGTGGCCGTCCAGGGTCAGGGTCACGAAGGCCCCGAGGGATTCGCGCAGCTTCTCCGTGGGCGGGGCGGGCGGCTCGGCTTCCTCGCCCGCGAGCTTGGAGGCGATGGAAAGGCGCACGAGATCCTTGAGATATGCTTTTTCCGCGTCGGAAAGCAAAAAGACGAATTCACGGGACATGGATTACTCCTTGGTTTGAACCGGGGGACGGATGTCCGCTGCGCGCGGCACGCCGAGCATGACGAGCGCCCCCAGGATATACATCATGATAACGGTGCTCATGCCCCAGCGCTGGCTTCCGGCCAGCAGCGTGACCCAGCCCACGAGCAGCGGGCCCGCAAAGGAGGTCAGCTTGCCCGAAAGCGCGAAGAGGCCGAACATCTGGGCGCGCAGTTCGCCCGGTGCGGTGCGGGCCAGCCAGGAACGGCTCGACGCCTGCACCGGCCCGACGAAGATACCAAGCAACAGCCCGAAAATCCAGAACACGGTCCGGGACTCGGTGAGCAGGATGACCACGCCCGGCAGGATCAGCCCGGCCAGGGACACGAGGATGGTGGCCCGCGCGCCCACGCGGTCGTCCAGCCAGGCGAAGAGCCCCGCGCCCAGTCCCGCGGTCACGTTCAGGCCGATGCCGAAGAGGATGACCTCCTTCGGGGTCATGCCGAAGGTTCCGGCCGCGTAGATTCCGCCGAAGGCGAACATGGTGGCCAATCCGTCGTTGTAGAGCATCCGGGCCAGGAGGAAGCGCACGATATGGCGGTGGGAGCGGACGTCGCGCACGGAGTCGCGGATCTGGGCGAGGGCGGAACGGACGCAGGCCCCCAGGGCGCGGCCCTTGCTCGGGGCGTCCGGGGTCCAGAGAAAGAGCGGCAGGGCGAAGACGAGGTACCAGGCCGCGCCCAGAGGGCCGATGATCCGGACATGCTCGGCCGCGGCGCGCGGCAAGGCGAACCAGGGATTTTCGTTGATGAATCCGTAGAGCGCCAGCAGCAGGCAAAGCAGGCCGCCCACGTAGCCCATGCCCCAGCCCCAGCCGGACCAGCGGCCCATGCGTTCCGGCGGAACCAGGTCGGGCAGCATGGCGTTGTAGAAGATCATGGCCGCCTCGCCGCCGATGGTGCCGAGGCAGACGAGAATCAGGGCGGGCCAGATCCAGGAAGGGTCGGGCAGCACGAACCAGAGCAGGACCGTGGGAACCGCGCAGAGCAGGGTGAAGGCCGCGATCCAGGGCTTGCGCCGCCCGGACTGGTCGGCCACGGCTCCGAGCAGCGGGCCGCCCAGGCCCACGATCAGCCCGGCCGCGCCGAGCATGTTGCCCCAGAGCGCGGTGCCCGTTTCCGGGCTCTCGGCCACGGATCGCGCGAAATAGGCCGCGAAGACGAAGGTCTGGATGGGCGTGAAGAATCCGTTGTTGGCCCAGTCGTAAAGGGCCCAGGACCAGAGCTTGCGTCGCACGTCGCCTCCCGGAAAATTCCGCGTTCTTCCGGGTGCGTAGCCCAATTCCGGGCCAGCGGCAATGCCCGAGGCCGAAGCCCGGCCCGAAGTCGCGGAAATGTCGCGGGAATGTCGCGCGGCGCGCCGCGCGGGGGCGCTACCCGGCCAGCTCGCCGCGCACCAGGGAAAAGGCGATGCTCCACATGATCAGGCAGATGGCGCCGTCGAGCACGCGCCAGGCAGCGGGACGCCGGAAGAGCGGCGCAAGGCGCGCGCCGCCCGCGCTGAGCGTGAAGAACCAAAGCGCCGAGGCCGCGACCGCGCCCAGGCCGAAAAACCAGCGCGCCTGGCCCTCAAAGGTGCCGCTGACCGAACCGAGCAGAACCACGGTGTCCAGCCAGGCGTGCGGATTGAGCAGGGTCACGCCCGTGGTCAGCAGCAGCGCCCGCCCCAGGCTCAGAGGCGCGCCCCCGTCCGCGCGCAGGCTGCCTCCGCGCAGGGCCGAGCGCAACGATCCCAAACCGTACCAGAAGACAAAGGCCGCCCCGCCCCAGGCCGCTGCCGACGCCAGCACCGGATGCGTTGCCACCAGCGCGCCCGCCCCGGCCACGCCAAGGCCGATGAGCAATACGTCGAAAACCAGGCAGAGCGCAGCCACGGGGTAGTGATGCTCGCGGCGCACGGCCTGGCCGAGCACGAACGCGTTCTGCGCGCCGATGGCCACGATCAACCCCGCGCTCATGCCGAATCCCTGCAACATCGCCGTCTGCATTCTCGCCTCCGCCCCGGAGAGGGTGTTTCTGTTGAATTGAGATTCGTTTATCCGAGGCGGCTGTCCGAGTAAAATTAATACTTTTTGAGTTCATTCGATTTTGCTAATACAGCGCATGCTCGATTACAAACTTCTGGAAGCCCTGGCCCTGGTCCTGCGCGAGGGCGGATTCGAAAAAGCGGCCCAGGCGCTGCACCTGACGCAGTCCGCCGTGTCCCAGCGGGTCCGCCTGCTGGAGGAGCGCGTGGGCAAGCCCCTGCTCGTGCGCGGCTCGCCCCCGCGCCCCACGGGAGCGGGCAAGGCGCTCTTGCGCCACTTCCGGCAGGTCCGCCTGCTGGAGGACGACCTGGCGCGCGGGCTGGAACCGGAAACAGACGCCTTCCGCACCCTGCCCCTGGCCGTGAACGCGGACAGCCTGGCCATCTGGTTTCTGGACGCGCTCGCTCCCCTGGCCCGCGAACGGCGCATCCTTCTCGATCTCGTGGTGGACGACCAGGAGCGCACCCACGCCCTGCTCGTCCAGGGCGAGGTGGCGGGCTGCCTCTCCACCCGCAGCGAACCGCTGCGGGGCACGCGCTGCACCCGCCTGGGGGTCATGCCGTACCTCTGCTGCGCCGCGCCGGAATTCGCCGGGCGCTGGTTTCCCGACGGACTCACGGAACAGGACGCGGCCAGGGCGCCCGTCGTGCTCTTCAACCGCAGGGACGAGGTCCACGACGCCTTTTTGCGCGCCGAATTGGGCCATTCCCAGGAAAACCCGCGCGGCTATCCGCGCCATTACATCCCTTCCTCGGAAAAATTCGTGGACGCGGTGCGCGCCGGACTGGCCTACGGCATGATTCCCCACCCCCAGGCAGCGCCCCATCTCGCGTCGGGCGAACTGGTCGAGCCGGAGCCGGGCCGCTTCCTGGCCGTGGAATTGTTCTGGCATCGCTGGGATCTGGAAAGCGGGCTCATGGACGCGGTGCAGGACGCGCTGCGACGCGGCGCGGAGTCGGTGCTTGGCTGAGGCGCAAAAAGAGAAGGGCCTTGCGGGTCATGCCCGCCAACCGGGATACTCTCCCGGACCGGACCGGAAAAAATGAGGGAAAAGCCCCATTGTCCAACGGCTGCGGCGTGCTAAGGCGAAAAAAAAACGCGGAGGTCGCCATGTGCCCGTTCATCCCGACATGCCCGTTCTACCGCTGCTACGCGAGAACCCAGGACGAATTCGTGCAGGACACCATAGACAGATATTGCCATGCCGACGGCGAAGGCTGCCGCCAGCGCCAGGCCAAGGAACACTACGGAACCTTTCTGGCCGTGAACCAATGCCCCGGCGGGGAATACCTTACGGCCTGAGCCCGCTGCCGGAGGTGCTTTCCCCCTCGACCCGACGGACGGCCACGCAGCCCGCGAGCATGTCGTGCAGCCCCTGCCGCCGACGGGTGAAGAAAATCATGACGTAGCCCAGGAAAAACAGCAGGCCGGAGAGGATCTTGGCGAAATGCCTGGCCGTGGCCCGCGAAAAGCTGATCCGCCGCCCGCACAGGTCCGTGACCTTGAAGCCGAGCACGAGCTTGCCGGGAGTGGCCTGAAAACGCGAGCTTTCCAGCCCGGCGTAATAGAGCAGGGCCAGGGCAAAGGGCAGCAGGTTGCCCACCGCGAGCAAGCCTCCCTCGCTCTCCAGAAGCCTGGGCATGACCAGGGCCACAACAAAGGTCATGAAAAACGTGCCCGCGCCCAGGAAGAGAAAATCAAGGACGAACGCGCCCAGCCGCTGCATGGGCGAGGCGTAGCCCACGGACGGCGTCCATTCGTCTCCCGGCCCGCCGCCCTGGCCGCCGCCCGCGCCGTTGCGCGAGACCGTTTTCCCGGAGAATCCGCCCGGCCCCGCCCCCTGCCCCTGTCCGGGCCGGGAGCCGCTGCCGGGCCGACCGGCTCCGTCCGCGAACCGGAACCCGCCGATGACCACGCCCTCTTCCCGGCTCTCGCCCTGTTCGGGGGGCGCGTCCTCGGCTGCCGCGTCTGCCGTGGAGCCGGACGCGCGCTGGCGGCCGCCGCGCGT
This sequence comes from Paucidesulfovibrio longus DSM 6739, assembly GCF_000420485.1. Taxonomy (NCBI): domain Bacteria; kingdom Pseudomonadati; phylum Thermodesulfobacteriota; class Desulfovibrionia; order Desulfovibrionales; family Desulfovibrionaceae; genus Paucidesulfovibrio; species Paucidesulfovibrio longus. Next base: position 118,698 of record NZ_ATVA01000012.1, on the reverse strand, counting down.
GCCCACGGGGCCGGGATGATCGCGTCCGGGCAGCTTCGCGCCGCATTGGATGCAGTAGATCGCCTGATCGGGCATTTCGGCCTTGCATTTTGGGCAATTCATGGTCGCTCCTCGAAGCGTTCGATGGTCGAAACGGCCCCGGCGGTCATCGCGGGAGCCAAGCTCCTGCAAGCTAGTATGCGGCGACGGAAAAGTCTATACTGCGGCGAGACTTGCGCGCCCGCGCACAACGCGCGCACGAACGCCCCGCACCGCGACGAGCCAAGGAGACCCGAGCGAGAATGACCCCCCGGACCTGGATCATGCACATCGACATGGACGCGTTTTTCGCGTCCGTGGAGCAGCTCGACAATCCCGAACTGCGGGGCAAGCCCGTGGCCGTGGGCGGCGCCGGGGACCGGGGCGTGGTTTCCGCCGCGTCCTATGAAATCCGCAAATTCGGCGTGCGCTCGGCCATGCCCGGAGCCACGGCCCGACGGCTCTGCCCGCACGGCGTCTTTCTGCCCGGCCGGATGTGGCGCTACAAGGAAATCTCCAGGCTGGTCATGGCGGCCCTGTCCGAATTCTCCCCCCTGGTGGAGCAGGCCAGCGTGGACGAGGCCTACCTGGACGCCACGGGCCTGGAGCGACTCTTCGGCCCGGTGGAGGAGCTTGCGGAGCGCATCCGCGCCCGCGTCCGCGAGGTCACGGGCGGGCTGACCTGCTCCGTGGGCGCCGCGCCCGTGCGCTTCCTGGCCAAGATCGCCTCGGACCAGAACAAGCCGGACGGCGTATTCATCCTCCGGCCCGAAGACGTCGCCGACTTTCTGCGCACCCTGCCCGTGGGCAAGATTCCGGGAGTGGGCAAGCGCGGGCTGGAATCCCTGCGCCGGGCCGGGGTCCGCTTCGCCGGGGACGTGCCGCGCCGGCCCCGCCGATTCTGGGAGGAGCGCCTCGGCAAATGGGGCGGCGAGCTGCACGACCGCTGCCTCGGCCAGGGTTCCACGGAGATCGTGCCTTTTTCCGCGCCCAAGTCGTGCAGCGCGGAAAACACCTTTGCCCGCGACACCCTGGACCGGACCGAGCTGCGGCGCTGGCTCCTGGCGCAAAGCGATCGCGTGGCCGCGGACCTGCGACGCCACGGCGTGCGGGGCCGCACCGTGACCCTCAAGGCCAAGTTCTCGGATTTCCGACAGGTCACGCGGAGCCGCAGCCTGGAGCACCGCACCAGCGAAACCGACGTGATCTTCCGCACGGCCCAGGAACTCCTCGACGAACTGGCCCCCAAGACGCCCCTGCGGCTCATCGGCGTGGGCGTCGGCAACTTCGAGCCGCGCGCCCGCCAGCTCTCGCTCCTGGAGGACGAAGAAGAGAGGCCGGACCTGCGCAGCCGCGAACTGGAACAGGCCGTGGACGCCATCCGTGGGCGGTTCGGCAGCGGCGCGCTCAAGCGCGCGGAGCTGCTCGACTTCGAAGGCCGCAAGCCCAGGACCGCTCCCGGAGCCCCCCCGAAAGGCGGAAAGCCGGGAGGGGGCAAGCCCGGCTCCTGAGCCTTTCCCCGGCCCGCCTTGCCAAATATCTCCCCCGCGCTTAGCATGCGGAAGTGGTCGGGGCGCGCGCAGGCGACGGCAATCGGATTTGCCGATCGGATTCAGCACACTTTTCCCTGGAGGCGGACCATGCTGCTTACGGAAAACGAGGCCAAATTCAAGTTCTGCCCCCTGCTCAAGACCGGGGACGACAAGATGAAATTCTGCCAGGGGCCCATGTGCATGATGTGGCGCTGGAAGGACAACGAGCCCGGCGGCAAGGGCTGGTGCGGGCTTTCCGGCAGCCCGCTGGCCGCGAGCCGCTGAGCGGAATCACGATGGCCAAGCCGTTCCACTTCCCGCTCCAGCGGGTGCTCGACTACCGCGAGCAGCTGGAGGACCGGGCCAAGCTCTCCCTGGCGCGGGCCCAGGCCGCCCATGAAGAGCAGCAGAAACGCGTGAGCGAGATGGAGTCGCTGCTGGAGCGGCACGTGCGCACGGGGCTGAAAAAAGACGCGGACGCCAACGAGATGTGGCTCTGGCGGCAATACAAGCAGGCCCTGGAAGAGGACATCGCGACCGCGCGGGCCAGCCTCGCCGAGTTGGCCCTTAAATTGCAAAAATGCCGCCTGGACGCGGTCAACAAGTCAAAAGACCGCAAGCTGCTCGAAAAACTCAAGGAACAACAGGCCGCACGACACGACAATGAAGAACAACGCAGAGAAGAAAAAGAAAACGACGAAATGGCAGCGCTTCGTTTCCGGCGTGAAGATTTCTAGAGTGCTCTGGGGCCTGGCGGCCATTGCCGTGTTCAAGCTGGCCCTGCTCGGCGCGCTCGGACTCGGCGACTATTTCGCCCCTGCGGAGCGGGCTGTTCAGGCCGTTTCCGAGCAGACCGAAAGCGCGGGGGAAGCCCTTCGCGACGTGGCCGCGCAGGCCGCCAAGGTCGCGGCCCTGCCCGAAGCCCAGGCCCAGACGGCGACCCCGGCCCCAAGCGCCCAGGCCGCTCCGGACCAGCCCCCCGCGGGCATGGACCCGGCGGACTGGAAGGTGCTCAAGCGCCGCGAAGAGGAGCTGGCCGCCAAGGAACGCTCCCTGAAGGAACTGGAGGCCAACCTCAACCAGGAAGTGACCAAGCTGGAAGGACTCAAGTCCCAGCTCGAAGCTCTGCTCAAGGAAGTCAAGGGAGTCGAGGACGAACGCCTCCAGAAGCTGATCAAGGCCTACGCCAACATGAAGGCCAAGCAGGCCGCCGCCGTGCTCGAAACCATGGACAAGCAGCTGGCCGTCAAGATTCTGGCGGGACTCCAGGGACGGCAGGCCGGAGAGATTCTCAGCTTCATCGAGACGCGCAAGGCCGCCGAGCTTTCCGAGGCGCTGACCAACCTGCGCGCCCCGTTCCAGCCGTGACGCGGCCCGGCCCCGTTTCGAACACGGATTCGCGATGCCCCGCATCAAGCTGACCCTGGCCTACGACGGCACGAAATTCGCCGGCTGGCAGCTCCAGCCCGGCCAGCGCACGGTGCAGGGCGTGCTGGAAAAGGCCCTGGCCCCCATGATTCTGGGACGGGTCGGCGCGCGCCTGGCCAAGGACGGCGCCGTGCGGGTGCACGCGTCGGGCCGCACGGACAGCGGCGTGCACGCCGTGGGACAGGTGGCCCACTTCGAAGCGCCCGAATCGCGGCGCGGCTTCCCCTGGCGCATGGCCCTGAACCGCTCCCTGCCCCCGGACGTGAGCGTGCTCGACGCCGAGGAGGCTCCGCCGGGCTTTCACTCCCGTTTTTCCGTGCTGACGAAAACCTACGCCTACACCCTCTGGCTGGAACCCGCCTACGTCCTGCCCCAGCGGCGTCCCTTCGTCTGGGACTGCGGTCCCGTGGACCTCGCAGCCATGGACGAGGCCGCCAATATCTTCCTGGGCCAGCACGACTTCGCGGCCTTCCGCAACACCGGGTCCGACGTGGAAAGCACGGTGCGGACCCTGCTCGAAATCCGGCGCTCGCACGGCCCCCTGCCCCACGAATGCGTCTGGCGCTTCCGGGCCACAGGCTTTCTCAAGCAGATGGTCCGCAACCTCATGGGCTGCCTCGTGGCCGTGGGCCGGGGCAGGGTGAACGCCGACGACGTCCGGTCATTTCTGCATGCAGGGGACAGGACCGCCGCGCCTCCCACGGCCCCTGCCCAGGGGCTCTGCCTTGAGCGCGTCGAGTACCCGGACTTTCCCCCCGAGAGAGTATAAAAAATCTCAGGGAAAATATGCACAATCTGCTTGCGGCGGGTAATACTTTGGGATACTGCCGAAAATAGTGGTGTTACTTGCAGCGGGGAGCGGCATGCCGAGGCTTTGCGGTCTCCCGGAAGCAAGCATGGTGTTCATTTTTTTTATGTTTCAGGAGGCGACGATGAAGTCCATTTACGTGGGGAACCTGCCGTTCCGCGCCACGGAGGACGAAGTGCGCGAGATGTTCGCCGCTTACGGCGAAGTGCACGAGGTCAAATTTGTCATGGATCGCGAGACCGGCCGTTTCCGCGGCTTCGGTTTCGTGCGCATGGATGACGCAGCCGCTCTGGAAGCCGTCGAGGCTCTGGACGGCAAGGAGCTGGGCGGCCGCGCCCTGCGGATCAACGAAGCCCGCGAGCGGGCTCCACGTCCGCCGCGCTCGGGCGGATACTAGATCATCCCCACCTGCAAGGTTTGAAAAACCCCCGCTTCGGCGGGGGTTCGACGTTTCTGGAAGGGCGCGGCTAGAAATTGCGGATCAGGATGGCGCGGGACTCGTAGTCCCAATAGATCTGGCTGTGGTCCACGGGCTTGTCGATGCGCAGCACGCGGCCTCCGATCTTGATGGTCACGCCCGGATGAATCCTGCTCCGGACCTTGATCCGGCAGCGGGAAAGCGCCTTCTGGCGGCGCTGCACGTCCTTCTTCATGAAGGCGTTGATCTTCTCGAACTTCCGCTCCAGGCGGATGCGGTACTTGAGCACCTCGGCCACGGCCGGACGCTTGGCCGCGGGCGCGGCCAGGAGGATGCTTTTCGGATCGCCGTTGCCGAGCCGCTCGGCGATGCGCTCCAGCTCGTGCTTGATCTTGCCGCGCACCTTGAGCATGGGCAGCTGGTCGCGCTGCCGCTGGCTGATGTTCACCTGCGTGGCCACGCCCATCTCCGTGCCCAGCTCGTTGACCTCGACGTTCTGGTGGCTGGTGATGCTGCCGCCCTGGATCACGCCCTTGCCCTTCACGGCCAGGAACGAGCCTTGCGTCTCGATGCGGCTGTTGGTCACGTTGTTGCCGATGATCACGTCGCCTCCGGCCTCGATGCGGGCGTTGGTGGCGAACTGGGCCATGACCTTGCCCCCGGCGCGGACCAGGCCGCCGTCCGGCATGAGAATGCCGCCGCGCACCTCCACGTCGCCCCCGGCTTCCACAAAGGCGCTCTCCACCGCGTCCAGCACGACCACGTTCTGGGGCGCGCTGACCTGCATGCCCGAAGTCACGCTGCCGCGCACCTGCACCGAGCCGAACTCGGCGCGGATATGGCCGCTGGAAAGGCCCACGTCCCGGTTGACCACGAGCACGGGGCTGACCATGATCACGCCCTTCTCGTAGACGAGGATGCCTTCCTCGGTGGCCTCGAAGCCGTCGCGGCCCTTGCGCTTCACGCCGGGTCCGGGCGCAACGTGCAGGGGCTTGCCGCCCTTGGCCGGAATGGTCTTTTCGTAGAGGTCGATGCCGCCCTTGCCCGGTTCGGGGTCATGCACCCGCGCCAGCATGTCGCCCACGCGGGCCATGGGCATGCTGGCCCGGTGGCGGTAGTCGATGCGGCCCTGGTCGTCCTCGCGGGCGTCGTCCACCTCGCGCTTCAGGAGCACTTCGAGCCAGCCGTCGTTGCCGGGTTCCGGCTCCTTGCCCTGCGCCACGATCACGTCGCGCTGGAGCTGCCGGGTGGACTGCGCCTTTTCAAAGGCTTCGGCCAGCGTCTCCTCCGAGGGAGGCACCTGCACGCCGAGGCGGTCCAGCTCGGAAACGAACATTTCCGAAGTCACGGTGTTGCCGAGATGATCCTTGTGGAAGATCACGCCCAGGACGTGGATTTCCTCGTCGTCGATGTGCAGGCCCGGCTTGATGGAGACTTCCCCGTCGCGGATGGTGGCCAGGCCGTAGGTCTGGGCGGTGAAGGTCAGGTCCGTGGGATCGAAGGCCACGTTGGCTCCGGCCTTGGCCTTGACGTCCTGGAGCTTGCCTTCGATCTTTTCCGTGGGTTCGATGATGCGCCCGTCGATGGTCCTGCCGGGCTTGCCGGGATTGGGCGCCACCTTGCGGGCGATGATCTGGCCGGTGAACACGGGCATGCGCAGATCGCCCACGGGTTCCACGCGGCCATGGGTGGGGTTTTGCGGCTGCTCCCCCCGGACGAGGACGATCTTGCGGTAGTCCTGCCCGGAGCGCAGCCGCTCCAAAATCTTCTCCGCCGCGCCCGGTTCGGGTTCCAGAGCCACGCCGGCGGCCTCGAGCTGCTTGCGGATGCTCTTCGGCGTCAGCGGTCTGCCGCCCGCTTCCGGAGGCAGATACCGGCTCACGCCGAGCTTCATGCCGTCCGTGGAAAGGCAAAAGCGCAGTGCGGCATCCGGGCTCTTGCGCCCGCCGTCTTTCTGTTTCGCTCGCTCGGCCATGATCCCGTGCCCCATGCGCTCAACGCGCGGAATGTCTCCTTACCGTTACGATGAATACTTGAAGCGTGGCGAATTGGCAACCGCTTCGACGGAAACACAACAATCCGGACACGTTGCGCCGCGGATTGCTTCTGTTTCAGGAGGAAATGAAAACAATACGAGTGCGTTATCAAAGCCGCCAGAGCAGCTCCTCCAGCAGGGACTGGAGCTGGCCGTGCAGGCCGCCGCCCGCGGGGGGCGTCCCGAAAAGCGCTTCCCGCTGCTCCCGCAGGCCGGGGAGGGCTTCGGGCGAGGAGGAGTACACCGTCATGGCCAGACGCTCGGCCAGCAGATAGCCCGTCACCCCCTGGGCGAAGATCTCCATGCCCTGGGAGAATTCCGGGCCTGCGGATCGCCACCAGGCGTGCGCCGCTTCGGTATCCGCCGTGGCCAGGGCCTCGCAGACCATGCAGAGCAGGCTGTTCAGCGCGGCTCCGGGCAGCCCGCGCCGCCAGCCGAGCAGCCAGGGCGTGCGCCAGAAGAGCAGCAGGTTGTCCACGCCTGTCTGGACCAGGCGGAAAAGCTGCTCGCGGGCGGTCTGAAGATGGGGATCGGAGCGCAGCACGGGCAAAGCGGCGAGATCCCAGGCCGGGAGCGGCGAGGAAGGCGCGTCCAGCCCGCCCAGCTCGCGGAGCAGGTGCGCCAGCCAGCGGTTCGCGTCCGGCGAGGCCGGGGTTTCCAGGTGGGCGTAGCTGAGCACGTAGCGCCCCTGGCCGTGGCGGCCCTCCACCATGCTGGGCTGGTCTCGGAAGGCAGGGCGGATGCGCACGCCGTACAGCGCCTCCCAGTCGCCGAGCGTGCCTTTCGGCAGGCTTTTCAAGGCCAGGTCCGCGACCCAGAAATCCGGCCCCGGCTCGCCGTAGGACGCCAGCACCCGGACGTCGCCCCCGTTCGGCTCGAACCGGCCCGGCCACCAGACGGGAAGGAGCGCTCGCTCGCGCAGCTCCTGGGGAACCAGGGGACTCTCCTGGTCGGGCCGGACCTGGACATGGCCGGAAAGGAAATGCTGCATGCGGTCCTTGAAGCCGCGCCGGCTCCACGGACACAAGCCCAGCCCGCCGCCCGTGAGCGCCAGTCCGGCCCCGCCGCAGAAGCCGAGATAGGCCCCGCCGCCCGCCACGTAGGCGCGCACGGCCTCCACGCCCTCCGGGCCGAGCCGCTCGGCCTTGCCGCGCGCCCAGCCGCCCGGCACGAGCAGAAGCGCTGGGGGGTTGTCAGCAAGCAGCCCGTGGGCTATCTCATTGCCTCGCACGAGTCGGTGCTCCACGCCCCAGGAAAGGAGCGCGCGCCGGGCCATCAGGCCCCAGAAGTGAGATTCGTCCCAGTATATGTAGATGATTGACATGTCGGCGTCCCGGATTAGACTCTGACGACGCTATCAGGCCCGGACGCGGCCTGGCAAGCCGGATAAGGTTTTTTTCGAAAACCCGCCCCCAGCGGCCGCTGGCCAGGGGCGGCATGATACGGCCAGAAACCGGGTTTCCCGGATCAAGGCGATATTTCAAGGAGCGAGAATGGGCAAGCCGGAGTTGGCCAAAGGCTACGAGCCGAAGGACGTGGAAACCAAGTGGCGTGAACACTGGGAGAACGACCAGACCTTCACCCCCGACCCCAAGGCGGAGGGAGAGCCGTATTCCATCGTCATTCCCCCGCCGAACGTCACCGGCGTGCTGCACATGGGCCACGCCCTGAACCAGACCATCCAGGACGTGCTCGCCCGCTTCCACCGCCAGCAGGGCCGCAACGTGCTCTGGGTGCCCGGCACGGACCACGCGGGCATCGCCACGCAGAACGTGGTCGAGCGCGAACTGAAGAAAGAGGGCCTGACCCGCGACGACCTGGGCCGCGAGAAGTTCCTCGAACGCGTCTGGGCCTGGCGCGAGGACAAGGGCGGCACCATCCAGAACCAGATCCGGCGCATGGGCTCCTCCGTGGACTGGACCCGCGAATGCTTCACCTTCGACGACCAGCGCGCCAAGGCCGTGCGCAAGGTCTTCGTGGAGCTGTTCAAGCAGGGGCTGATCTACAAGGGCAACTACATCATCAACTGGTGCAACCGCTGCCACACGGCCCTGGCCGACGACGAGGTCGAACACGAGCCGAAGCCCGGCAAGCTCCACCATATCCGCTATTCCCTGGCGGACGGGTCCGGCGACATCGTCATCGCCACCACCCGGCCCGAAACCATGCTCGCGGACACGGCCATCGCCGTGAACCCCGAGGACGACCGCTTCAAGCACCTCATCGGCAAGACCGTGCTCCTGCCCCTGGTGGGCCGCGAGCTGCCCGTCATCGGCGACGCCTACGTGGACATCGAGTTCGGCACGGGCTGCCTCAAGGTCACCCCGGCCCACGACATGAACGACTGGGAGCTGGGCCGCAAGCACGGCCTGGAGGTCATCGCCATCCTGGACGAGGACGGCTACGTCAACGAGAACGCGCCGGAGAAATATCGCGGCATGTTCAAGGAGGAGGCCCGCGCCGCGGTCATGGCCGACCTGGAAGCCGAGGGCCGCGTGGTCGAGGTCGCGGACCACGACCACAGCGTGGGCGTCTGCTACCGCTGCAAGTCCGTGATCGAGCCGCACGTCTCCACCCAGTGGTTCGTGTCCATGAAGCCGCTGGCCGAGAAGGCCCGCGCCGCCGTGCCCGCCAAGACCCGGATCTACCCGGAGCACTGGACCAAGACCTATTACGAGTGGCTGGACAACATCCGCGACTGGTGCATCTCCCGCCAGATCTGGTGGGGACACCGCATCCCGGCCTGGACCTGCCTGGACTGCGGCGAACTGATCGTGCCGGAAACCGATCCCACGACCTGCCCCAAGTGCGGCTCCGCCAACCTGGAGCAGGATCCGGACGTGCTCGACACCTGGTTCTCCTCGGCGCTCTGGCCCTTCTCCACCATGGGCTGGCCCGACAAGACCCCGGAACTGGACAAATATTACCCCACGGCCGTGCTCGTGACCGGCTTCGACATCCTCTTCTTCTGGGTCGCCCGGATGATGATGATGGGCCTCCAGTTCATGGACGAGGTGCCCTTCCGCGACGTGTACATCCACGCCCTGGTGCGCGACGAGCAGGGCAAGAAGATGTCCAAGTCCACGGGCAACGTCATCGACCCCATGGAAATGGTCGACAAGTACGGCACGGACGCCACGCGCTTCACCCTCTGCGCCTTCGCGGCCATGGGCCGCGACATCAAGCTCTCCGAGGCGCGCATCGAGGGCTACCGCCACTTCGTGAACAAGATCTGGAACGCGGCCCGCTTCGCGCTCATGAACCTGCCCGAGGAGCTGCCCGCCATGGACCCGGCCGCGGCCGGAGGACTGGCGAACAAGTGGATCCTGCATCGGCTGGAAGAGGTCAAGGACGAGGTCCGCGCCGCCGTGGAGGGCTACCGCTTCAACGAATACGCCCAGACCCTCTACCGCTTCATCTGGAACGAGTTCTGCGACTGGTACCTGGAGATGATCAAGCCCGCGCTCTACGGCGAGGACGAGACGGCCAAGGCCGCCACGCAGAAGGTGCTGGCCGCGGTGCTGGCCGAAACCATGATCCTGCTGCATCCGGTCATGCCCTTCGTGACCCAGGAAATCTGGTCCGTGCTGCCCGGCACGCCCGGCGAGGACATCGCGACCACGCCCTTCCCGGCCGCGCGGCCCCAGTGCCGCGACGCCGGAAGCGTTGCCGCCATGGAGCTGTTCCAGGGCCTTGTTTCCGCCGCCCGCAACATCCGCACCGAGCTGCACATCGAGCCGCAGGTCAAGCTGGACATGCTCGTGCGCACCGCTTCGGACGAGGACCGCGCCATCATCGAAGAAAACGCCGGGCTGATCCGCTTCCTGGCGCGCATCGAAGGCATTCAGGCCGGACCGGACGAGAAAGGTCCGCGCGCTTCCGGCTCCGCCGTGGTGCGCGGCAACGAACTCTTCGTGCCTCTGGAGGGCAAGGTGGACTTCGAGGCCGAGCTGGCCCGGCTGGACAAGAAGCTGGCCAAGCTGGAAAAAGACCTCACAGGCGTGGAAAAGAAGCTCGCCAACCAGGGCTTCGTCAGCAACGCGCCCGCCGAAGTCGTGGAAAAGGAAAAGGAAAAGCTGGCCGCCATGCAGGAAGAGCGCGACAAGCTCGCGGCCCTGCGCGGACGCATCCAGAGCGTGATGGGCTAAGGGCCTCGCCTCGGTCCATTCATGGGTCCGCGTCTTTCGCGCGGGATCGCCGAAGATATTTGGCAGATCGGCCTGAACAGGATAGAAACGATCCTGTTCAGGCCATCATCTACCAAGGAGACACGCCATGAAGATCAGCATCCGGGACTTCGCCCCCATCAGGGAAGCGGATATCGCCCTGGACGGCCTGACCGTGATCGCCGGTGACAACGACACCGGAAAGAGCACCGTGGGCAAGCTGGTCTATGCGTTTTTGGAGGCAGCTAAGCGGCAGCGGCAGGGGGAACGCTCTCTTTCATATGAGTTCCCCAATTCCTACTGGAACGCCCTTGGTCTTGACTGTCGTCCCGGGCATTTCAACGTCTTGGACGAGCACGGCATTCAGCTATTCAAGGTTGAGTTTTTAAAGGACAGCACTGGAGCCCGTAACGCCTTCTTAATGAACGGGCCGGCTCCCCAATCCACTTTGAAGTTCAAGGATGTACTTTTCTTAGAGACACCCTTGATTTGGCAACTCTTTGACACCTTTCAGGGCATCGCCTCCGAAACCGCGAAGGCGCAAGCCAGAAATGAGCAATACCCCATCAAATTTCCCTATACCTATTTCGACGCCTATTCCCGGCTTAACGGCTCGGTAAAGCCACTGGAAGGCGACGCAAAAGGGCTTTTGCTGTCCATCGAAAAGACCGTTAACGGCAAGATTGTCTTCGAGAACAGCTCGCCCCGCTTCCAGCGCGGCGACGTATCCATCCCCATGCCCAGCGTGGCCACGGGCATCCAGGCCTTCGGCTTCATCCAGCGCATCCTGGAACTCGGTCTGGCCCGCCCCGGCTTCCTGCTCATCCTCGACGAACCCGAGGTGCACATGCACCCCAAGTGGCAGCTCGAATACGCCAAGCTGCTCGTGAGCATGGTGGACGAACTCGGGCTGAACGTGCTCATGACTACGCACAGTCCGGTGTTCGTGGAGGCCATGGAATTCGTGGGCAAAAAGAAGCTCGGCGAAAAGTGCCATTTCTATCTTAGCGAACGCACTGCCGACGGCCCCGTGGTCATGCGGGACGTGACCGACGATCCGGAACCGATCTACAAGCAGCTCGCGCTGCCGCTGATGCAGCTTTCCCTGCACCAGGGGGATGCATGAGCCTTGCGGCCACGTTGGATGCCGCCTGCGCCAAGGGGAAACTGTCCCGCTCCCCCATCGGGGAGTTGGACAAGTCCTGCTGCACGGAAAGCACGCTCGAAGTCTTCGACCTGGACACCTATGCGCATTCCCTGGGAGGCGTAACGCCCGCCACTACGGACGGTGCACGCTGTGATGCGGTCAAGGGCATGGACTTGCTCTCGCTGTTGGAAATGAAGGGCCTGAGGGACACGGAACTCAACTTTCACCACCAAGTCTGCCCAAAGACCAAACGCGGAGCCACCCCCGCCGAAACCACTCGGCTCTGCCTGGAGCGGTATCAAGAATTCCTCGACGCCAAGATCCAGTCGTTGCGGCTTGCGGACAAGCTCAAGGGCTCGCTGATTGTTCTCGAAGGACTCTATCCGGCGCTCTCTCAAGATTTTTCCCAGGAGAAGCTCTCCGGTCGCTATTTGTTAATCGTCAACTTCAGCTACCGGGAAATTATCAACCACCGTTACGCATTCCGAACGGCGCTCAAGCCGCTGGCCGCAGCGCACTGGGGCGAGCCAGACGTTCTCCCCTGCGATATCGTCAACAACGAAGAGTCATTTCACCAATTCCTCGGCGCATGACTCAACGCAAACGAACGAGCACGACCATGACCACAGCTACCGTCTATCTCATCGGCGCCGGCCCCGGCGATCCCGGCCTGCTCACCGTGCGGGCCAAGGAACTCATCGAAACCTGCGACGTGGTGGTCTACGACTACCTCGCCAACAAGGAATTCCTCAAATACGCCCGCAAGGACGCCGAGATCATCTATGTCGGCAAGAAGGGCGGCGACCATACCCTGCCCCAGGACAAGATCAACGAGCTGATCGTGGAGCTGGCCAAGAGCGGCAAGAGCGTGGCCCGGCTCAAGGGCGGCGACCCCTACGTGTTCGGGCGCGGCGGCGAGGAGGCCGAAGAGCTGGTCGAGGCTGGCGTGCCCTTCGAGGTCGTGCCCGGCGTGACCGCGGGCGTGGCGGCCCCGGCCTATGCGGGCATCCCCGTGACCCACCGCGACCACACCACCAGCGTCTGCTTCATCACCGGGCACGAAGACCCCACCAAGGAAGAAAGCGGCCACAACTGGGACGTCTACGCCAAGAGCACCAGCACCCTGGTCTTCTACATGGGCGTGAAGAACCTGCCCATGATCTCCGAGCGGCTCATCGAGGGCGGGCGCGACCCGCAGACGCCCGTGGCGCTCGTGCGCTGGGGCACCCGCGCGGAGCAGCAGAGCTTCGTGTCCACGCTGGCGGAAGTGGCGGCCGAGGCCGAGCGCCGCAAGTTCGCGGCCCCGTCCATCATCGTGGTCGGCGGGGTCTGCGGCCTGCACGACAAGCTCGCCTGGTTCGAAAAGCGGCCCCTGCTCGGCAAGGGCGTCGTGGTGACCCGCGCGCGCGAACAGGCCAGCGGACTGGTGCGCACGCTCTCGGACCTGGGCGCGCACGTCTACGAATTCCCGACCATCACGATCGAGCCGCTGGACAGCTACGAGGAGCTGGAAACCGCCATCCTGCGCCTGCCCATGCAGGATTGGGTGGTCTTCACCTCGGTCAACGGCGTCAAGTTCTTCTGGGACAAGCTCGGCGAGATCGGCCTGGATTCGCGCATCTTCGGCGGCATCCAGATCGCGGCCATCGGCCCGGCCACGGCGGACGCCCTGCGCGAGCGCGGCATCAAGCCGGACTTCATTCCGGAGAAATACGTGGCCGAGCATGTGGTGGCGGGGCTGCTGGAACGCGGCATCGTGGGCAAGAACGTGCTCATCCCCCGCGCCAAGGTCGCCCGCGAGGTGCTGCCGGAACAGCTGGCCGAGGCCGGAGCCCACGTCCAGGTGCTGCCCGTGTACGAAACCAAGCTGGCCCAGGAAGACGGCGCGGAGATCATGGACGCGCTGACCAAGGACAAGCTGGACTACGTGACCTTCACCAGCTCCAGCACCGTGGACAACTTCTTCGAGCTGGTGGACGCGGACGCGCTCAAGGACTACAAGGCCGCCAACCCCGGCAAGGCCCGGCTGGCCTGCATCGGCCCGGTCACGGCCAAGACGCTGGAGAAGCACGGTCTGCGCCCGGACCTTCAGCCCGAGGACTACACCATCCCCGCGCTGGTGGAGGCGCTGCTCAAGGCCGAATAGCCTCGGAGCGGACAGAAAGAACTCACCGGCCCCGGCAGCGTTCGCGTTGCCGGGGCTTTTGCGTGCGGCGTTCTTGAACTCGCGGCGCGAAATGGTATGCTTGGGGGAATCCGCACCCCGAACCAAGGAGCAGCCATGTCCGACCACACTCCCGCCACCGCCGACGACATCCGCGCCCTGGCCTCGGCCTTTCAGCGCAGCCGGGTGCTGCTCACGGCCTCGGACCTGGACCTGTTCACGCATCTGGGCCGGGAGTGGCGGCGCGCCTCGGACCTCGCGCCCAGGCTGACGGCGCCGGGGAGCGATTCGCCCGGAGTGGACGTTCGCGGCCTGGACCGGCTTCTGGGCGCGCTCGCGGCCCTGGGCCTCGCAGCCAAGAAGGACGACGCCTACCGCGCCACGGACACGGCCTTTGAGCTGCTCTCCGCCGAGAGCCCGAAACAGATGTCCCTGGGACATCTCTCCAACCTCTACGCCAACTGGGGCACCCTGACCCAGGCCGTGCGCCGCGGCGGAAGCGTGCTTGATCCGCACTTCGACGACGACACGCGGCGCAGGCATTTCATCGCGGCCATGCACTCCAGGGCCAAGGCAGGAACGGACGCCCTGGCGTCCAGGCTGCCGCTGGCGGGAGCGCGCCGCGCGCTGGACGTGGGCGGCGGTTCCGGGGTCTATTCCATGGCCATGTGCCGGGCCGAACCGGGACTGCACGCCGTGGTCCTTGATTTGCCGGAAGTCGCCCGGCTGACCGAGGACTATGTGCGGGAGGCCGGTCTTGCCGGGCGCATCTCCGCCCTTCCCGGCGACATGCTCGTCCCGGACTGGACCGCTGCGGACTGGATTCCCGGCGGCGAGCTCGGAGAAATGGACCCGTCCGGCGGTTTCTACGACCTCGTCTTCGTCTCGGCCATCGCGCACATGTTCGGCCCGGAGCAATGCGCGGAACTGGTCCGGCGCTGCTTCGCGGTGCTGCGTCCCGGCGGCTCGCTGGCCCTCGTGGACTTCCTCATGGACGAAAGCCGCACCGAGCCGGCCTTCGGCGCTGTTTTCGCGTTGAACATGCTCGTGAACACCGAGGCGGGCGACGCCTATACCGAAACCGAAGCGCGCGGATGGCTCACGCGGGCGGGCTTCACGGACCTTCGCAGCCTGCCTGCTGGCCCGGAAACGCGGATGCTCCTGGGGCGCAGGCCGTAGGGCAGCGGAAATCGCCCGGCCCGGCGCGGGAAACTGCTCCTGGCGACTCTTGCGGCCCTGGGGCTTGACGGGTAAGAGGAAGCGGCAACGTCAACGCAAGGAGCGAACATGGCCCTTCCCATCGCCGTCCTGGTTTCCGGCAGCGGCTCGAACCTGCAATCCATCATCGACCGCATCGAATCCGGAGCGCTGGACGCCGAGATCAAGCTCGTGCTCTCCAACAAGCCGGACGCCTACGGCCTGCTGCGCGCGCGCAACCACAACATCCCCGCCCTGGCCCTGGATCACACGGACTATCCCTCGCGCGAAGCCTTCGACGCCGAGATGGTCCGGGCCATCCGCGAAGCCGGAGCCGAAACAGTGGTCTGCGCCGGGTTCATGCGCATCCTGACGACGGAATTCCTGAACGCCTTTCCGGGCCGCGTCGTGAACATCCATCCCGCCCTGCTGCCCAGCTTTCCGGGCGTGCACGGCCAGGCCGACGCCGCGGACTACGGCGTGCGCATTTCCGGCTGCACCGTGCATTTCGTGGATGAGAAGATGGATCATGGCCCGGTGATCATTCAGGCGGCGGTGCCCGCCTTTCCCGGCGAAGGCGGCGATGCCCTGGGCGGGCGCATCCTGGCCCTGGAACACCGCATCTACCCCCAGGCGATCCAGTGGCTGGCCGAGGGCCGCCTGCGGGTGGAAGGCCGCCACGTCACGCTCCGGGACGCGGGCAGGCCTCCGGCGCCCGCGCCGGAAAACGCGCTTGTCAGCCCCGCGCTGGAACAGGGCTTCTAGCAAGCGCCATGTTCGCGCTGCTGGTCATCGACATGCAGGCGGGATTGTTCTCGCCGCAGACGCCGCGCTTCGACGCGCGGGGCGTGGTGCGCCGCATCAACGAGCTGATCCGGGCCGCCCGGAAAAGCGCCACGCCCGTCGTTTTCGTTCGCCACGCGGGCAGACCGGGGGAAAGCCTGGAACCGGGAACGCCCGGCTGGGAAATCCTGCCGGACCTGGACCGCGCGGACAGCGACCCCGTGGTGGACAAGGCCGCCTGCGACGCTTTCTGCCGCACCAATCTGCACGCCGTGTTGCAGGGACTCGGCGCGAGCCGGCTCGTCCTGGCCGGATGCTGCACGGACTTCTGCGTGGACACGACCCTGCGCGCCGCCGCGAGCCTGGGCTACGAGGTCTTTGCGGCCTCGGACGCCCACACCACGGCGGACCGCCCGCATCTCGACGCCGAAGAGGTCATCCGCCATCACAACTGGGTCTGGGAAGAATTGATCACGCCGGAATCGGCGATCCGCGTCCTGCCGACGGCGAAACTGCTCCCGCTGCTCGAGGTGCGCTGAGCCGCACCGCATCTCCAGGCGCCCCGGCAGCCTCCCTTCCGAAAATCATCCCTTCTCGCTCCGCAGCCATTGCAACGCTTCGGAACGGTCGAAAAACACCTTGAAGTCGTGCCCCGCGTTCTTGGCCGTGGCTTCATAGTAGAGCGAATAGTCACGGTACGCGGGCCGGTCCAGAAACGCGCAGCGGTAGTGCTTTTCCAGTGCGGGAACGTTCCGCACGAAGAAAAAGGCGTCGCCGACTTCCAGCCGTTTCTCAACGCTTCCCATGTCGATGAGCACCCGCGTCTTTCCACTGGCCCTCATCAGCGCCCGGTTCTCTTCCAGCAGGCGTTCGGAGGCAGCGTACGTGCTCAGATCACCGCTGACCTCGATGACCAACACGTTCTCTTCGATATGATGCCGCACTTCAAAGCGCACGCATTGTCTCCGGGAGCAGCATTACAAGTAAAGCACACATCTGCCGTTCGGTCGCCTTTATTCATCAGCAAAAAGCATAGTTGCGATAGCATTGCTTTATTCAAGAGGTGCTTGTCAAGCGAAGAAACGTAGTCTTTCACAAGCGGAAACCGTGCACCGCCCATAGAATAGAAGCTGTTGTACGGCAGCATAGTGCGGTCCGGCCGAACCGTCCGCCCAGAAAAGAACATGGATGACAGGTGCTTCGCCCTGCACGGGGCGCGTCAGCAGCAGCCCGAAAGAGCGACGCCGCGCCCAGGGGCAATCCCCTGCAACGCGGACAAGACCTCATGCACGCCCGGTACGGCGGCGTTGTTTCGGAAAACCGGGGTTATGCGTCGTTGCCCGCGCAGCGCCTGACGAACACCTCCGCGAGCAACGGGTTGGATCCGAAATGCAGATGCACGTAAGAGCCGAGCACGTTGCCGCCCGGTCCGGCGAGCCAGCCGCCCGCTTCCGTGCGGCGTCCCAGGCGGTCCGCGACCGCGTAGGCGCTCCGCCCTCCCGGCTCCCCGTCCAGCTCGGAGTAGTGGAACTCGTGCCCCCGCGCGATCGATCCGGCCCGGCCCAGCGGCGTGTCCAGGGTCAGGCGCGCTTCGCGGTAGCCCAGGGCGCGAAAACGGTCACGCATGACCGCCCGGCCGGGATAGACGCCGCACATGGCGCGCGTCGGGCCGACTCCGGCCTCCCCCAGCTCCGCCAGCAGGTAGAGAAACCCGCCGCATTCCGCATAGACCGGCCGCCCCGCTGCGCAGAAAGAACGCACGTCGTCGCGCATGGAAGCGTTGGCCTCCAGCTTGTCGGCATGGAGTTCGGGGTAGCCCCCGGGCAGGTAGAGCCCGTGCAGCCCGAAAGGCAGTCGCGTTTCCCGCAGGGGGGAAAAAAAGACGATCTCCGCGCCCGCCCGCTCCAGCAGGCGCAGGTTTTCCGCGTAGCAGAAGCAGAAGGCCTCGTCCCTGGCCACTCCCAGGCGCACCTTGCCTGTTGTGCCCGCGCCTTCGGGTTCCGCATCGCGCCGCGCGGGCTTGAGGCCCGGAAGTCCCGCCAGGAGGGCGTCCAGGTCCAAATGGGCCTCGACCCAGTCGGCCAGCCGTCCATAGACCCCTGCATCCCATTCCTGCCCCGCATCGCTGTTCCCGCGTTCCGAAGCATTCCGTCGCCCCGCTCCCTGCGCCGGAAAATCCGGCGTGACCAGCCCCAAATGCCGCGACGGCAGCTCCAGTCCCTGCGCGCGCGGCAGGCAGCCCAGGAGCGGCAGTTCGGGCACGGACTCCAGGGCCTCGCGCAGGAGTTCCTCGTGGCGGGCGCTGCCCACGCGGTTGAGCACCACCCCGGCGAACCGCAGGTCCGGGTCGAAGCGGGCGTAGCCGCCGACCAGGGCCGCGGCGGAACGCGCCAGGGAGGAGGCGTCGGCCACGAGCAGCACGGGCAGGCCGAGCCACTTTGCGAGCTGAGCCGAGGAGCCGCTTTCGTCCCGGCCCGAAGCCCCGTCGAAAAGGCCCATGACGCCCTCGACCACGGCGGCGTCGCCTCCGCGCGCGCCACGGGAAAAAATGCCCCGCACGCAATCGCGCGTGAGCATCCAGCCGTCGAGGTTGTGCGAGGGGCGTCCCGCGGCGGCTCCGTGGTGCAGGGGGTCGATGAAGTCGGGTCCGGCCTTGAAGGGCCGCACGTCCAGGCCGCGCCGGGCCAGGGCGGCCATGATGCCGAGGCTGACCGAGGTCTTGCCGCAGCCGGAACGGGTTCCTGCGATGAGCAGGCCGCGCGGCCCCGGCGTCGGGGATTCTGCGAAAAAACGGTCCGCGCCGGACGCGGGATGGGCCGGAGCGTTGGCGGACATGGCGACCAGCTAGGCCAGCCCGCGCTTTTGCAGGCTCGCCAGGAAGCTCTTGGCTTCCGCGTGCTGCGGATTCATGGCCAGGCAGGCGTTGAGGTGCCGGGCCGCGTGGGGATGGTCGCCCTTCTCGTAGTAGGCCCGGGCCAGGTTGTAGTGCAGGTTCTCATCGCTGGCGGCCAGCTCCAGCGCCCTGCGGTAATAGCGAACCGCGTCGTCGAAAAGCCCGCTCTTGCGCAGGTTGATGCCGAATTCGTTGAAAAGGTGCTTGTGGTCGTCCTCGAAGGCCGCTTCGATGCCCACGACCCGTTCGAAGACTTCGTGGGCCTTTTCCGCGTCGCCGCGCTCCAGGTAGACGAGGCCGATGCCGAAGTTGGCGCGCACGTTGCGTTCGTCCAGGCGCAGGGCCTTGTTGTATTCATACTCGGCGGTGAAGGTTTCGCCCCGCTTGCGGTATTTGTCCCCCCTGGCCAGGTGCTTCTGGATCTCGCGCATCTTGGGCAGGACTTTTTCCTGCCAGAGCGCGGGCTCCGGCATGTAGTCGGCCAGAAGCCGCTCGCGGTCGATGATCTCCCGGTTGCCCAGGGGAACGTAATCCTCGCCCAGGGGCTGGATCTCGATGTTGCCGTCCTCCAGCTCGCGCACAAGATAGTTGAAGCTCTGCTGCACGCGCTTTTGGGTGGCGCCCGTGCCGATCTTCATGGACTTGCGGATGGAAAAGACTCCGCAAAGCTCTTCGTTGCCGTTCTGATCCGGTCCGTTCATATTTCGTCTCCGGCTTTTTCGTCCATTCTCCCGGCCTCGACCGCCTCACGCATGGAGCCGCCCTCGGCCAGCATGCGCTCGGCCTCCTCGGCGGAAACCGGCTGCGAAAACAGGAATCCCTGGGCGAAGCGGCACCCCGCCTGCCGAAGAATGTCCAGTTGCTGCGGCGTTTCCACCCCCTCGGCAACCACCTTGAGCCCCAGGGCGAGGCCCAAGGAGATCACGGTATTGACGATGGTTCGGCTGTCCCGGTCGTTCTCCAGGCCCATGACGAAGCTGCGGTCGATCTTGACCACGTCGATGGGGAATCGTTGCAGGTAGGAAAGGGAGGAATAGCCCGTGCCGAAGTCGTCGATGCACAGGCCCACGCCCACTTCCTTGAGCTTGTTGAGCATCTCTCCCGCCTGGGCCGGGTTGTCCATGAGCGTATGTTCGGTGATTTCCAGGTTCACGATGCCCGGATCCAGGCAATGGCGCGTCAACGCCTCGTCCACGCGGGAAATGAGCACAGGCTGCTTGAGGTGCTTGCCCGAAAAGTTCAGGGAAATGCGCAGGGGTTCCTCCGCGTCGAAGAACCGCCCGGGAAACCGCTCCTTCCAGCGGGCCGCCTGGGCGCAGGCCGTCTCCAGCATGCAGAGGTCGATGCCGTAGACCAGTCCGGTGTCCTCGGCCAGGGGAATGAAGCTGTCCGGGTTGATGATTCCATGCGTGGGGTGCAGCCAGCGCACCAGCACCTCGAATCCCGAAATGCTCATGTCTTCCAGAGAGACGATGGGCTGATACACGGCGGCGAACTCGTCCTGATCCAGGGCCTTGCGCAGGTCGGTCTCCAGCTCCATGAGATGGAGCGCCTGCTCGTGCATGCGCTGGTTGAAGACCTTGAAGCGCGACTTGCCCAGCTCCTTGGCGCGATACATGGCCGTGTCCGCGTCGCGCAGGAGCGCTTCGGGCCGCTCGTAGTCCTGGGTGTGCAGGACGATGCCCAGGCTCGCCGAGGTGAAGACCTCGTTGCCCTCCAGGTTGAAGGGCTTGGAGGTCTCGTCGAGGATGCGCCGGGCGATCTTGATGGCGTCGCGGGGCGCGGCGATCTCCTCCAGCAGGATGGCGAACTCGTCCCCGCCGAACCGGGCCACGGTGTCCATGGTCCGGGCGCAGTTCACCAGCACCTGGGCCACGGTGCGCAGCAGGCTGTCGCCGATGTCGTGCCCCAGGGAATCGTTGATGATCTTGAAGCGGTCCAGGTCGAGATAGATCACGGCGAAGAGGTAGCCGGGCCTGCGCCGGGAACGCTCCATGGCCATCTGAAGATGGTCCTGGAAAAGAAGACGGTTGGGCAGGTTCGTCAGGGGATCGTGAAACGCCTGGTGCATGAGCTGGTCTTCGGTTTCCTTGCGCAGGGTGATGTCTTCCAGCGATCCTTCGTAATACAGGGTGCGCCCCCGCGAATCCACGATGCGCCGCGCGTTCTCGGAAATCCAGATGACCCTGCCGTCGCCCCGGCGGACCCGCGACTCGAAATTCTTGACCTCGCCCTCCTGCTCCAGGGTCTGGTAAAACTCCTCCCGGCGGCTCTCGTCGAAATAAAAGCTCTCCGGAGAGGCGTTCATGCCCGCCATGAATTCCGCCGAGGTGCCGAAGCCGTAGATGCGCGCCAGGGAAGGGTTGGCGCTGATGAAATGGCCGTCCCGCCCGACCTGATAAATGCCCTCCACCGCGTTTTCGAAGATGGAGCGGTATTTCTGTTCGGTCTTGCGCAGGGCCTCGCCCACGACCTTGCGCTCGGCCACCTCGATCTTGAGCTGGATGTTGGTGCGGGAGAGTTCCCTGGTGCGCTCGGCGACCTTTTCCTCCAGTTCGTCCTTGGCCTGTTGCAGCTCGCTGGTGGCCTGGCGCACGCGCTCCTCGAGATGGTCCACCAGCTCCCGGATGTCCACGGCCATGGAGGACATGGCCTCGGCCAGATCCCCCACCTCGTCCTTGGAATCGATGTGGATGGGGGTGCTGAAGTCGTGGCGGGCCACGCGCTTGGCGTAGTCGCGCAGGCTCATCAGCGGACGCGAGATGTTGTTCATGAACGCCCAGGCCACGGCCACGCTGGTGAAGAAGAGCACCAGCGTGATGACCTGCTGCTTGACGATGGCCGAACGGATGAAGGCCGTGATGAGGCCCATGTCCATGCCGATGTGGATGTACCCCACCAGCCCGGTGAGTATGGGCATGGTCACGTGCAGGGACTGCACGTTCCCGTAGCGCACCTTGCGGATGTCGTATTCCCCGCCCTCGAAGGTGCGCTTGGTTTCCAGGGCCACGATCTCGCGGATTTCCTTCGGAATGGTCGGGGTGAAGGTGTGGGCGATGACGTCGCCCTTGTCGTCCGTGACCAGCACGTAGGCCACGCCGTCGATGCGCAGGTATTGGTCGATGCGCGACTGCACGGCCGCGGCGTCCCGGTCCAGGATGCTGTCCAGGTCGGACTGGGCCATGCTGTAGGCCAGGGCCAGGGCCTTGGACTCGTATTCCTCGGTGAGCTGATTGTGCGTCTGCCAGCCGGAAAGCACGGAGGTCGCCGTGGCGATGACGCCGAAGATGACCACCATGAAGCCCAGGGTCTTGGCGAACAGGCCGGGACGTCTCACTTGCTCCACCTCGACCAGTCCTGGATCGGCACGAAGCGGCCCTCGTCCACGGTCACGTAGTATACTTCGTCCAGGCCCTGGCGGCATTGGCCGCTGAAGAGCAGGGCATGGTCCAGGCCGAGCGACTCCCCACCCAGCGCGTTCATGGCTTCCGGAATCCCCTCCGGCGAGGGGTTCGGGCCGAGGTTTTCGACCATGCGGACCAGGAGCATGGCGTTGAGAAAGCCCTCGAGGCTGACGAAGGAATAGCGATGCGGCATGTAGGGCTCCCGCAACAGACTGTCCGGAGGCATCTGCGCGAACTTGTCCATCATTTCGCGGTAGAGCCGGACCACGGGCAGTTCGAGATCTTCGTAGCTCGGAACCACCTGGGAGCAGACCAGATCATGCGTGTAGTCCCTGCCCACGCGCTTGCCCACGGCGTCGAGCAGCCGGAGCATGTTGTCCGAGTCGGAAAAGGAAACCGTGGCCACGGGCACGTCCAGGCCCTTGTCGCGGGCGTCGCGGATGAAGGCCGCTGTGGCCGCGTAGGAGCCCACGGTGATCACCGCGTCGGGATCGCCCTGCTTCAAGAGCTCCACCTCCGCGCTGAAGTCCGACGAGAAACGTGCGCCGCGACGGTATGCCGCCTCGGAGACGATGTTCAGCCCTTCGTCGGCAAGGGCCCGCCGCACGCCGTCCCAGCCGTTCCGGCCGTAGGCGTCCGCCTGGTAGAAAACCGCCACGCGCTTTCGGCCCAGGGCCGTGAAATGCTGCACCAGCCCGCGCGTTTCCTCGAAGTAGGAGGCCCGCAGATTATAGACGTAGCTGCCGTAGGGCGGCTCGCGCAGGGGCTGGGCCCCGCTCAGCGGGAAGAGCAGATAGACGTGCTCGTTCTTGAAGCGCTTGAGCAGCGGCAGGATGCGCGTGGCCGTGGGGGTTCCGATGTAGGAAAACAGGGCGAAGACATGGTCGTCGCGCACGAGGCGGATGGTGTTGCGGATGGTCGGAATGGGGTCGTAGCCGTCGTCGTAGGCGACGACGCGCAGCCTGCGGCCGTGGACGCCGCCGAGCTCATTGACGCTGTTCAGCCATGCGCTCACGCCCCGGTAGTATTCGATGCCCAGGCCGCGCGAAGCCCCGGAAAAAGCCGCGGACATGCCGAACACCAGCTCGTCCGGCTCCTGGGCCAGGCAAGCGTTCGGATGCTGGAGCAGCAACACTCCCAGCAGCAGAATCAGCAGTTTTCCCTTCATGCGCATGATTTTTGGATATAGCCACGAGAACACGATAAAATCAATGCCTGACTGCGCGTCTGTACTTGGGCGGCCGCCTCATGCTATGCGCTCTGCATGACGTGGAATGCAACGTTCGCGGCGCAAGCGCCCGGAGACACCATGAGAGAAAAGACGAGTCCCCTCTCCTGTCTGCTGTTCAGGCTTCTGTCGGCCCTGCTCCTGGCGGGCTCCCTGCTCCCGGCCCCGGCGCGCGCCGCCGCCCTGCCCGACCTCGCGCTCACGCGCCTGGCCCCTTCGCTCGCGGCCCAGGAACCCGGCGGCAGGCTGCTGCTCGACTTCAGCCTGGAGAACACGGGCACGGCTCCCGCCGAGAATTTCTACGTGCGCTTCTACTTCACCACGGGCAACCTGCCCGGGCCGGGCGACGCGCCGCTCACGGACAAGCTCGTGCTCCGGCTCGCTCCGGGCGAACGCCTGGACGGCAGGGTTGCCGTGCGCCTTCCCCAGGGCCTGCCTGCGGGACCGGGGCAGTTCGTGGCCGTGGCCGACGACGCCGACGCCGTGCGCGAACTGAACGAAACGAACAACGCGCTCGGCGCGGCCTTCAGCGTGGGGCGGCAGGCAGCAACGGGACTCGCGGTCCAGCCCCAGGCTCCGGCGGCTCTTTCCGCCCAGGCTACGGCAGCGGCCCCTTCCGCGCCCGCGAGTCCCAAAGAACGCTACTACGGCACGCCCGGACAGACCGCCTCCGGGCAGGAGCCCGCAGCGGCCGGGCATCCCGGAGGGGTGGACCTCGTGCTCACGAGCGCCGTCATCCCGCCGGAGCAATACCTGCCGGGCCAGACCGTGCTGGTCGATTTCGAGATCAAGAACCAGGGCGGCGAACCCGCCGGGCGGTTCTTCATGGCCTTCTGCCTGCTCGACGGCACGAACACGGCCCGCCCGGAGACCTGCCCGGACCGCCAGATGATCCAGGGCCTCGCGCCGGGCACGGCCAAAGGGGACAGGGGCTCGGTGCTGCTGCCCATGCACCTGCCCGCCGGAAGGCACACCCTGGCGGTGATCGCGGATTTCGACGACCAGATTTCGGAAAGCGACGAGACGAACAACGCCCTGAGCGCGACCTTCACCTCGCTGCCCCCGGCCAAGACCGAAGATTTCTAGGAAGGGAAGGCCCGGCCGGAAGAGCCGGGCGCGCTCAGGACTCCGCTCCCCCGGAGCCCGCGATGCCCGCCTTGCGCGCGGCCCAGCGCACCTGGCGGCAGACGCCCATGAGCATGTTGAACTCGCCGCGCTTGAGGTCGATGCGGCCCAGCAGGCGGCGCAGCCCCATCATCTTGTAGTCCGCGTCCTGCTCGCGCAGGAAATCCACGTCCAGCAGGGCGCGCTTGATCTCCTCGTTCAGGGTCTCGCGCTCGGCCACGCTGCACCCGCGCTCCACGGGCTGATGCGCGGGCTCGAAAGGCTGCTCCAGCGCCTTCCTGAAGCATTCGTAAAGCAATATGACCACGGCCTGGGCCAGATTCAGGGACGTGCCCTGGAAGTTGGTGGGAATGGTGCAGAGCGCGGTGCAGAGCGCGGTTTCCGCGTTGGTCAGGCCCTTGTCCTCCGGGCCGAAGACCAGGGCCACGCGCGCCCGGCGCAGCAGCCGCTCGTGCACGGCTCCGGCCAGGGTCGCGGGCGACATGATGCCCCTGCGCCAGCCCCCCGTGCGCGCCGTGGCCCCGTAGGCCGCCTCGCAGCCCTCCAGCGCCTCGGCCAGGGTGCCCGCAATCCGGGCGGACGCGAGTATGTCCGCCGCGTGGGCCGTGGCCAGGGGCAGGGCCTTGTCCAGATCGAAGTTGTGCGGCTCGACCAGCACCAGATCGGATACGCCCATGTTCAGGCAGGCGCGGGCCACGGACCCGACGTTTTCCGGAAACTTTGGCTCGAAAAGCACCACGCGGACATCTGCAAGCATGCGATCACCTCCGGCCCGGCAATAGGCCAGGGCGCGGGGTTCTGTAAAGTCCGGACCTCCGAAGGCGAACCGCCGCGCCTCCGGTTCCCCCCGGAGCGCTTTTGCGCTATTCCATTGCCGGACCCGCAACCGGAGTGCCCATGAAGCTGCGCATGATCCTCCTGGCCCTGAGCCTGCTCGTGCTCGTCTCCACCTCGGTGGGCGGCTACCTCTACTACGCCTCGCTCAAGGAGGCGACCCTGCACGAGGCCAAGATCGAGGCGGACTCCCGCGCCCGGATGATCACGGACCAGCTCTCCTCGTACCTCTCGGCGAATCTCCAGCCCGTGCAGGCCCTGGCCGGGCTGCCGGAGCTGCGGCGCGCCCTGGCCGACAAGGGCGCGGGCGCCCTGACCGACGCCAACACCCTCCTGGACACCTTCAAAAGCGTGCTGGCCGTGGACGTCTGCTATCTCATGGATACCAGCGGCCGGACCGTGGCCTCCAGCAACCGCTACGAGCCGGACTCCTTCGTGGGCCAGGACTTCGGCTACCGTCCCTACTTCACCGAAGCCATGAAGGGCTTCTCCGCCACGTACATGGCCCTGGGCGCGACTTCCGGCGTGCGCGGGGCCTATTACAGCCATCCGGTCTACGCTTCCGGCTCCGGCACGATCCTGGGCGTGGCCGTGATCAAGACGCCCATCGGCGTCATCGAAGACGAATTTCTCCAGGCCTACCCCGGCACGGTGCTGCTGGTTTCGCCGGACGGCGTGATCTTCGGCTCCAGCAGGCCGGAATGGCTCTTCCGCAGCCTGAACCGTCTGGAAACGGACGAGATCGAGGCCCTGGCCACGTCCCGACAGTTCGGGGACGGCCCCTGGCCCTGGTCCGGGCTGGAACTCGAACTCTCCAAAGGCCGCGCCCGCGACACGGACGGGCGGGAGATGCTCGCTTCGAGCATGGAGCTGCCCCGCTTCCGGGGCTGGCGCATCTATTACCTGCGCGACATCGACGCCATCCCCACGGGCGTGCCCACGGCGTCGTTCCGCGCCTCCGGCAGCGTGGTCCTGGTGCTCTGCCTGCTCGTCGGGCTGATCGTCTCCGCGCTCTACCTCCTGGCCAGCAAGGACATCGCCCTGCGCAAGCGCGCCGAGGCCGAGCTGCTGGAGAGCAAGGAGCGCTATCGCTCCCTCTACCACAACACCCCGGCCATGCTGCACTCCATCGACGCCGAGGGCCGCCTGCTCTCCGTCTCGGACTCCTGGGTGGAAATGATGGGCTATTCCCGCGAAGAGGCGGTGGGCATGCGCATTCTCGACTTCCACACGGACAAGTCCCGCGACTTCGCCAAGGAGCAGGCCCTGCCCGAATTCTTCCGCACCGGCGAAATCCGCGACGTGCCCTACCAGTTCGCCACCAAGGACGGGCGCGACCTGGACGTGCTGCTCTCGGCCACGGCCGAGCGCGACGCGGAAGGCAACGTGATCCGCTCCGTGGCCGTTTCCGTGGACATAACGGCCCGCAAAAAGGCCGAGGAAGAACTGATGCGCGCCAAGGAGCTGCTCGCGCGCTACTCCGAAGACCTGGAGCGCCAGGTGGCGGAACGCACCCGCGAAATCACCTCCATCCTGCGCCACACCCCGGCCATCGTTTCCATCAAGGACGCGCACAGCCGCTTCGTGCTCGTGAACCCGCACTACGAGGAGGTCTTCGGCGTGCGCAGCGAGGCGATCATGGGTCGGTCCGCCCGGAACGTGCACGCCCCGGCCACGGCCCGCACCCTGGAGGAGAGCGAGCGCGAGGCCCTGGAAACCCGGCGGCCCGTGCGCGTGGAGGAAAGCTTCCGGCTGGAGCGCGGCGACCGGACCTATCTTTCCGTCAAGTTTCCGATACTCGACGACCAGGGCGACGTCATCCGCGTCTGCGGCATCGGCATCGACATCAGCGAGCTCAAGGACGCGCAGGACAAGCTGCGCCGGGTTTCCGGCTCCGTGCTCGCCAGCCAGGAGCGCGAGCGCGCCGCCATTGCCCGGCGGCTGCACGACGAGCTGGGCCAGGTGCTCACGGTTCTGCGCATGGACGCGGTCTGGCTGCGCGACCGGCTGCGGGCGCGGGGCGCGGCAGCGGCCCAAAACGCGCATCCCGTTTCGGACCCGGCCCTGGCCGAACGATCCGAAGGCATGTGCGAGCTGATCGACGCGACCATCTCGGACGTGCGCCACATCGCCACCCGCCTGCGCCCGGCCGTGCTCGACGACCTCGGCCTGCACGACGCCCTGGAATGGTACGCCGCGGATTTCGAACGGCGCACCGGCATCCGCTGCCGCCTGGAGAGCGCCGGAGTGGAGGAAACGCCCGAACGCCTGGCCACGGCGGCCTACCGCGTGACCCAGGAGGCGCTGACCAACGTGGCCCGGCACGCCGACGCCAGCGAGGCGGTGGTCAGGCTGGCCCGCACGGAAGGACATATCGAACTGCGCGTGCGCGACGACGGGCGCGGCTTCGATCCTGTTCTGGCCGCCTCGCGCGACACGTTGGGGCTGGCCGGAATGCAGGAGCGCGCCGGGCTGGCCGGGGGCGTGCTGGAAATCCGCTCCGCTCCGGGCCGGGGCACGGAAATCCGGCTTCGCCTGCCGCTGGATGAAACGGAACAGGCCGCCCCGCCGGGCACGAAGCACTCGCCCCCCCCGCCGGCGGCGGGTGGAAAAGACAGGACCCGGCGTCCGGAAACCAGGAGGAACTTCACATGATCCGCGTGCTGCTGGCCGACGATCATTCCATCGTGCGCGGGGGGCTGCGCCGCATCATCGAGGATTCCGGCGACATGAGCGTCGCCTGCGAGGCGGCGGACGGGCCGGAGGCCATTGCCAAGGCCCGCGAGGTGCGGCCGGACGTGGCCGTGGTGGACATTTCCATGCCCGGACAGGACGGGCTCGAAGTCATCGCCCGGCTCCAGGAGGAGATGCCCGCCATGCCCATCCTGGTGCTGACCATGCACGAGGAGGAGCAATACGTGGTGCGCTCGCTCTCCGCGGGCGCGCGCGGCTACCTGACCAAGCGCTCCGCGCCGGAAGAGCTGGTGGGGGCCATCCGCAAGGTCATGGCGGGCGGGCGCTACCTCGGCCCGGAAGTGGCCGAGCTGCTGGCCCAGCGCATGGCCCGCGGCGGGGACCACCGCTCCCGGCTGGAATCCCTGTCCCAGCGCGAGATGCAGGTCTTGCGCGCCCTGGCCCTGGGCCGGACCAACCGCGAGGTGGCCGAGGCCTACAGCCTGAGCGTGAAGACCGTGGACACCTACCGCCTGCGCCTGCTCAAGAAGCTCGGCCTGCGCAACAACGCCGAGCTTTCCCGCTTCGCCATCCAGCACGGACTGGTGGAGGTCTGAGGGCCGGATCAGCGAAGCTCGGCCAGCTTGCTGCGCAGGGCTTCGGGGGTCGGCTCGATGCGCGGCTGGAAGGTCTGCGCGCTTTTCTCGTACAGCCCGAAGCCCACGTCCGGCAGATCCGGATCCCAGCGCACCGGATAGACGGTTTCGGGATTCCGCTTCCAGAACACGCCCAGGCCGAAATCCGTATCCGCGACGAAAAAGCCGATGTCGGGATAGTGAAGATGCACGTCCAGAGAGACTTTCCAGACGTCGCCGTTCCATTCCGTGGAGGTCCGTCGGCGTCCGGCCGCGACGGCGCTGCGGGGGCACATGTCGTGCAGCACCACGAACCCGCCGGGCCGCAGCAGATTGAGGGCGTTGAGCAGGTCGCGCATGGCGAACTCGTAGAGATGCATCCCGTCCACGAACACGAGGTCGAAGCGTTCGCCCGTGTTCGCGAAATATTCGTCGCTGGTGCAAAGATAGAGCGACACCCCTTCCAGGCCGGGGCGGTGCTCCGGCTTGGCCTCGTGCAGCATGGGCTGCGGGTCCACGCCCACGCGGTTCGGGGTGCGGATTCCGCTGAGGCACGCGCCGAAGCGCACCCCCACTTCCAGGTAGTCCTTCGCGCCGATGTGCTCGCCAATGATGTTGATCAACTCCACCCGGTTCATGAGCGTCGTCCTCCGTGTCAATGATTTGTCGGGGCTGCGGAACCGCCGCGCAGCCCGGCATGGAAATGAAGCACCTCGCGCGCGGCCTTGGAGAACAGTTCCATCAGCTGCTCCGTGCTTCCGGCCTCCCGCAGGTTTTGCAGCAGCGCGGGCAGCACGTCCGGCTGAAAGCTGCCCGGCCTGCGCTGGACGAGCCGGGCCAGCTGCTCGGCGCAGCCCGCGACGTCGCCCCGCTGGGCGGCCTCGAACATGGGCAGGTAGCCCGCGTCCTCGGCGGCAAAGGCCTGGGGTTCCGAAGGCCTCGCCCCCGGTATGCCGGAAATTGAACGCTCCAGGGTGCGCCGGGGCAGATAGAGTTTGGAAAACAGCGAGACCGGCGCTATTCCTTCCCAATTCTCGTGGGGAACCACGTAGTGCAACCGCTCCGCGTGGTGGTAGAGCATGTTCGGCAGGTTGGAATGGAATCGGCCCGACTCCAGATAGACCACCTCGGGCCGTTTCGCGAACATGGCCCCGCACAGGGCCGAGCCTTCTTCCCCGGCCACGACCCGGGCGCGCTGGAGCATGCGTACCTGGGCCGGGAAGGAGTGCCGCTCCGGGTGGACCACGCTGTAGCCGAGGTCCGCGAAGGCGCGGTCCACTTCGGCGCCGTTGTAATACGTCCTCCGCTCTCCCGGCAGGGCGCTCCTGCTGAGAAATACGTGCTCTCCGGCTCCGGGCACGTCCGCCTCGGGATGCCGCTCGAGCACATGCTCGGCCAGACGATCATACAGGGAGGCGACCTCGGGACGCGAGGCGACAGGGTAGTCGTTCAGCGGCGTGGGGGCGAAGACCGTCTCGTACTCGGCCTCCCTGTCCACGAACTCGACCCGGTCCAGGGGCACCCCGAACGCCCGGCAGATCATCTGCATGATCTCGCGCGAAAAGCCCACGCCCTCGCGCCACCAGTTCTGGTGCTCTTCGCGGGCCTGGACCAGAAACCGCGTCTCCGGGCCGAACATGGCCGGATCGAACCACATGCGCGAAAGAAATTCCGTAAGCAGATGCCCGTAATGCATGAGGACGAAGCCGAGGTACACGAAGCGTCCTGGGCGGAACACGGGATCGCGGTACGCGCGGGGCCGGAGCGCGTCCGGGGTGATCCGGGGCAGGATCTCCCGTGCGGGCCGTCCCTGGGAATCGTGAATGCGGACCCACTCCGGATACTTCCGGGCATGGGGCACCAGCGGGGTCATGCGCAGACGTTGATACCGGAACATCCTGCACGCGGGCAGAAGGATCGCTCCTCCTGTGCCGTGCAGCACGCGCGTCCTGAAGCAGCGCAGCGGCACATTGGAACGGAACCGCTCCGCGTCGAGCGCGCCTTTGGCGGGCTGCAACCAGGTCCAGAACAAATCGCGGCCGCTCTCGTCCTTCAGCAATTCCTCAAGGCTCGGCACTTCAATCATCAACGACACCTCGCTGGATTCGCCCGACTGGCGAGGCCGAACCGGGCCAGCAGGGAAAAGTAGATCTCGCCGCCAAGCCTTGCAAATTTCAGGCCGCCACGCCAGGATCATCACGGCCCGCCGCGCCTGCCCTCCGGGCGGCCGTCCCCCCAAGGGGTCGCCGCTCCGGCTTGTAGGTTTTTTTCTTACACGAAAATCAGCAACCTTCTCGTTTTCCTCGGCTCTGGTCTTTGCTACATAAGCCCGGTAGGCTGGATGCTTCCCTCATGGGACAGCGGCCCCGTCCGCATCGGTGCGGGCGGCGAGGCCCGGCCTATTTCAAAACGTCTTGTCCGGGGGCGTTATTCAAAACCCCGGAACCAGGAAGGAGGGATTTCATGAAACGGTTTCTGAACCTGGCATTCGTACTGGCGCTCGTGCTCGGCCTGCTGGCCCTGACCGGCTGCGGCGAGGAGAAAAAGGCCGAACCCAAGGCCGAGCAGGCCACGGAGCAGGCGGCCCCGGCCAAGGAGAAGCAGTTCCTGGCCTTCGGCGGCGGCCCCACCGGCGGCACCTTCAACTTCTTCGCCAACAAGATGTCGAGCATCATCAGCCACACCTACGACTACCTCGACGTTTCCCCCAAGGGCTCCGGCGGCTCCGCCGAGAACCTGCGCACCCTGGACAAGGCCTCCGTGGACTTCGGCATCGTCTACTCCGGCGACGCCTACCTCGGCCGCATGGGCAAGCTCGTCAACGATGAAACCAAGTATGAGAACGTCCGCGCCATCTCCTTCCTCTACGGCGCTCCGGCCCAGCTCGTGGTCCGCAAGGATGCGGGCATCGCTTCCGCCTACGACCTCGAAGGCAAGATCGTGGCCATCGGCAACCCCGGCTCCGGCGCGGCCCTCTCCGCCGAGCGGTTCTTCAAGCACCTCGGCATCTGGGAAAAGATGGAGCCCCGCAACCTGGGCTACTCCCAGGCCGCGGCCGACTTCTCGGACAACAAGATCGACGCCTTCTGGGTGTTGGTCGGCTACCCCAACTCCTCCATCATCGAAGCGGCCACCCGCACCCCGGTCACGCTGCTGAACGTGAACATGGACGCCGAAAAGTCCGGCTTCTATGACGCCTATCCCTTCTACACCCCCACGGAAATCCCGGCCGGCACCTACGAGGGCCAGGACGAAGCCGTGAAGACCTTCCAGGACTCCGCGCTCTGGTGCACCAACGGCAAGGTCGCCGACGACGTGGTCTACGACGCCCTCACCGCGGTCTACGCCGAGCAGGGCCTCAAGGACATGGCCACCGCGCACAAGGCCGCCAAGGCCATGAGCATCCAGAGCGGCATCGACGGCGTGTCCGTGCCCCTGCATCCCGGCGCCGTGAAGTTCTGGGAAGAGAAGGGTCTGAGCATCCCGGCAAAACTCAAGTAACGATCCGAATCCGGGGCGCGGCCCGTCCGCGCCCCGGACCCTTTCGGAATCCGTTCGTCGGAAGGTCTCTTTACAGCGGAACCGTGCGGGAACGCCTCGTCGCCGCGCAGCGCCAGGATCTCAAGTCCGAGCGCAGCGCGCCGTGCCCGCCGCAGCGGATCTTTTGCGCCATCTTTTCATCCTTATCCCCGTCATGGAGGGATGATGTCCGAAGACACTACTCTTGTTGAAAAAGGCTTGAGCGCCGAGAACAAAGAGCAGCTCAAGAAGATAATGGAAAAAGACGCCAAGGCCGCGCGCAAGCTGCACGGCTTCTGGGGCCTGTTCATCAGCGTCCTCGGCGTTTTCATGGTCTCGTTCTACTACTTCAACGCGGGCGTGCAATCCACCGCGACCAACTACTACCGCGGCATCTACGTGCTCATCACTTACGTGCTGGTCTTTCTCTGCTATCCCATGCTGGCCAGCTCCAACCGCGAGCGCCCCACCGCGCTGGACATCCTGCTCGCACTGGTTTCCGTGGGCTGCATCGGCTACTGGATCATCGAGTTTCCGGACCTGAACTACCGCATGGGCGCGGAAACCCAGCTCGACCTCGCTGTCAGCCTCGTGGGGCTGGTGGTCTCCCTGGAGGTCTGCCGCCGCGTTCTGGGCTGGTCCATGACCATCGCGGGCCTGCTCTTCCTCTTCTACGGCTACTTCGGGCCGTATTTCCCCGGCCCGCTGGCCCACCGGGGCCTGACCGTGCACGACATCGGCATCACCCTGTTCATCTCCCTGGACGGCGTGTTCGGGATCATGGCCAACGTGCTCGTGACCTACGTGATCCTGTTCATCTTCTTCGGTTCTTTCCTGCACAAATCGGGCGTGGGCAAGTTCTTCATCGACTGGCCCCTGGCTCTGGCGGGCAAGACCACGGGCGGCCCGGCCAAGGTGGCCGTCGTGGCCTCGGCCTTCTTCGGCTCGGTTTCCGGCTCGGCCATCGCCAACACGGTCTCCACCGGAGCGTTCACCATCCCGCTGATGAAACGCGCGGGCTTCCGGCCCCACGTGGCGGGCGCCATCGAACCCGCCGCCTCCATCGGCGGCATGTTCATGCCCCCGATCATGGGCGCGGGCGGCTTTCTCATGGCCGAGCTGACCAACACGCCGTATGTGGAAATCATGAAGATGGCCATTTTCCCGGCCTTCCTCTACTTCCTCTCCGTGTTCGCCATGATCCACTTCGAGGCCAAGAAGCACGACATTCGAGGCCTGGAGGATGAAGACCTGGGCCGCGCGCGGGACATCTTCAAAAAGCATTGGTACAAGTCCCTGCCGCTGGTGATCATCGTGGCCATGATGCTCAAGGGCTACTCGCCGGGCGCGTCCGCGTTCTGGGCGACGGTGTCCTGCATCGTGATCTCCTGGTTCGACCCCGAATACCGCATGGGCCCCAAGCAAATCTGGGACGCCATCGTGGTCGGGGCCAAGAACACCCTGGTCATCGGCGCCACGGTCGGCGTCATCGGCATCATCGTCGGCACCATCGCCAAGACCGGCATCGGGCTGAAGTTCTCGGACATCATCATCGCCATGGCCACCAGCGTGCCGGACATGATGCAGCTGCCCATCGCCATCCTGCTCATCGGCATCGCCTCGCTCGTGCTCGGCATGGGCGTGCCGGTCACGGCTTCCTACCTCATCGTGGCCGTGCTCGCGGTGCCCGCCCTGAACGAGCTCTTCGTGCTCTCCGGCGTCTACCCCGACGCCCTGCCCGGAGAAATCGCCTACGGGCTCATAGCCGCGCACATGATCGTCTACTGGTTCAGCCAGGACTCGAACATAACGCCGCCCGTATGCGTGGCGGCCTACGCCGGCGCGGCCATCGCCGGGGCCGACCCCTGGAAGACGGGCTGGACCTCGTTCAAGTTCGCCAAGCTGCTCTACGTGGTTCCCTTCCTCTTCGCCTACGAACCAGGCATGCTCCTGCACGGTTCGTTCATGGACGTGGGCATGACCTTTGCCAGCGCCATCATCGGAACCATCGCCTTCTCCTCGCTGACCATGGGCTATATGATACGCAGAACGACCTGGTACGAGTGGCTGCTCTTCGCCGTGGGCACCTTCATGTGCTACCACCCGAACCGCATCACGGACGTGCTCGGCATCGGCGTATGCCTCGGCGTCTACGCCATTCAAAAAACGAAAAACGTCCGCGAGGCAAAGCTCGCGGCCGCATGATCCTCCAAGCCGCGCGGGGGGCCGGATCGGCCGGTCCCCCGCAAAGTTTCTTCCGCACTTGACGGCGTTCGCGGCGCGCACTACGCAGAAGCATTTGTTTCCACCAATCAATATTCCAACGGAGGCCGCATCCAATGGCGCTGTTCACCAAAGAGGAAGCTCTCGAATACCATCGCGCAAAGCGCAAAGGTAAGCTCGAAGTCATTTCCATCAAGCCCTGCAAGACCCAGAAACACCTCTCCATGGCCTATTCCCCCGGCGTGGCCGAGGCCTGCCGGGCCATCCACGCGGACGAGGAAAAGGTCTACGAATACACCAACAAGGGCAACCTCGTGGCCGTT
Source organism: Paucidesulfovibrio longus DSM 6739 (assembly GCF_000420485.1). Classification (NCBI taxonomy): domain Bacteria; kingdom Pseudomonadati; phylum Thermodesulfobacteriota; class Desulfovibrionia; order Desulfovibrionales; family Desulfovibrionaceae; genus Paucidesulfovibrio; species Paucidesulfovibrio longus. The sequence goes on along the minus strand of NZ_ATVA01000012.1, from coordinate 84,145 downwards.
GTTTCCAACGGCACGGCCGTGCTCGGCCTGGGCAACATCGGCCCCAAGGCGGGCAAGCCCGTCATGGAAGGCAAGGGCGTGCTCTTCAAGATCTTCGCGGACGTGGACGTCTACGACCTGAACATCTCCGCCAAGACTCCGGACGAGGTCGTCAATTTCTGCAAGCTGCTCGGCCCCACCTTCGGCGGAATCAACCTTGAGGACATCAAGGCTCCGGAGTGCTTCGAGATCGAACGCCGTCTCATCCAGGAGATGGACATTCCGGTCTTCCACGACGACCAGCACGGCACGGCCATCATTTCCGGCGCGGGCCTGTTCAACGCCCTGGAAATCGCGGGCAAGAAGATCGAGGAGATCAAGGTCGTGGTTTCCGGCGCGGGCGCCGGTGCCATCGCCTGCACGCGCTTCTACGAGGCCATGGGCGTCAAGCGCGAAAACGTCTTCATGTTCGACTCGCGCGGCCTGATCCATAAGGGACGCACCGACCTCAACGAGCACAAGGCCTACTTCGCCCAGGAAAAGGACCACGGCAGCCTGGAAGAGGTCATGAAGGGCGCGGACTGCTTCCTGGGCCTCTCGGTCAAGGACAAGATCAACGCCGAGATGGTCAAGTCCATGGCCCCCTCGCCCATGATCTTCGCCTGCGCCAACCCGGACCCGGAAATCCCCTACGACGTGGCCAAGGCCGCCCGCCCGGACTGCATCATGGCCACGGGCCGCTCGGACTTCCCCAACCAGGTCAACAACGTGCTCGGCTTCCCCTTCATCTTCCGCGGGGCGCTGGACTGCCGCGCCACGACCATCAACGAGGAAATGAAGATCGCCGCGGCCCAGGCCCTGGCCGCCCTGGCCAAAGAGCCCTGCCCGAAGGAAATCGCCGCGGCCTACGGCGTGGACAACCTGGAATTCGGCATCGACTACATCATCCCCAAGGCGCTCGACCCGCGCGTGCTGACCTGGGTGGCTCCGGCCGTGGCCCAGGCCGCCATGGACACCGGCGTGGCCACCATCAAGCTGGACATGGAGCAGTACAAGAAAGAGCTGCGCGCCCGCATGGACGCCTCCATCGCCCGCACCGCCGGCGTGGTGGACTCCTTCGACTACGGCTTCTAGCCGCCTTTCTCCGACCGAATCAAAGGCTCCGGATTGCGTTCCGGAGCCTTTTTTTTATTCGCCGTTGTCAAGAGCCGGAAAAATTCGTATCAATGCCAACTGGTCACAACACCGTTTCCAAGGGAGCTTTGATGCCCGCCTATCCCCCCGATCAACTCCGCAGCGCGCTTTTCGTGGATTTCGACAACATCTTTTCCTCGCTGAACGAGCAGGATCCCGAATTCGCGCAGATTTTCGCGCGCTATCCGACCCAATGGCTGAACTGGCTGATCCGCCACGCCACCGGCCCGGCGCAGTCCCAGGGCGACGCCCGGCGCATCCTCGTGCGCAAATGCTACCTCAACCCCCAGGCCTACCACGAGTATCGGCCCTTCTTCATCCGCGGTGCCTTCGACGTCATCGACTGCCCGCCCCTGACGCAGCGGGGCAAGACCAGCACGGACATCCACATCGTCATGGACATCATCGAGGCCCTGAACTTCCCGATCCACTTCGACGAGTTCATCATCCTCTCGGGCGACGCGGACTTCACCCCCCTGCTCATCAAGCTGCGCGAGCACGACCGCATGACCACCGTGCTCTCCACGGGCTTCACCTCCCTGGCCTACATCTCGGCCAGCACCAACCTCATCGACCGCATGCGCTTCATCAACGGCGGGCTCGGATTCGGCGACTCCGACGCGGAACCGGAACCCGTGAGCGAGGCGGACCTGAGCAAGGTCTACCCGGAGGCCGCAAGAATCGTCCACGAGATGGTCGCGGAATACCAATACCCCGTTCCCTTCGCCCCGCTGGCGCAGGAGGTCCAGACCACCCTGGAGGAAACCTTCGGAGCCACCACGGACTGGTACGGGCACGACAAATTCTCCTCCCTGCTCCAGAGGCTCGACCTCGGCGATCTCCAGGTCTTCTGGACCTTTCCCGGCTACGTCTACGACCCGGCCCGGCACGACTTCAACGCCTCGGGCCGCTTCGACGCGCTCCAGGACACCTACCCGGACATCGCGGCCATCGCCCGCAAGGTCCATGAGCTGACGGACACCCCCTACCTCATGCCCGAACACTACCGGGGCCTGTTCGAGTCCATCGCCGAAGAGGTCACGGAGAACGCCTTCAGCCTGACGCGCACCTCCAAGAACGTGCGCGACCGCTGCCGCGCCAAGGGGCTGCCCATTTCCCGCTCCCAGGTCAACTTCGTGCTCATCGGCATCGGCCACACCGGCTACCGCTACGGCGAGCACGTGCCCGAAAGTCCGCTGGAACTGGCCAAGGCCTTCGCCCAGAACGTCAACTACCTCTGCCGGACGGCCCAGTACATTCTCGAAGGCGACGACATGAAGCTGTTTTTGCGCTGGCTCGTGCCCAAATACGCGGGCGCGCCCGCCGTGGCCGCGAAACGCCCGCCCATGGTGCAGGAGCCTCGCCCGGTCCCGGCAGTGGAGCGTCCCGGCGCGGCAGCGCCCGCGGTTCCCGCGCCCCAGGAGCAAGCCGCGGAAAACCGGGAACAGGAGCAAGCCGCTCCCGCCCCGGCGGGCGACCCGGCTCCTTCGGAATAGTCCGCTACGCATCTCGCAGCCGCCGCGTCTTCATATCGAGGCGGCATTTGAAAGCCCCCGACGGATGGATATCCGCCGGGGGCTTTTTGCTCCATCGAACCGGGGCGGCGCGAGGCGTTCTAGACGCGCTTGCCGAACACGCGCACCACGGCGAAGACCGCCAGGATGCCCATGGGCAGGACCAGCAGCACGGGCAGTCCCAACCCCGCCGGAATGTAGCCGAAGAGGATCGAGATCAAGGCCACGGACACGGCGTAGATCAGCTGGGTCTTGGTGTGGTCGATGTGGTCGCAGGCCGAGCCCATGGACGAGAGGATCGTGGTGTCCGAGATGGGCGAGCAGTGGTCGCCGAAGATCGCTCCCGTGAGCACCGCGCCCACGTTGAGCACCACGTAGCCGTGGGCCGGGTCCACGGCAAAGGCCAGGGGAATGGCCAGGGGCATGAGGATGCCCATGGTGCCGTAGGAGGTGCCCGTGGCAAAGGAGATCAGCGAACCGAGGATGAAGATGATGCTCGGCAGCAGCCAGCTCGGAATGGCGTCCGAAAGCACGGCCACGAGATAGGTGGCGGTGCCCAGCTCCTTGATGACCCCGGAGAGGGACCAGGCCAGCAGCAGGATCACGGCGGTGATGTTCAGGGACTTCACGCCCTGGACCCAGACGTTCAGCGCCTTTTCCAGCGTGAGGATGCGCCGGGCCACGGCCATGAACATGGCCACGAGGCCCGCGATGAGCGCGGCCTGGAAGAGCACCACCGAGGCGTCGGAGGCGCCGAAGGCCTCGCGGATGGCCGTGAAGCTCAGGGGCGAGTCGTTCAGGAGCGCGACCATGCCCGCGTCGCCCCCGGCCATGAGCGCGTTGTAGCCGTTGAAGTAGAACCCAAGAAAGGCCGCGGCAATGAGCGTGCAGATGGGAACCACGGCGTTCCAGACGCTCAGGCGCACATCCGCTTCGGGCTCCAGGCCGGTGGCCTCGTCCGCGATCATGGGCTTGGCGTCGTCGGCAAGGAGCTTGCCCGTGGTCCGGGCGCGGTGCTCGGCCTTGTGCATCGGCCCGAACTCGCGCAGCAGGAAGATGGTCGCCAGGATGAAGACCAGGATGAGGATGTTGTAGAAGCGGTAGGGGATGGTCTCCACGAAAATGCCGTAGGCGTTGGTCTGGATGCCGATGTTCTGGAATCCGTCGCGGATCAGGCCGATCTCGTAGGCCACCCAGGTGGAAATCAGGGCGATGCCCGCTATGGGCGCTGCCGTGGCGTCGATGATGAAGGCCAGCTTTTCGCGGGAGACGCGCATCTTGTCCGTCACGGGCCGCATGATCGGCCCGACCGTCAGGGAGTTGGCGTAGTCGTCGAAGAAAATCAGCAGGCCCAGCACCCAGGTCACGAACTGGGCGCTGCGCGGGGTCCGGGCGCGCCGGGCCAGCGCCTCGGCAATGGCCTTGGCCCCGCCCATGCGCGAGACAAGCGCGATGAGCCCGCCGATGGCCAGACACTGGAGCACGATGCCCGCGTTCCACGGGTCGGCCAGGGAGGAGAGGATTTCACCCGTCAGACGCAAAAAGCCCTGCACGAAGCCGTTGTAGAGATCGAATCCCTTGGCTTCGAGCATGAAGGTGCCGGAGAACACGCCGATGAACAGGGAAAGGATCACGTTCTTGGTCAGGAAGGCCAGGGAAATGGCCACCAGGGGCGGAACCAGGGTCCAGAAGCCGAAGATCTCGGCATTGGCCGGGCCGAGCGAGGAATCCCCGGCCAGGGCCGGGACGCAGGTGGAAAACAGCAGCAAAGCCGGGAGCAGGAGCCGCGACGCAAAGGGACGCATGAAAGACCTCTCAATGAAAAGTGTTAAAAATTAAACGATTAAAGAAAAGTGAATTGCAATAAGGCAAGCGACCCGGATTTGCAACAGAAAAGACATTCGCGCTGAAAACCAATCGGATATTTCTTCTCAAGGGGTCACGAAAACCATGTTCACGCTGAAAATCGTGCAGTTCGGTCCATTTCTCAACTTACCCAGCACAAGGACAAGGGCAAGGACAAGGGCAAGGACAAGGGCAAGGACAAGGACAAAAGGCGGACAACAAAAAAGGCCGCCCTTGGGGGGCGGCCTTGCTCTTGCCGGGCCAAGCGCGGCGCGTTCGTTTATGCGTCGATCTCAACGCCGATGGGACAATGGTCCGAACCCATCACGTCCGCGTCGATCCAGGCGGACTTGACCCGCGCGCGCAGTTCCTCGGAGACGAAGAAATAGTCGATGCGCCACCCCGCGTTGTTCTTGCGGGCGTTGAAACGGTACGACCACCACGAATACTTGTGCGGTCCCTGGTCGAACATGCGGAAGGTGTCCACGTAGCCCGCGGCCACGAATTTGTCGATCCAGGCGCGCTCCACGGGCAGGAACCCGGAGCGTTCCTCGTTGGCCTTGGGATTCTTGAGGTCGATTTCCTTGTGCGCGGTGTTGAAGTCGCCGCCGACCACGATGGGCTTGTCGCGGCGCAGCTCTTCGGCATAGCGCAGGAACTCGTCGTAAAAGGCCATCTTGAACTCCAGACGTTCGTCGCTCATCTGGCCGTTGGGGAAATAGATGTTGAAGAGATGGAAATCCTCGAATTCAAGGCGCTGCACCCTGCCCTCGCCCTGGAAGCGCTCGTCCGGCAGGCTCGTGCCCATGCTCAGCGGGGCGCGGCGCGAAAACACCGCTGTTCCCGAATAGCCCTTCTTGCCCTTCGACCAGTTCCAGAAGCTGTGCCAGCCTTCGGGTTCGCGGTGTTCCTCGGGAATCTGGTCCGGGTGGGCCTTGGTTTCCTGCAGCATGACCACGTCCGCGCCGCAGCCCGCCAGCCATTCCGGAAACCCCTTGCCGAGCACGGCCCGAAATCCGTTCACGTTCCAGGAGAGTATGCGCATCGAGCCTCCGTTTTCGCTTTGCTTGGAAAACCGCAGGCTATCAGCTACAAGGGGACACCTCAAGCCGAACGGAGCCTCCCCATGCGCCTGAAATCCCTGGCCGCCAACCTCGCCCTGCTGCTCGCCAGCCTGCTCTTCACGGCGCTCCTGCTGGAGTTCGGCGTCTTCCGGCTGCTGCTTCCGGCCTCGGACCTGCCGCATCTGGCCTGGGAGAACGGCGTCATCAAGCACCGGCCCGGCGATACGGGCGTGTACCGCGTGCGCGACGAAATCGCGGCCCGCTTCCGCATCAACGCCCAGGGCTGGAACTCCGGCCACGCCGCCTACCAGCGCCCGCGCACGCCCGGCACCAAGCGCATCGCGATCATCGGCGACTCCTACGTGGAGGCGCTCCAGGTGGACCACGACAAGAGCCTGGCCGAGCGGCTGGAGGCGCGGCTCTCCGCACCGCGGCACCCCGTGGAGGTCTACCGCTTCGGCATCGGCGGCGCGCCCCTGTCCCAATACCTGCACATGCTCCGCAGGGAAGTCCTGGCCTACTCCCCGGACATGGTCGTGCTCAACCTCGTGCACAACGATTTCAGCGAATCCTACCGCTTCAAGCCCGGCGCCTACACCAGCTCGTTCCTCAAGCTGGACGTGCGAGGCGGCGTCGTGCGCGGGGAAATCACCCCCCGCCCCTGGCGGCCCGCATGGTACGAGCCCCTGCGCCGCAGCGCCACCTGGCGCTATCTGGCCGTGCGGCGCGGCTTCTCTTTCGGGCTGCTGCGCGATCTCATCCTCGGGAAAACGCAGCCTCCCGAAGCGTACCAGGCCAACATCGACGTCCGCAGCCTGGACGCAGACGCCGCCGGAAACAGTGCGGGAGCCGCCGCCCCGCAGGGCCTTTCCCCCGACCTCGTGGCGGCGACGCGCTTCCTCCTGGCCCAGTTCCAGGATCTGGCCCGCGCCCACGGCTTCACCCCCGTGGTGCTCATGGACGGGAACCGCTCGCTCATCGAAAGCCGATCCCCGGACGCCCTGGACTACGACCAGGGAGCGCTGCGGCTGAACAAGCTCGTGCGCACGCTCTGCTCCGAGCTGAAGCTGCCCCTGCTCGACCTGCACCCCGTTTTCCTGGGCGAATTCGCCGTGCGCCACCGCGCCTTCGGCCATGTCCACGACGCCCACTGGAACGCCTACGCCCATGATCTCGTGGCGGAATCTCTGGCCGATTTCCTGCGTGAACAGCGGATTGCGTACTGATCCTTCCGCGCGCCGAAAATGAAAAAACGGCCCCGAAGGGCCGTTTGCGACAGCTTCTGGAGCCGTCCGGAAAAACATGCTTGCGCCGGATTCGTCCCGGCGCCTGACGGCCACGTCCCTGTACCGCTCACCCCGAAGGGATGCGGCGGGGAAACGGGGCTTCGCTCTTGTCCGGCCGAAGCCGAAGGTTCAAGGCTTCCCTAGTCTTCCAGGCTGGAACACTTGATGAAGGCGATGACGGCCATGGTCATCACAAGACCGATGAAAAACCAAAAATAATCCATGAGTTCCTCCTTCTCCTCAATCTGCATCCGAATGCCGCTTCCGCAGGATGCGGCTTCCGGGCTGCGTACCAGATTCCAGGCCCAAAGGGAATAGCTCTGGACAGCCGAGCACCCTTCGGTTACTCCCCCGGCATGTTGCAAAGCGATGTCGTCATCCTCGGAGCCGGGGCTTCGGGGCTTTGCTGCGCTCTTGTCGCAGCCCGGCGCGGGCGCGGCGTGCTCGTCCTGGACCACGGCCCGGTGGCGGCCCGCAAGCTGCGCATCTCCGGCGGGGGGCGCTGCAACTTCACGCACCTCGACGCCCGGCCCGACCGATACCTTTCCGATAATCCGCATTTCACCAAATCCGCGCTCTCGCGCTTCTCCCCCTGGGATGCCGTGAGCCTTTTTGCGGAGCTGGGCCTCGGCTACGAGGAAAAGAATCCGGGGCAGCTCTTCTGCGCCCAGGGCGCGCCCGCCCTGGCCCGCGCCCTGGAAGACGCCTGCACCGCCGCCGGGGCGCGGCTCCAGCTGCGGACGCGCATCCTCGGCGCGGAACGATACGGCGAAGGATTTCTCGCACGCACCAATCAGGGCGACTTCGCCTGCCGTTCGCTGGTCATCGCCCTGGGAGGCCCGTCCTGGCCCACGGCCGGAGCCACGGACCTCGGCTTCTCCCTGGCCAAGAGCTTCGGCCTGCGCATCGTGCCGCCCCGGCCCGCCCTGGCTCCCTTCGTGCTCGACGCGCCCGGCCAGAAGCTCTGCGCAACACTTGCCGGCGTAAGCCTGCGCGCCCGGCTGCAAAGCGGACAGACCGCCGTCGAGGACGATCTGCTCTTCACCCACAAAGGCATCAGCGGCCCGGCCGCCTTGCAGCTCTCGCTGCACTGGGAACGAGGCCGCGAAATCGTCGCGGATCTCCTGCCCGGCCTGGACCTCGCCGCGCACCTGCGCAGCGAACGCCGCAGCAAGACCCAGCTCAAGAACCATCTCTCCAGCCTGCTTCCGGGCCGCATCCCCGCGGCGCTGCTGCCTTCCGGGCTGGCAGGAAAGCCCCTTTGCGACCTTTCCAACGCGGACATCGACGCCGCCGCCGAACGGCTGCTCGCCCTGCGGCTCCGGCCCACCCGCACCGAAGGACTCGGCAAGGCCGAGGTCACGGCCGGAGGCGTGGACACCTGCCAGATATCCTCCAAGACCATGCAGTGCGACGCCCTGCCCGGACTCTTCGTCATCGGCGAAGCCCTGGACGTGACCGGACAGCTCGGCGGGTACAACCTGCACTGGGCCTGGGCCTCGGCCCACGCAGCCGGACAATTCATCTAGAAAGGCATGCCTCCGGCGGCCAAGGGGCCCGCGGCCCCTTGGAACCCCGTTCTGCGGGGCGGGCCGATGCTGCGCATCCGCCCCGCCCCGCGAAAGGGGCTGCCAAGTCGTGGAAAACCACCGGAAACAAACCAGGGCTCGGAAGTCCCTTCCGCGCCGAAGCCCTTTGCCGAGCGCCAGCGCGGCAAAAGGCTTCGGCGCAGAAAGGGAGTCCAGAGGGCCGCGGGCCCTCTGGCCGCCGGAGGCGATTCTTTCGATGGCCTGCGCCCTGCGCACGAAAAAGGGAGCCTTGGAAGGCTCCCTTTTGATTGTCGCGCGGCCGGATCGGCCGTGTGCGTCGGGGTTAGTATTCCATGTCGTCCTTGCCCACGGGTTCGGTGGCGAAGGTCTTGTAGGCCCAGGCCTGGTAGGCGATGACGATGGGCACGAAGACCAGGGCCACGCCGAGCATGATCGACAGGGTCAGCTGCGAGGAGGCCGAGTTGTGGATGGTGACGCTGTACTGCGGGTTCGGGCTGGCGGGCATCAGAGCCGGGAACAGGCCGATCACGCCGAAGAGGGTCGTGCCGATGATGAACGCCAGGGACGAGAACCACGCCTTCCACCAGCTTCCAGCGGCCATGAACCAGCGCATGGCCAGCAGCCCGCCCACGGGCAGGAGCAGCAGCACGAACAGGATCGGGTACTGGAAGTAGTTGCCGAAGAGCTGGGTGCCGACGAAGCTCCAGGCCAGGAAGGCGAGCACGAGCACGAGCAGCACGGGCCAGAGGGTCTTGGCCGTCTTGACGGCGCGGGCCTGAAGCTCGCCCTCGGTGCGGATTGCCAGCCAGATGGCGCCGTGGGTCAGGAAGATGACCAGGAAGAGCACACCGCCCGCCAGTCCGTAGGGGTTGAGCAGTTCGAGCGTGCCGCCGGGGTTCACGTAGTCCGCGTTGAAGGGCAGTCCCTGGAAGATGTTGGCGAAGGCCACGCCGAGCAGGATGGCGGGCACGGCGCTGCCGAGGAACTGGCAGGTGTCCCAGAGTTTCTTCCAGCTGGGGTTTTCGATCTTGCTGCGGAACTCGAAGGACACTCCGCGCAGGATGAGCGCGAAGAGCAGGAGCAGCAGCGGCGTGTAGAGCCAGCTGAACATGACGGAATAGGCGAAGGGGAAGGCCGCGAAGGTCACGCCGCCCGCCGAGATCAGCCAGACCTCGTTGCCGTCCCAGAACGGGCCGACCGCGTTGAGCATGATGCGTTTTTCCTCTTCGGTTTTGGCCAGGAAGGGCGCGAGCGTGCCCACGCCGAGGTCGAAGCCGTCCAGGGCGAAGTAGACCGCCCAGAGGACGCCCCACAGTATGAACCAGATGCTCGCAAGATAAAGATGCGTGCTTTCAAGCATTGCGTTTCTCCTTGTGTTCGCCGTGAGCGGTTAGGCCTTGGACGGTCCCTTCTTGGCGGCGCGGGCCATGAGATAGATGCCCGCCGCGCCGAGAAGCGTGTAGATCAGGACCATGGCCACCAGGGACGTGCCCACCTGTCCGGGCTGCACCGGGGAAACCGCGTCCGAGGTACGCATCAGGCCGTAGACGATCCAGGGCTGGCGTCCCACCTCGGCCACGATCCAGCCCGCCTGGATGGCGATGTAAGGCAGCGGGATCATGAACGGCAGCGCCCTGAGCAGAAGCTTCTGGTCGTCGATGTTGTTGCGCTTGAGCCAGGCCAGGCCCGCCACGAGAATCATCAGGGTTCCGATGCCGACCATGATCCGGAAGCTCAGGAAGGTGATGACCACCGGGGGCCGCTGGTCTTCGGGGAAGTCGTTGAGCCCCTTGACCACGGCGTTGGGATCGTTGAAGGCCAGGATGGAGAGCAGCGAGGGGATGGGCAGCGCCTCCAGCACGTTGCCGTCCTGCCCGGGGATCTGGAGCAGATACATGGGCGCGTTGGCCTGCGTCTCGAAGTGGGCTTCCATGGCCGCGAGCTTGGCGGGCTGGATTTCGGCCACGTGGTTGCCGTGCAGGTGCCCCTGGACCGCCACCACCAGGGAGGCGACGATGGCGAAGCCTGCGGCGATGCGGAACGAGCGGCGGAAAAGGTCCATTTCGTTCTTGCGCAGCAGGTGCCAGGCGCTGACGCCGAGCACGAAGAACGCGCTCAGGGCGATGGCGCCGGATACGGTGTGCACGAACTCGTTCCAGGCGAACGGGTTGAAGAGCACGGCGAAGAAATCGACCAGTTCGGCCTTGGGACCGTTGGGGGTGTCCACGATCTTGTAGCCCAGCGGGTTCTGCATGAATCCGTTGGCGATGAGGATCCAGACCGCGGAAAGGTTGCCTGCGCCCGCCACGAGCCACGCGGCGATACAGTGCATCTTCGGCGAAAGCTTGTTCCAGCCGAAGGCCCATACCGCCACGAAGGTGGATTCGAGGAAGAAGGCCGCTGTGGCCTCGATGGCCAGCAGCGAACCGAAAATGTCACCCACGTAGGCGGAATACTTGGACCAGTTCGTGCCGAACTGGAATTCGAGCGTGATTCCCGTGACCACGCCCACCGCAAAGTTGATCAGGAAGATGTGTCCCCAGAATTTGGCCATGCGTTTGTAGACCTCGTTCCCGGAACGCACGTACATGGTCTCCATGACCGCGACGAGAATCGAGATTCCCAGCGTCAGCGGCACGAAGATGAAGTGAAACATGGTTGCTGCGGCAAATTGCAGCCTGGACAACATAATAACGTCCATACTCCTAAACCCCCTTTTTTATTGCCTCGTCATGCTTCGAGTTTTCGGCAAGATATCAAAGCGGACGAAAAAATCAATAAGAATTATCATTCTTATTCAATGTCAATAGAGTAGCGCGAAACGAGGATCTTGGGCAAGGGAAAAGCCAGTAAGATGAGTTAGTTTGACAGGAAAGCGGCCCCGGACGGGCGCTGCGTGCCGATTCCCTCGTCTCGCCGCGGCGACCCCGCGCAGATGCGCGGCACGACTGCGCGCTTCAGCGAGGCCTACGGAGTACGGATATCATCAATGCAAAGCCGCGCGCGCAGTTGCTGCGCGCGGCCCAGGATGCCTGGAAACGCGCGGAAATGCGCGGGAACGCGCGCGGACGACGGAACAGGGAGCCCTATTCGGATTCCGGAGCGCGCAGCGAGGCCGGCTGCCCCGTGGCTTCGAGCACGGCGCGCCAATAGTTCGAACGGGTGTTGATGTTCTTCTTCCCGCGCTTGATGAGCGAGAAGGGAATGTGCACGAAGCGGCCGTTCCACTTGCTCACGACCATGCCGGTCCGGCCGCTCATGGCCGCGTGCACGGAATGTGCGCCGAGGAAGCCGCAGTAGATTCCGTCCGCGCTGTTGGCCGGAACGGAACGGATGATGTAGCTCGGATCGATGTATTTGAGATTGATTTCCATGCTCTCGGCCTTGAAAAAGCTCTTGATCTCGGAGCAGAGCAGCGCGCCGATGTCGCCGAGCTTGGTGTTTCCGGAGGCGTCCGTGCCGGAAATCTCCTTGAAGAGATCCTGGCCCGCGCCTTCCGCCACCACGATGACCGCGTGGCCCCGGCTGTGGATGCGGCGCTTGAGCGCTTCGAGGAAGCCGTGCTCGCCATGCAGATCGAAAGGCTGCTCCGGCACGAGCACGAAGTTCACGTCGCGCAGGGCCAGGCAGGCCTCGGCAGCGATGAACCCGGCGTTGCGGCCCATGAGCTTGACCACGCCGATGCCGCCGGGCGCGCCCAGGGCCTCGGTATGGGCGCAGCGGATGGCCTCGGTAGCCTTGGCCACGGCCGTGTCGAACCCGAAGGTCTTGGCCACGAAGCTGATGTCGTTGTCGATGGTCTTGGGCACGCCGACCACGGCGATGCGGTCGCCCCGGCGGGCGATCTCGTCCTGGACCTTGGAGGCCGCGCGCATGGTGCCGTCTCCGCCGATCATGAAGAGAATCCCGATGTTCATGCGCTCCAGCGCGTCCACGATTTCCTCCGGGGCCTGGGGACCGCGCGAGGAGCCGAGCACCGTGCCCCCGAACTCGTGGATGTCGCGCACGCTTTCCGGCGTGAGCTCGTCGAAATTGTAGCCGTGTTCCGGGATGAACCCGGCCAGGCCGTAGCGCACGCCGAACACGGCGGGCACGTTGTAGAAGTGGTGCGCTTCGAGCACGATGGAGCGGATCACGTTGTTCAGGCCGGGGCAGAGCCCGCCGCAGGTGACGATGGCGCACTTGGTCTTGGACGGCTCGAAAAAGAGCTTGGCGCGCGGCCCGGCGTGCTCGAAGACCACGGGCTCCGGCGTGCCGTCCGCGCCGATGTTGCAGTAGCGCGCGTCCTTGTAGACCTCCACGAAGATGGAATCTTCGTCGTCGATGTACCGATCGAGAATCAGGGGCGAATCGATGGTCGCGGGGCCCAGCGTGGAGATATGGGTGTCCTCGTTGCTCAGCGGCACGAAATCGAAGTTTCTGACATGCACCTGGCGGCTCCTTTTCATGGTCCAAAAAAAGATGTATGCACGGTCTGGAACGTTATTTTCTACCTTGCGGCCGTCGGAATGACAAGGCCGGAAGAACCCTCGAGGAAAAACGAAAACGCATGGCCAACAGGAACTGGAAGCCGTGGGTCCATCTCAGCGATCCTCAGGACGCGCTGGAACGGCTCATGGATACCGGGACAGGACTTGACCGGGCCGGCAAGGCCTATGTCTGGACTCCCCCCGCGGATGTTTTCGAGGACGAGTCAGGTCTTGTTTTCCGCATCGAGCTTCCGGGAGTGCCCCTGGAACACGTGCAGGTCGAGGTCAGGCAAGGCGCGCTGAACATCCGCGGCGAGCGGCCCTTTCCCGGCGGCGACGTGGCCTACCACGCTCTGGAACTGACCTACGGTCCCTTCAGCCGCAGCTTCATGCTCCCCTCGGACGCCGCGCAGGAGAGCGTTTCCGCCGTGCTCAAGGACGGCATCCTGACCCTGACCGTGCAGCGCCGGGGCGGAACGCAGCGGCGCATCGAACCGGAATAGGCCGCTCTTGACTCCGGGAGCGGAGTCGCTATCTTCTGCCTGCTTCCCCTCCCCCTTCTCCGCCGGCGCTCCGGGCGCTGCGGAGGCAACAGGAGACGTTCCAAAGGAACCCGCATGAGCAGCCAGATCAAAACCCTCATTCTCCTGGCGGCCCTCTCCGCCATCATCCTCTTCCTGGGCGCGGCCATGGGCGGGCGCGTGGGCCTGGTCTTCGCGCTGGTCCTGGCCCTGGGCATGAATTTCTTCAGCTACTGGTACTCGGACAAGATCGTCCTGCGCATGTACAAGGCGCAGATGCTGGAGCCGCACGAGGCCCCGGAACTGCACGCCATCGTCGAGGATCTGGCCCGGAACGCGGGCATTCCCAAGCCCCGCGTGGCCCTGATCCCCCAGGAGGCGCCCAACGCCTTCGCCACGGGCCGCGACCCGGAACACGCCGTGGTGGCCGTGACCAGCGGCATACTGCGCATTCTCAAGACCGACGAACTGCGCGGAGTGCTGGCCCACGAACTCGGCCACGTGGCCAATCGCGACATCCTGATCCAGTCCGTGGCCGCCGTGCTGGCGACGGCCATCATGTTTGTGGCCAACATGATGCGCTTCGCCGCGTTCTTCGGCGGGGGCATGCGCGACGACAACGGCAACAGCAACCCCATCGGCGCGCTGCTGCTCTCCATCCTCGCGCCCATCGCGGCCATGCTCATCCAGATGGCCATTTCCCGCTCGCGCGAATTCCTGGCCGACGCCACGGGAGCGCGCATCTCCGGCCAGCCCCTGTCCCTGGCCTCGGCCCTGGCCAAGCTCCAGCGCGGAGCCGAGCAGACGCCCCTCCAGGGCAACCCGGCCACGGAGAACATGTTCATCGTCAACCCGCTTTCCGGCCGCGGCCTGTCCGGGCTCTTCAGCACCCACCCCCCCGTGGAGGAGCGCATCGCCCGGCTCAAGGAAATCGCCGCGGGGTTGTAGCCTCGCCCCGAACACCGACCCAAAGAATACCGGAGTGCCCATGACCCGTCGTCTTCGCCTTTTTCCGTTCTTCCCCGGCCTTGCCAGGGGAACCGGCCTTGCCCTGGCCGCGCTGCTGCTCCTCTTCGGCCAGGCCCTGGCCCAGACCGCGCCAGCCGCGCAGGCCGCGCAGGACGCCGACCCGCGCCGCACCCCGGTGGTCCGCGCGGTGGAAGAGGCGGCCCCGGCCGTCGTGAACATCACGGCCACCCGGCAGGTCCGGGGCCAGGTCCGCCTGGGCTTCATGCTCGAGCCGCCCCGCACCGGCGGCAGCATGGGCTCCGGCGTGATCATCGACGGGACCAAGGCCCTGGTCCTGACCAACGCCCACGTCATCGACAACGCCTCGGACATCGAGGTGCGGCTGCTGGACGGGCGGGAATTCAAGGCAGAGCTGGTCGGAGCCGACCCGGACTTCGACCTGGCCGTGCTCAAGCTCCAGAACGCCCACGACCTGCCCCAGATCCAGATGGGCGACTCCTCGGACATCCTCATCGGCGAGCCCGTCATCGCCATCGGCAACCCCTTCGGCTACGCCCATACCGTGACCACGGGCGTGGTCTCGGCCCTGAACCGCTCGCTGCGGAGCGAGGCCGGAACCTTCACGGACTTCATCCAGACGGACGCGGCCATCAATCCCGGCAACTCCGGCGGTCCGCTGCTGAACATCCTCGGCCAGCTCATCGGCCTGAACACCGCCATCCTGGCCAAGGGCGAAGGCATCGGCTTCGCCATTCCCATCAACAAGGCCCGGCGCGTGGTGGACGAATTGCTGCTCACGGGCTACGTCGCGCCCATCTGGCTCGGCATCTACGGAACGGATCTCGATCCGCAGACCGCCAGCGCCCTGAACCTGAAGACCCCGGAAGGACTGCTCGTGACCGAGGTCTACCGGGGCACTCCGGCGGAGGCCGAGGGCATCCGGCCCGGAGACGTGCTCCTGCGCATGAACAACACCCCCGTGTCGGACCGGCGCACCTACCTGGACCTGCTGCGCAACCATACCCGCAACGAGTCCCTGCGCCTGACCCTGCTGCGCAAGGGCAGCGAGCTTTCCGTGCAGATCAGGCCCCAGGCCCTGGAGCTGGCCCAGGTGCTGGAGCTTTCCGAACGGCTCTGGGGCATCCAGATCGCGCCGCAACCCGCCGGACCGCGCGGCGGCGCGCTGGTCAAGCTCGTGCTGCCGGACAGCCCGGCCGCGCGGCTGGGACTCCAGGCAGGGGACATCATCCACCGCGTGGGCAACGTGCTCGTGCGCGAGCCGCGCGACTTCGGCACGGCCTTCCTGCACTACCGCCTCCAGCACACCCTGCTGATGCGCGTGCAGCGCGGCAACGGCCTCTACTATGTAAAGATGAGCCTGCAACCATGAAGAACGGCGCCGCGCCTGCGGAACCAATGGAGCCGCGCGCATACTGGGACAAGGTCGCGCAGGAGAAGAGCTTCACCACGCCCCTGCCCCTGGACGAGCTGCGGGCCCGCCTCGCCCCGCAGGCGCGCATCCTGGACTACGGCTGCGGCTATGGCCGCGCCATGCGCCAGCTCGCGGACGCGGGCTTCACCAATCTGCTGGGCATGGATTTTTCGGAACGCATGCTCGCGCGGGGGCGCGCGCTCTGGCCGGACCTGCGCTTCGCGGCCTGCGGCCCGGAGGGACTGCCCCTGCCGGACGCGGGCACGGACGCTGTCCTGCTCCTGGCCGTGCTGACCTGCATCCGCCGCGATGCGGACCAGGACGCGCTGCTGGCCGAGCTGCGGCGCGTGCTGCGGCCGGGCGGGCTGCTCCTGGTCAACGACTTCCTGCTCGCGCCGGACGCGCGCAACCAGGAGCGCTACGCCCGCTTCGAGCCGAGATTCGGCACCTTCGGCGTGTTCGAGATTCCGGGCGGCGGCGTCATGCGCCACTACGCGCCCGAGCGCCTGCGCGCCCTGCTGGGCGGGTTCGAAATTCTCTCCTGGGACGAGCAGACCTTCACGACCATGAACGGCAACAGCGCCCACGGCGTGACCGTGCTGGCGCAACGCCCGCAGGGCTGATTCGCCTCGGGCCGGGCCGCGCGCAAGGCGGCACCCTGCCCGGCTTCGCCCTTAGGCCGCCAACCCCGCGAGCAATCCGCCCGCGAGCCAGCCGTACGCAAGCAGCGCAGCGACAAGAAGCGCCCGCTCCATGGCTTCGCCCTTTTGGCCGCCGTGTTCATGACCCGCGTGCCCGCCGTGCCCGCCGTGGTCATGCCCGGCCGCGTTCTGCCGCGCCAGCCAGGCCAGCCCCATGCTGACAGCCAGGAACACCAGGTTGAGCACGAACCCGTAGTCCAGCGGGAACCGCGCCGCATCCGCGCGGGACGCGGCCACGGCCACGCCCGAAGGCGGCAGCAGCCCCGCCGCGCCGAAGGTCCAGTGCAGCACCAGGGCCGAACAGGCCAGGGCCGCCAGGAAGATGGCGGCGATGAGCAGGGCCATGCGCCAGCCGTAATAGCGCGCATGGATGCGGATGACGGGAAAGACCACGAGATCGCTGAAGATGAAGGCCATGACCCCGGCAAAGGACACGCCCGAACCGTAGAGCACCGCGGCCAGGGGGATGTTGCCCATGGAGCCGATGAAGGTGAAGAACGCGGCCACCGGTCCCACCAGCACGTTCTGGATCGGCGCCCAGAGCGAACCGCTCTCGCCGGAGAGGAACAGGGCCTGGAAAAAGCTCGCGGGAACGAAGACCGCGATGATCCCCGCCGCGGTGAAGCCGATGGTCACGTCCTTCCAGACCATGCCCCATTCCATGAAATAGGTCCGGGCCACGCGCTGCCAGCCCGCCCGGCTGAACACGCCCGGGCGCGGCGGCGGGCCGTGCTCCTCTCCGGAGTGCCCTTCCCGGCCGGAATCGCCGTGCGCTGCGGCATGGCCGGAGCCGCCCGCCCCCTGGCCGCCGCCCAGGCGTTCGCGCACCTCGCGCACCAGTCCCCAGGGCGCGAAAAGCCGCACGAAGAGCCACATGAAGAGGATCAGGAGCAGCCCGCCGAGATACTCTCCGAGCACGAACTGCCAGGAGAGGAACACGGCGATGACGAAGCCGAGCTCGATGACCAGATTCGTGGAGGCCAGCAAGAAAGCCAGGGAGGAGACGAAGCCCGCGCCCTTGCGGAACAGCGACTTGGTCGTGGCCAGGGCCGCGAAGCTGCACGAGCTGGAAAGAAAGCCGAACAGGGTCGCGAGGGCCACGCTGGAGGCGTCGTCCTCGCCCATGACCCGGCGCATGCGCTCGCGCGTCACGAAGACCTGAATGCAGCTGCTGACGACGTAGCCGAAGACGAAGGCCCAGAGCGCCTTCCAGAAAAAGCTCAGCGAGGTGAGCGCGGCCTCATGCCAGGAAAGAAGAAATGATGCAGTGTCCATCCGTTGCGCATAGCACATCGGACGGATTTTGGGAATTGCGCCTGCGGTGGCGGCAGCTCCTTGAAGCCGGGAGAGGTGAGGCTACCCGCCGACGCGCTCCCGCACCGCGCTGAGCAGCAGGGCCGCGACCTGCTCTTTATTGATGTGCGTGGTGTCCACGAGCACGGCGTCCTCGGCCGGGCGCAGCGGGGCCACGGCCCGGTTGCGGTCCTGCTCGTCGCGCGCGCGGATGCTCTCGGCCAGATCGTCCATGTCCGCGGGCTCGTTCATTTCCCGCAGCTGCTCGTAGCGCCTGCGGGCGCGCTCGCGCACGTCCGCGTCGAGAAAGAACTTCACCGTGGCCCGCGGAAAGACCACGCTGCCCATGTCGCGCCCTTCGGCCACCAGGGAGGAGCGCTCTCCGATGGCGCGCTGCGCCGCCTTCATGTACTCGCGGACCACCGGGAGCCGGGCCACGTTGGAGGCCCACATGCCAACCCGCTCGGAACGGATCTCGTCGCCGATCAGCGCTCCGTTCAGGCTCAGGCCGGACGAGCCGCCGGAGCCGTGCAGCTCGAAGGAAACGTCCTTGAGGGCCGCGCGCAGCCGCTCCTCGTCCCAGTCCCAGGAGCCTTCGCCCAGCTTCCAGGCCACGGCCCGGAACATGGCCCCGGTGTCCAGGTAGGGAATGGCCAGGGCTTCGGAGAGTTCCCTGGCCATGCTGGACTTGCCCACGCCCGCAGGCCCGTCCAGGGTGACGACGATGCGCTCCATTACAGCAGCTCCTTCAGCGCGGCAACGAATGCCTTATTTTCCCTGTCCGTGCCCACGTTCACGCGGATGCGCTCCGGCAGGCCGAAGCTCTTCAGGGGCCGGACGATGATGCCGCGCCGCAAGAGCCCCTCGAAGAGCTCGTTCGCGTCGCACGGCGGCTTGAACATCAAGAAGTTGGACTGGGAAGGCGTGACCTCGCAGCCCAGGGCCGCAAGCTCTCCGGCGAGGTAGTCCCGCCCCTCGAAGACCACGCGCAGGGTTTCGTTCAGGAAGACCGTGTCCTCCAGCGCGGCCAGCCCGGCGGCCTCGGCTGGCAGATTGACCGTGAACGGAATGCGCGCGCGGCGGAGGTAGGAGGCCAGCCAGGTCGGCATGACCCCGTAGCCCAGGCGCAGCCCGGCCAGGCCGTAAGCCTTGGAGAAGGTCCGCAGCAGGACCACGTTTTCCAGGTCGGCCAGCCGCCCGGCCAGCTCGTATTCCTCGGCGGGTCGGGCGAATTCCGCGTAGGCTCCGTCCACCACGAGCAGGGTTCCGTCCGGCAGGGCGCGGGCCAGCTTTTCCAGCTCGTCGGCCGTGGCGGCCAGGCCCGTGGGATTGTCCGGGCTGGTCACGATGACCAGGGCGGTGTTCTCGTCGGCGGCCTCGGCCAGGGCGTCCAGGGGCAGGTTCAGTCCCGGCGCGCGCGGCGCCTCGCGGTAGTCCACGCCGCAGAGCTTGGCGCACATGCGGTACATGCTGAAGCAGTGCTCGTAGCAGAGCACGCTGTCGCGCCCAGGCTCGGCCACCACGCGGAAGAGCATGTCGATGATCTCGTCCGAGCCGTTGCCGACCACGACCATTTCCGGGTCCACGCCCAGCAGCCCGCCCAGGGCCGCGCAAAGGCGCGGGGAATGGTTCTGCGGGTAGCGGAAAGCCTCGGCCGCCTTGCGGCCCAGGATTTTCTGCACCACGGGCGAAACCCCGAGTGGGTTTTCGTTGCTGGCCAGCTTGATGACCTGTTCCACGCCGTACTTCTCCCGGATGTCCTCCAGGGTCAGCCCCGGCGCATACGGCTTGAAATCCAGGATCTGCCTGCGCACGCGCTCTTTCATGCTCCGTCCTCCCCATAAAAAAATACGGCCCTGATCGGGCCGTATCTCATATAATCTTTCAGGCGCAGCGTAAAGCCGCCCTGTCCGGAGGCGCGCCGGAGCCGCTAGGCAACGGCCAGGCTGGGCCGGACCGTGACCACCGGGCACTTGGCGGACTTGACGACCTTCTCGGCCACCGAGCCGAAAAGAATGCGGTCGATGCCCTTGCGGCCGTGGGTGCCCATGACGATCATGTCCACCTTCTCCTCCAGGGCGTACTGCAGCACCTCTTCGGCGGCGTAGCCCGTGGCGACCTTGCCCGCGGCGTTCAGCCCGGAGAAGTGCTTGCCGAGGAATTCCTCCATGGTGGATTCGGCCCCGGAAACGATCTCGCCCACGAACTCGTCGATGGAGCTGGCGGGAACCTTGAATCCCACGTACTGGCTCAGGCTCGGAGCCACGTAGATGCAGACGATGTCCGCATCAAAGGCCTCGGCCAGGGTGCGGGCATAGGCGGCCACATTGCCGCTGTGCTCGGAAAAATCCACCGCACAGAGAATCTTCTTGATATCGGGCATGGCTTTCCTCCTAGATGCAACATGTTCCAATGCTTATTTTTATTCGTACCACAACCCAAACCGGACGGCCATGATTTTCCGCCGTCAAATTCGGCGGGACGCTGCCCGGACCGCCGCCGACGCCGCACCATTTGCGCCCTGCGGCACGATGGCGTATTCTTCGATAACGCCTGGGGCGCGCAGGCGGCAAAAAATGCCGCTGCCTTTTCAGCAATATGCAACGAGAACAGTGTGTTAACATAAATTAACATCTTGGCAAACTCCTTGCAGATTGTGAGCAAACCCCAGGATAGGAGTACGAGAATGAAGATCCATCCTGATCAGATCGAGGGCGTCCGCCAATCGCAGCAACAGCAGCAGGCGGACAAGGCCAAGCAGACCACCAAGGCGTTCGGCGACGTGCTCGGACAGGAGGTGGCCAAGACCGGGGAAGCCTCTTCGGCTTCCGGGGTCATGTCCCTCGCCCCGCTTGCGGGCGTCAATCCGCTCCTGAACGTCCAGGCCGTGCAGCAGGTTCAGTCCGTGGACACCGAGCAGGCCGCCGCCAAGGTGGACGACGTGCTCGACCGGGTCGAGGACTACGCGGCCAAGCTGCGCGGAGTGGCTCCGGACGGCAGCGGGCTGCGCGAGGCCCACGCCGCGCTCCAGGACATGCAGGGACAGGTGGACGGACTCAAGGACGTCGCCAAGAACCAGCCGGGACTGCAAAGCATCGTCAACGAACTCGATGTGCTCACGCGAACCGAGCAGTTCAAGTTCAACCGGGGGGATTACCTGGTTTAGCGGGCCCCCCCGCCCTCGATGGCAAGAAAAGGCCGCCGCTCCGAATGGGGAGGGGCGGCTTTTTTCATGCGCGGTGCGGCATTGCGGCCCGGAAACAGTTTCGCTTATACGTTGCAGAGCTTCGAAACACTCTTAAACAGCCGCTCCTCGTTAGCCCAAAAGCCAACATCAGAATCAATCTCGTGCTCCCCAAACATGAGAGTATAGAGGCCAATCAGCAATTTTTCCACTATAGCAAACCGCTCTGCACATTCAGGATGGAATGCAACAATATCCGTTTGTGAATATGACATGCTTGCAGCATATAGCCTTTCGTAGGAGAAAAAGAATATTTTCAACACTGCGCGCATAAAAAACAACAGTTCAAATCTTTTACTGGCAATAACATCTTTAAATATTTGCAATACTGCGTAGATGTCAGCATCAAATTCGCAAGCCACTCTCTGTTCGATAAGGCTACAACTCGCCCCGACGCCAGAAATCTTCAACGTATTCTCACAATGCCCAAGTGCAATATGTCCAAGCTCATGACAAATCATAAAATCATAAATTATTGCTTTCGCCGCAGACAATTTGCTTCTACTTTTCATTGAATTGTCAATTCGTAAAAGCCGCTTTCTCTGTGCGTTTAGCACCGTCTCGATGTGTTCATAAA
The DNA here is from genome assembly GCF_000420485.1 of Paucidesulfovibrio longus DSM 6739. Taxonomy (NCBI): domain Bacteria; kingdom Pseudomonadati; phylum Thermodesulfobacteriota; class Desulfovibrionia; order Desulfovibrionales; family Desulfovibrionaceae; genus Paucidesulfovibrio; species Paucidesulfovibrio longus. The sequence goes on along the minus strand of NZ_ATVA01000012.1, from coordinate 62,507 downwards.
ATTTCGCAAATATACCTGCATGCACAATAGCTTCGTTCACTTCACTTCTAGAATCTAAATACAAATCACCCATAAAGATTTCAAACACGCCTTCGACAAAATACATCAATCCACTATTGATGCAGAAGTAATAACGTCCATCGTCAATTTTTTGTGTAAGAGCATTCGGGTCATTAGAAAAACAAAATAACCCCAGAACCTGTACACGATCAACCATAGGCATGGAATTAACATGGACATTCCAATCATCAAAATCTGAAAGAACATCCCTTGAACGCAGTAAAAAACTATCTAGCACATCAGCATTCAATAGAAACTGTTTATAATTATCTCCTTCTATCAATTTGTCTCCATCCTGTACTGCGGAAAAATCCATATTTTCTCGCAGTATCTCCCGGATGTCTTCCTCAGAGAAACTTAACATGTTCATTTTTTTGAAAATGTCACTCGGACTGTATTATTGGCTTCTATGCCTCCGGACGCAGACAAGATACCGACCTTCCCCTCCACAGATACACCGATGGCACACTCGAGACTTTGTACCTCGTATCCTCCTTCTTCTTGAATTGAATTCAACATTTCCAGAAACGATTCAATAACGTCTTTAACAGAATCGGTATCGATTTCAGTTTGTTTGACCACACTCGATAGCCTGGGCAGGGCCGTCATTGTCCTTGAAGACGCCGACACGGGCTTGCTTTGCTCAATAAAAACTGTAATTCGGCCACGAGACGGCATGGTGCCCCCCCCTTTCGCTGAATGATTTTTAGCTATTCGTTTCGCCTTCCCACTGAACCATGATGTCGGCTTTATCCATTTTCAAACATGCGGACAACAAATCTTCCAGTCTCGAAAACAGCTCTTCAACAGAGAATTTATCGATATCAACATATGAGTTTTGACAATCCTGATCAAGGTTGACCCCAACCTCATTAAACAACTCGTTAAGCACTTCAAATCCTCGCGACCCGTTCAAGGCAAACAAAAAGCCTGCGTAATTCAGCATAGTGTTGCTATCCTGCACCAGAGCAAGCATTCTGAAATATATGTAACTTATCTTTCCAGCATTAAGATAAGTAATCAATCCGGCAACGAGAAATAAACAAAATTCATCCTCCAATGGAACAATACACTTAGCACTCCCGGTATTAAGAAATTCTACTTGCTTCCCCACATAAGCATTGAACACATTTTCTACCATTAGGTCCGCTTGACTACCCCAATATTCTTGCGTTTCCATGACGTCCTCACAATGCTACTTTGCGCGATGTTCCCTCAGCCGGACATTCCAACAAAGGCGTATAAACCGGCCCGCCCGGTCCCAGCTCGGACTTCCAGAGCACGAAACGCGACACCAGCATTTCCGGCCAGGCGCATTCCGCCACCATGCGCCGCGTCTCGGCCCAGTCCGCGGTTCCCTGCTCGCGCACGCGCCCCAGGGTCAGATGCGCTCGGTAGGGCCTTTTTTCCGGGGCGAAGCCCAACGGCGCGAGAGCCTCGTTGACGCGCGCGGCCAGGGCCGCCAGGCGTGCGGCCCCCTGGGCGACTCCCGCCCAGAGCACGCGGGGCCGGGTCATGTCCGGAAAAAATCCGGCATCGGCCAGGGAGAGGGCAAAGGGCGTGAAATCGACCGCGCCCAGGACCGCGAGCACGGATTCGATCCGGCCGCCCGGCGTGTCGCCGAGAAATTTCAGGGTCAGGTGCTGTTTTTCCGGCGGCGGGCAGGAAACGCGCGCCCCCCGCAGCGGCCCGCCCGGCTCGCGCAGCCTTTGCAGCAGCTCCGCGGAGACGGCTTTGCATTCGTCGGACAGGGGCACGCCCGCGAACAATCTGAACACGGCGGTCTGATCGGTCATGGCAGCCTCCTTCGGCTCGGGGGTTTTCGGACACGAAAAAAACCGGACCCGAAACGCGGCATGCGCGTCGAAGGCCCGGTCCTGTCGGATTCGCTCTGTCCGGCCTTGCGGCGGCGAACCTAGCGCAGGAAGGAGCGCAGCCCTTCCAGGGCCGCGACCACGGCTTGCTCGCGCACCTGTTCCCTGTCGCCCTCGAAGTGGAACAGTTCGGTCCGCAGCTCGCCTTCCTGGTTGGCCCAGGCCATCCAGACCGTGCCCACGGGCTTGTCCTCCGTGCCACCGTCCGGCCCGGCAATGCCGGACACCGCGATGGAGACGTGCGCACCCACCGTGCGCATGACCGCCGGGGCCATGATCGTGACCACTTCCTCGCTGACCGCGCCCACGCGGGTGAGCAGGTCTCCCGCAACGCCGAGCAGGGCCATCTTGACGTTATTCGAATAGGCCACCACGGAACCGGCGAACCAGTCCGAGCTGCCCGGCACGCTCGTGCAGGCGGCCGCCACGAGCCCGCCCGTGCAGGACTCGGCAGTGGCCAGTTTCCAGCGCTTTTCGCGCAAAGTGTCGCCGACTTCGGCGACCGTTTCCATCAGGTCGACATTCATCTTGCACCTCGCCTTGGCGACATCATACCAACCCTGCCCCGGTGTTGCAATTGAAGTCAGCCGAGCCTACAAATTCCTTCATGAAGCAGCATGCGAACGTCTGGAGCACCGTGTGGCGGCGGCATCAGATCCCCTGGAACTGGCTGGTCCAGGCCCTGGGCGGACTTCTGCTGCTGCTGGCGTTCTGGCAGCGCGGCGCTGTGGAAGCCTGGGCCGGAGCGGGGCTGATCCTCGCGGGCGCGCTGGACTTTCATCTTCCGCCGTTTCCGGAAAACACCTGGGCGGCCAGGCTGGTCTGGCGCATGATCCGGGCCGAAGTCGTCTGGATCAACAGCCCCTGGAACCGGCGCAAGCGGATCGGGGCGGTCTACCTGACGCTCGGCTCGATCCTGGTGCTGCTGGCGTTCTGGGCGAGCAGCCTGCCCGGCCTGGGGCTGACCGTGGGCTTTCTCGTGCTGCTCCGGGTCCGCGTCGCCAACAAGGACGCGGGCATCGACCCCTGATTGCGAAAATCTGATTCCCGGCTCGCCCTCCGCCCCGGCTTCCCCTTTGCCAGCCGGAGCGAAATCCGGTAGTTGCTGCGGGGAACGACGAATATCGAGGAGTGGACCATGCTGGACCTGAAATTTGTTCGCAACAACCTGGACACCGTGCGCGAGGCGCTCAAACGGCGCAACGCCAAGCTCGACGTCCAGGAATTCGCCTCCCTGGACGAGAAGCGCCGCGCCCTGACCCAGGACGTGGAGACGCTCAAGGCCGAGCGCAACCAGACCTCCGCCGAGGTCGCCCAGAAGAAGCGCGCCAAGGAAGACGCCTCCGAACTCATCGCGAGCATGTCCGCCGTGGGCGAGCGCATCAAGGAACTGGACGCGGCCCTGGCCGAGGTCGAGGAACTGGAAACCCAGTGGCTGCTGACCTGCCCGAACATTCCCCACGAGTCCACCCCGCTGGGCGCGAGCGAGGAAGACAATCCGGAAGTGCGCCGCTGGGGCACGCCCCGCGCCTTCGACTTTCCCATCAAGGAACACTGGGAGCTGGGCGCGGACCTGGGCCTGCTCGACTTCGAGCGCGCCGCCAAGCTCGCCGGAGCGCGCTTCGCCGTGACCTACGGCTCCCTCGCCCGGCTGGAGCGCGCCCTGGCCATGTGGATGCTCGACGTGCACGTGACCGAGAACGGCCTGATCGAGGCGGTGCCGCCGTTCATGGTCAACCGCGCCACCATGCAGGGCACGGGCCAGCTGCCCAAGTTCGAGGAAGACCTCTTCCGCGTGGACTTCAAGGATTTCTACCTCATCCCCACGGCCGAAGTGCCCCTGACCAACCTCTACGCGGGCGAGGTCATGGACGAGGCCGACCTGCCCAGGGGCTTTTGCGCCTGGACCCCCTGCTTCCGTTCCGAGGCCGGCTCCTACGGCAAGGACACCAAGGGCCTGATCCGCCAGCACCAGTTCCACAAGGTCGAGATGGTCTATTTCGCGCACCCGGACAATTCCTACGAGGTGCTGGAAAAAATGACCGCCCAGGCCGGAAGCCTCCTGGAACGGCTGAACCTGCCCTACCGGGTCATCACCCTCTGCACCGGGGACATGGGCTTCTCCGCCACCAAGACCTACGACCTGGAAGTCTGGCTGCCCGGCCAGGACAAATACCGAGAAATCTCCTCCTGCTCGAACACCGAGGATTTCCAGGCCCGACGCGCGAACATCAAGTTCCAGCCCAAGGACTCCAAGAAAAAAGCCTACGTGCACACCCTGAACGGATCGGGTCTGGCCGTGGGCCGCACTTTGGTGGCCGTGCTGGAGAACTACCAGCAGGCCGACGGCTCCGTCGTGATCCCGGAGGCGCTGCGCCCGTACATGGGCGGGCTGGAGTGCATCGAGCCGAAGTAGCGCCGCGCGCATTGCGCGAACGCATCAAGGCCGGGAGCGACGCTTCCCGGCCTTTTTTTTCGCATTCCTGCGTTCACGCGACCTTGCGGGCGCGCACTTCACTTCCAGAATTCCCACCACCGTTTTCCCGGCGTTCTGCGCGGGGCGGCAGGCGAGGCTTGAGATTCGGGATACGGCGTGGCCGACTGCCGCACCTGCCGCCGCGCCCCTGTGGCCGGACCATTTCCCGGCGCGGCCGGGGAGGTCGCCGCCGCGCTCGGAGCGGGCATGCTCTGCGCCTTGGCCACGAGCTGGCGGCACAGCTGCGCGAACTCGTCCGAAGCCTTGCGGCATTCCGCGGAAACGGAGCGCGAATCCAAAATGCTCAGCAGCTTCGGACCAGCGGCGCCGAGCACGGGAACGTCCGCCAGCTTGAAGCGCGCATCGATCACCTTCGTGTTGATTTCCATTGCATCGTGCAGCTCGCCGGCTTCGAGCAGGCGCAGGGACACGTATTGCGTCAGCGCACCGAGCATGTAGTAAAAAAGCCTGCTTTCCTTGTCTATGTCCGCAAACCGTTTTCTGTTCAGCTCCTGCTGTTCTTCCAGCGTGTAGGCGGCAACGCCCTGAAACGAACGCCAATAGTACCATGCGGGCTGCAAATCAGGATTGTCGGCTTCGGGAGGGAGCCAATTCGGGTTCAACTCGGTAAGGCTCATGCTTTTTCTCCTTTGTTCGGAAGAGCTGCGTCCGCTTCGCACGCAACGGAGTCGATGCAAATGCAAAACGAGTAGCATCATGCGGACTGCATGTCACCAGCATCTTTCGTCCTGCATGGGAGGCTGCGCCGCATCTCTCCGCAGACTCGCTCCGGACGAGCCTTGACCGCGGCTGCGGGCCGCTATAGGACACGCACATGGCATTGCTTAGCGCAAAGAATCTCGGCATCTCCTTCGGCGGCCCCCTGCTCCTCGACAACGTCTCCTTCCAGATCGAGGAAGGGCAGCGGGTCTGCATCGTTGGCCGCAACGGCCAGGGCAAGTCCACCCTGCTGCGGCTGCTCTCCGGCGACCTGACCCCGGACAGCGGCGAGATCGTCCGCTCCCAGGGCGTGAGCGTGGCCCGGCTTTCCCAGAAGGTGCCGGAAAACGTCACCGGCTCGGTGTACGAGGTGGTCACGGGCGGCCTGGGCGAGCTGGGCCGGGCACTGGCCGACCACCACGCCGCCAGCGAACGCATCGCGGACCCGGACGCCGGAGAGCTGGAACGCGAAACCGCCCTGGCCCGGCTGCCGGAAATCGAATCCAGGCTGGAACGGCTCGGCGGCTGGGAGGCCCTTTCCACGGTGGACGCGGTGCTCTCGCGCCTGAGCCTGGACCCGGCCCCGCGCTTCGAGACGCTTTCCGGCGGGCTCAAGCGCCGCACGCTGCTGGCGCGCTGCCTTGCGGGCGCGCCGGACGTGCTCCTGCTGGACGAGCCCACCAACCACCTGGACATCGAATCCATCGCCTGGCTGGAGCAGTTCCTGCTCCGCCACGTGCGCACGCTCGTCTTCATCACCCACGACCGCATGTTTCTGCGCCGCGTGGCCTCGCGGATCATCGAACTGGACCGGGGCCGTCTCGCGGACTGGACCTGCGACTACGACACGTTTCTGGAGCGACGCGACGCGCTCCTGGAGATCGAGGAGAAGCAGCAGGCCGAGTTCGACAAGAAGCTCGCCCGCGAGGAAGCCTGGATCCGGCAAGGCATCAAGGCCCGCCGCACGCGCAACGAAGGCCGGGTGCGCGCGCTGGAACAGCTCCGGCGCGAACGCAGCCAGCGCCGCGAGCGCCTGGGCAAGGCCGACATCCAGGTTCAGGAGGCCGGGCGGTCCGGCAAGGTCGTGGCCAGGGCCGAGGATGTTTCCTTCTCCTGGGGCGAAAAGCCCGTGTTCGCCCACCTGACCACCTCGATCATGCGCGGCGACCGGGTGGGCCTCATCGGTCCCAACGGCGCGGGCAAGACCACGCTGATCCAGGTGCTGCTGGGCAAGCTCGCGCCCACTTCCGGCAGCGTGCGCCTGGGCACCGGCCTGGAAATCGCCTACTTCGACCAGCACCGCGAGGAGCTGGACCCGGACAAGACCGTGCGCGACAGCGTGGCCGACGGCAACGACTTCGTGACCATCGGCGAGAACCGGAAGCACGTCATGGGCTATCTGAAAAGCTTTCTCTTCGAGCCGGACCGCGCCAACTGCCCGGTGCGGCTGCTCTCCGGCGGCGAGCGCAACCGTCTGCTCCTGGCCCGGCTCTTCACCCGGCCCGCCAACCTGCTGGTCATGGACGAACCCACCAACGACCTGGACGCCGAAACCCTGGAGCTGCTGGAAGACCGGCTCCTGGAATTCCAGGGCACCGTGATCATCGTCAGCCACGACCGCGCCTTCCTGAACAACGTCGTCACCAGCACCCTGGCCCTCGAAGGCGAAGGCCGCGTGGCCGAATATGTGGGCGGCTACGACGACTGGCTGCGCCAGCGGCCCCAGCCCGAAGCGGAAAAGGCCAAGGCCGCAAAGGCCGAGGCCAAGGCCGCGGCAAAGACCGCTGCGGACGCGGACAAAGCCAAGAGCGAGGGCAAGCCGCGCAAGCTGAGCTTCAAGGAACAGCGCGAAAAGGTCGCCCTGGCCGAGGAGCTGGCTGCCCTGCCCGGACGCATCGAGGAATTGGAAGCGCGCATCGAGGCCGCCCACGCCGAGATGTCCTCGCCGGAGTTCTACAAGCGCCCTGCGCAGGAAATCACCCAGGCCCAGGACGGGCTGGCCGCGCTGGAGGCGGAGCTGGAAACCGCCTTTGCCCGCTGGGAAGAGGCCGAGGCGCGGCAGGCCGAGCTGGGCGGAGAATAACAGCGCGCCCGGTTCCCGCATCCCCCCCGACGACTTCCATCCTTCCGCTCCCATCCCGTTGAGAGGACCATCCTGACGGCAGCCGCTGGAAAGGAACGGATTCCCCCTCCCGTCAACGCCGCGTCTCCCCGGCACGGCCCCTGCAACCTCCCTCCAGGCGGAAAAAAGTGCCTGGCCCGGAGTTCGCTTCAATCCATTGCTCCGGCTCATACTATTTACTGACCGCGCATCGACGCCCTCTATGGAAGCGCCATCCCTGCCGCGACGACATCGCCAGCGTTTGCGGACAGTTGCGGTCTTGCGGGAACATGTTTCAGCCAACAGGTTGAAATCATACTTTCGCTCGATTCTTTTCCGCCCTCCCGATCCCTATGCTGTAGGCGAAGATCGAAAAAAACCGGAGGGAACCGCCATGACCGCCAGAACGAACCGCAACATCGCCATGAACGACACGGCCCAGGTCTCGACGATGGATCTGGACCAGGGTTTTGTCCGCATCCTCGCCACTGCCGCCCTTGTCGCGGCGCTGGTTCTGTTCGCGGGCCAGGCCAGGGCCGCCACCTTCGGGTTCCAGGCCGTGGAAGGCCTGTTCCCCACGGACGCCATCAGCCTGGACGTGAGCCAGGGCGCGGGCGGCCTGGCCACCTTCACCCTGAGCAACAGCGGGACGGACTCCGGTTCCATCACGGCCATCTATTTCGACTGGGGCTCCCTGGCGTCCCTGTTCTCGAATCCGGCGAGCATCGACGACAGCCTCGCGGGCGTGGACTACACGGACAACAGCGGCAACTGGTTCGCGGCCACTCCTTCGAACATGCCCGGCGCGGCCACCCTTTCCAATCCGTTCTACGCCGACTTCGGCATCAGCCCGGACAAGAAGGGCGGCGTGAGCGGCAACGGCGTGGGCAGCGGCGAATACGTGAGCATTTCCTGGGCGCTCGGCGGCACGGACTACGCCAGCCTGCTCGCGGCGCTCGGTTCCGGCGACGTGCGCGTGGGCCTGCATGTCCAGAGCCTTTCGGACGGCTCCAGCGCCACGGGCGTGAGCACCTCGGCCACCCCCATCCCCGGCGCGGTCTGGCTGCTCGGTTCCGGCCTGCTCGGCCTCGTGGGCCTGCGCAGCCGCATCCGCCGCTAACGAAACAATCTCCCACCCACACGCAGGAAGCGGCCCAGGTTCTGGCGGGAACCGGGGCCGCTTCCTCACGTTCGCGGCTTGATCGAATGCGGCTTTCCGGCCGAGGCGTTCTAGATCAGGGCCACCAGATCATAGGTCTTGGCCTCCTGGACCTCGGCCTTGACGATGCGGCCCGGCAGGAACACGTCGCCCGGCTCGGCGCTGACGTAGACCACGCCGTCCACCTCCGGAGCCTGGAACCAGGCCCGGCCCGTGTACAGTCCCGGCCAATCCTCGTGCGGCGCCTCCACGAGCACGTCGATGCTCTCGCCAACGTATTGCTGGAGATTCTCCTCGCTGATCCCGGCCTGGATGCGCATCAGCTCCTCGCGGCGCGCCTCCATGACCCCTTCGGGCACGGGGTTCGGCAGTTCCGCAGCGGGAGTGCCTTCCTCGGCCTCGTAGGCGAAGACGCCCAGATGCGTGAAGCGCGTCTCGCGCACGAAATCGCAGAGCGCGTCGAAGTGCGCGTCCGTCTCGCCCGGATAGCCCACGATGATGCTCGTGCGCAGGGCCGGGGCGTCGAAATGCTTGCGGACCCGGTCGATGACGCGGCGCGGGTCGCGCGCGAAGGGGCGGCCCATGCTCTTGAGCACGTCCGGGTGGGCGTGCTGGAGCGGGATGTCGAAATACGGCAGCAGCGGGCGGCCCGCCGAGGCCAGGAAGGCGAGCAGCTCGTCCGTGAGCCCCGCGGGGTAGAGATACATCAGCCGCAGCCACTCCAGGCCCTGGATGGGCAGGAGGCGGTCCACCAGGGCGCGCAGATCCCATTGCAGCCGTGCGGGCAGGTCGCTGCCGTAGGCGGTCACGTCCTGGCCCACGAGCACCAGCTCCGGCACGCCCTGCTCCACGAGATCCTCGGCCTCCATGACCAGGCTCTCCAGTCCGAAGCTGACGTGCGGCCCCCGGATGGAGGGAATGGTGCAGAAGGCGCAGTTGTGGGAGCAGCCCTCGCCGACCTTGAGGTAGGCGTAGGCCGGGCCTGTGGAGAGCCGGCGCGGCATGTCCGGGTCGGCCTCGCGGGCCAGGGCCTCGCGCACGAGGTCGGGCCAGCGGTCGAGCTCGCGGGTGTTCAGCCAGATGTCCACCTCGGGCATCTCGCGCATCAGCTCCTCGCCGTAGCGGCTGACGAGGCAGCCCGCCACGGCCAGCACGGGGCGCGGGTCCAGGTCCGCGATGTTTTCCTGCACGGCCAGGATGGCGTCCACGGACTCCTCCACGGCCGGGCGGATGAATCCGCAGGTATTGATGAGCACCAGGTCGGCGAATTCCGGATTGCCCGCCGGAACCACGGCCGGGCCGAGACTGCCGAGAAGCCGCTCCGTGTCCACCCGGTTCTTGGGGCAGCCGAGACTTACCGCATGCACTTTCAGGGTTTCGCTGTTCATGCCCCCACGTCTACTCCAAAGCCGTGCGGGTGAAAAGCCCGGCCCTTTTGCCATTCCCGGCTTGCACTCCTGTGCCCTTGGGGTATAGTGGGTGCTCCCTGCTGCGGGAGGCGCACATGAACGAGTTGGGATCCATCATTTCCGAAACACCCTACCTGGTGGGGATCGTTGGCGACCGGAGTTCCCTGGGGGCCTTTTGGGAGCAGTTCGGCAGCGCGCTGGGGCCGGGCGCCTTTTCCCGCGTCACCCTCGTGGCCGCCGCCCTGCCCGACGGACAGGACAACGCGGACAAGCCCCTGCTCGACCTTCCCGTGTTCCCCAACTTCCGGGACATGCTCTACATGCATCCGGAGATCAACCTCGTGGTGGAAACCAGCGGCGTGCCCAAGCAGATCAAGGAACTGCGGGAGCTGCTTCCGCCCCACGTCATCCTCGTGGAGCGCGCCGCGGCCAGCTTCTTTCTCCATCTGCTCTCCACGGAGGAGATGTGGAAAGCCTGCCAGGTGGATCTCACGGCCACCCAGTCCATGCTCAAGACCGTCATCGACCAGCTCCAGGAGGACATCCTCTTTCTGGACACGGACGGACTCGTGCTCGGTGCGAACAATTCCGTGATCCAGCGCACCGGCCTGGAGCGGAGGGAGCTGGTGGGCAGGCGGCTGGACGAAATTTTCGAGCACATGGAGCTGCGCCCGCCGCGCGGCTGCGGCGAGTGCGAAAACCCCTTCGAGAGCACCCTGCGCACGGGCGAGCCTTCCGAGGCGCTCGGCACCAGCGTGGACCCCTTCGGGCGCATGCACTACTACCGCCTCTACACCTACCCCATCCATGAAAACGGGCGGCTCGCCCGCGTGGTGGCCATCCGCCGCGACATCACCAGCCGCACCGAGATCGAAAACAGGCTTCAGCAGTCCGAAAAGCTGGCCTCCATCGGCGAGCTTTCCACGTACATCGCCCACGAGATCCGCAATCCGCTCTTCGCCATCTCCGGCTTCGCCAACTCCCTGCTGCGCACCGAGAATCTGGACCACGGCGCGCACGAAAAGCTGGACATCATCCTGGCCGAATCCCGCAGGCTGGACGAAATCCTCAAGAGCATCCTGAACTTCACCCGGCCCATGGAACAGCGCGAGGGCCAGTGCGACCTCAACGAAGTGGCCCGCGACACCCTGGAGTTCATGAGCATCGCGGCGCGCTCCCAGCATGTGGATACCGCCCTGGACTGCTCCGAGAGCCTGCCCAGGGCCCAGGCCGACCCGGAGCTGATCAAGCAGTGCCTGATCAATCTGATCAAGAACGCGCTGGAGGCCATGCCCCAGGGCGGAGCCATGCGCATCGCCACCACCATGCGCGGCGAATTCGTGGCCCTGGAGGTCGCGGACACCGGGCCGGGAATTCCCGTGGACATCCGCGACCGCGTGTTCAGCCCCTTCTTCAGCACCAAGGGCAAGGGCGCGGGCCTCGGCCTGGCCATGATCCGCAAGATCATGGACGACCTCGGCGGCGACGTGCACCTGGCCAGCCGCGAGGGCGAGGGAACGCGCGTGAGCCTGCTCCTGCCGCCCGTGCTCGCGGTTGCGCAAAGCGAATCGAACGAGTAACACCTCCCCATTCCACCCGTCCTTTCCGACGCGTAATCGCAACCAAGGAGGCCCCTTGCGCGCTGTTGTTCTGGCGACCCGCAACCAAGGCAAGATCCGCGAATTCTCGGCCCTGCTCGCCGACCTCGGCGTGGAGGTCAGGGGCCTGGACCAATATCCCGAAATCGCGGACATCCCCGAAACCGGGGACACCTTCCTGGAAAACGCCCGCATCAAGGCCGTGGCCGTGGCCGAGGCCACAGGGCTCGTGGCCGTGGCCGACGATTCCGGCCTGGCCGTGGACGCGCTGGACGGCGCTCCCGGCGTCTACTCGGCCCGCTATGCGGGCGAGCACGGCGACTCCGACGCGAACAACGCCAAGCTGCTGGAGCGGCTGCGCGACGTGCCCGACGAAAAGCGCACGGCCCGGTTCATCTGCTGCATGTACGCGGCCGCGCCCACGGGCGAGGCCATCCACGCCCAGGACGCCTGGGAAGGCGTCATCGTACGCGGCTACCAGGGCAAGAGCGGCTTCGGCTACGACCCGATCTTTTTCGACCCGGAACTGGGCATGACCGCCGCGGAAATGGCTCCGGAGGTCAAGAACGCCCGCTCGCATCGCGGCAAGGCCCTGGCCCGGCTGCGCGAGGCCTGGCCCGCGTTCCTGGCCAGGCTCGGCGACTGAGCGCGGACCGCCCTGCCCCCGAATCCGGCGCGGGATTTGCATCGATCTCCCGCGAAGTAGGCAAGGCCGCCTTGCCCGCTCCGGACGGCTTCCAGGCCGTTTCCGCCGCTCCCCTTGCTCCGCGCCCTGTTCACGGGGCTTTTCGGCGGGGCTGCGGCGGCGACGCCCGCCTCGGCAATCCGCCGGACCGGAATCCAGCGCGGCCCAAGGCATGTTTTTGACGCCCTCCGGGGCGCCTGAACGTCAATCTTACCGCTCCGCCCTGCCCGGCTTCCCTGCGCGTCCTCGCGCCCGGAAGTCCGCCAGGGTCGCCGGAGGCCGCGCATGAGCACCTCGACCAGCAACAACGGCACGACCAACTACGCCGTGATCCTCGCCGCGGGCAGCGGCGAGCGCATGGGCTTTTCCACCCCCAAGCAGTTCCTCAAGCTCGCGGGCAGGACCGTCATCGAGCACACCCTGGCCGTGTTCCAGGCCCACCCGCAAATCCACGAGATCTTCATCGTGGTCTCGGCCAAGGACCGCCTCTACCTGGAAGAGCTGCTGCTCAAGAATCCCGTGCCCAAGGTCACCAAGCTGCTCAACGGCGGAGCCACGCGCAAGGACAGCTCCTGGGCGGGCATCTGCGCCGTGCCCTCGGACAGGCTTCCGAACGCCAACCTGCTCATGCACGACGCGGTGCGCCCCTTCGTCACCCGCAGGATCATCTCCGAGACCATCGACGCCCTGGGCCGCCACGCGGCCGTGGACGTGGCCGTGCCCGCCGTGGACACCATCGTTTCCGTGGACGGCGAGGACTTCATCCGCGACATTCCGGACCGCTCGGCCCTGCGCCGGGGCCAGACCCCCCAGGGCTTCCGCGCCGCCGTGCTCAAGAAGGCCCACGAGCTTTCCCACGGCGACCCGCACTGCGAGGTCACGGACGACTGCAAGCTGATCCTGAACTACAACCTCGGCGACATCTACGTGGTGCGCGGCGAGGAAAAGAACATCAAGATCACCTATCCCGAAGACCTCTTCCTCGCGGACAAGATCTTCCAGGTCAATTCCTCGACGCTGGAGGACGGCCCGCCCCTGCGCCGCGTCCAGGACAAGGTCGTGGCCGTGTTCGGCGCCACCAAGGGCATCGGCGAGGCGCTGATGTTTCTGGGCCGGGAATACGGGGGCCGCATGCACGGCTTTGCCGCATCCACGGGCTGCGACGTGTCCGACGCCGAAGCCGTGGAACGCGCCCTTGCCGGAGTGCTCCAGGCCGAGGGCCGCATCGACGCCGTGGTCAACACCGCGGGCGTGCTCCGCTCCGGGCGGCTCGCGGACCGCGACCCCGCGGACATCGAACGCGAGATCGCCGTGAACTATCTCGGCTCCATCAACGTGGTCCGGGCGGCCCTGCCCCACCTGGAAGCCACGCGCGGCGGCATCTGCCTGTTCACCTCCAGCTCGTTCACGCGGGGCCGGAGCCTGTATTCGGTCTATTCCTCGACCAAGGCCGCCATCGTCAACCTCGTGCAGGGCATCGCCGAGGAAACCGCGCCCCAGGGCGTGCGCATCAACGCCATCAACCCGGAACGCACGGCCACGCCCATGCGCGTGGAAAACTTCGGGCCGGAGCCGCCCGAATCGCTGCTCACGGCGCGCGAGGTGGCCGAAGCGACCATCAAGACCCTGTTCGCGGACTTTTCCGGCACGGTCGTGGACGTCCGCCGCAAGTCGGCAACCCTGTAGCGGCCCGAAAACGCCATGGACATCGACCAGAAGACATTGGCCATGCTCGCGCGCATCCGCGCGCTGACGCCCAAACAGCCACGCACCGTGGCCGTGATCGGCCGGGGCAGCGGACTTTTCGGCGGCAACGCCAAGTATTTCTATCTGCACTGCCGCGCCCACGCGCCGGAGCTGGACTGCTTCTTCCTGACCCTGAACCCCGCCGTGCACCGCGAACTGCGAGCCGCCGGACTGCCCTGCGAACTGTTTCCGGAAGGCGACTCCGTGCGCCGGGCCGCCTCGGCCGGAACCCTCGTGGCCGACGACTTCCACTACAAGGATTCGCCCATCGCCCCGCTGGTGGACGGCGCGCGCATCGTGCAGCTCTGGCACGGGGTGGGCTTCAAGAAGATCGGCTACCTGGAAGCGGAATCCGGCATCGGGCTCACGGACGAACGCCGCGACTATCTCCGGCGCATGTATTCGGGATACGACGCCGTGCTTTCCACCTCGCCCTTCTACACCGAGAACCTCTTTGCCACCTCCTTCGGCGCGAAGGAGATCGTGGAGGCGGGCTACCCGCGCAACGACGTGTTCTTCCGCCCGCCCACGCGCCAGGACATGGTCGCCTCGGACCCGCAGCTTTACGGAACCGTGCGCAGGCTGGCCAAGGAGCGCACCGTGGGCCTGTTCGTGCCCACCTTCCGGGACGGCGGCGGCGATTTCATCAGCCAGGGAGCCCTGGACCTGCCCGGGCTGGACGCCGAACTGGAGCGGCTGAACGCGGCCCTGGTGGTCAAGATGCACAGCTTCAGCAATTTCTACAAAGGCTTCGCCTTCCGAAACATCCTGCACTGCCCCAACCACCTGGACGTGTATCCGCTCATGCCCCTGTTCCACTGCATGATCACGGACTATTCCTCCATCTTCACGGACCACCTGCTGCTGGACAAGCCGCAGATCTTCTTCCCCTACGACTGGGAGCTGTACACCTCGCAAAACCGCGAGCTGCAATTCGACTACGACTGGATCACGCCCGGCCCCAAGCCCCGCGACCAGCACGGCCTGCTGGAGTGCCTGCGCGACGTGGCCGAGGGCCGCGACAGCCACGCGGAGCAGCGCCGCGAGATCGCGAACCTGGCCTTTGCCCGCCGCGACGGCGAGGCCGGGGCGCGGCTGCTCGATTGGCTGCGCGGAAAGATCGCCCAGGATGCGGCAGGCCGCGACGAACGGCCCGAAGTGTAAGCCCTTTCGCCTTTTCCCCTTTTCCCTGAATCTCGTTCCAGGCTCCGTTTTCCCCGCTTTACGGCGGGCTTGATTTGTGACACGTGACCCCCTATGAATCGGGAGCGCCTGTGCGCTTCCAACCGCTGACGAAACCGGAGTGAACCATGTGCGGCATTATCGGTTATTGCGGCCACCGTCCGGCCGTTCCCGTTCTTGTTGAGGGGCTGCGCCGCCTCGAATATCGCGGCTACGACTCCGCCGGAGTCGGATTTCTGCATACCGACGGGCTCAAGGTCATCAAGGCCAAGGGCAAGCTCTGCGAGCTGGACAAGAAGCTCGCGCAGGAAAACGTCTTCAACGCCACCTCGGGCATAGGCCACACCCGCTGGGCCACCCACGGCGAACCCAACGAACCCAACGCGCATCCCCACGTGGACCACACGGGCCGCTTGGCCATGATCCACAACGGCATCATCGAGAACTACCAGGAAATCAAGAAAGAGCTGCTGGCCGAAGGCGTGACCTTCAAGTCCGAGACGGACACCGAAGTGCTCCTGAACCTGATTTCCAAGTATCTCCAGGAAGAGGGCGAGATGCTGCCCGCGCTTTCCCGCGCGCTGAACCGCGTGGAAGGCGCCTACGCCATCGCTGTCTTCGACGCGCAGAACCCCGGCGTGGTGCATGCGGCGCGCGTTTCCAGCCCGCTGGTGCTCGGCGTGGGCACGGGCGAAAACTTCCTCGCCTCGGACATTCCGGCCTTCCTGCCCTACACCCGCGACGTGGTCTTCCTGGAAGACGGCGAGCTGGTACGCATCGACGCCTCGTCCTGGCAGGTCATGCGCGTGCGCGACCTCTCCCCGGTGGAGAAGAAGGTGGACACCATCACCTGGGACGTGCAGGCGGCCCAGAAAGGCGGCCACAAGCACTTCATGATCAAGGAGATCTTCGAACAGCCCAAGGTCATCCAGGACTGCCTCTGCGGCCGTCTGGCCACGGACCTGGACGAAGTGCGCCTGCCGGAGCTGGACTGCCTGGAAGGCGCGCCCAAGCGCATCCATATCGTGGCCTGCGGAACCTCCTTCCACGCCGGGCTCTGGGGCATGTACCTGCTGGAACAGTGGGCGCGCATCCCCGTGCAGGTGGAAATCGCCTCCGAGTTCCGCTACCGCGACCCCATCCTCGACCCGGACACCCTGATCATCGCCATTTCCCAGTCCGGCGAAACCGCCGACACCCTGGCGGGCATCAAGCTGGCCAAACAGCAGGGCCTCAAGGTGCTCGGCCTCTGCAACGTGGTCGGCTCCTCCGTGGCCCGCGAGTCGGACTACGTGGTCTACACCCAGGCCGGCCCGGAAATCAGCGTGGCCTCCACCAAGGCCATGTGCTCGCAGCTCACGGCCCTGCTCCTGCTGACCCTGCACTGGGGCAGCAAGACCGGGAAGCTCGATCCCAAGATACATCGCGACACCCTGCACGGCCTGCGCTCCCTGCCGGAGCTGCTGGAAAAGACCCTGCCCGCGCTGCGCGACAGGGCCTTTGAGCTGGCCCGCGAGTATTCCGACGCGGACAGCTTCCTCTACCTCGGCCGCGGCCTGTACTACCCGCTGGCCCTGGAGGGCGCGCTCAAGCTCAAGGAAATCTCCTACATCCACGCCGAGGGCTACGCCGCAGGCGAGATGAAGCACGGCCCCATCGCGCTTATCGACCCCAAGTTCCCGTCCTTCGCCATCGCGCTGGACGACGACCTCTTCCCCAAGGTCAAGTCCAACCTCGTGGAAGTCCAGGCGCGCAGCGGCGAGATCATCGCCCTGACCAACGTGGGCCTCGACCTCGAAGTGGACCACCGCTGGGACGTGCCCCGCGCCAGCGGCCCCCTGGCCACCTTCCTGGCCCTGCCCGCGCTCCAGCTCTTCGCCTACGAGGTCGCCGACTACCTCGGCAAGGATGTGGACCAGCCGCGCAACCTGGCCAAAAGCGTGACCGTGGAATAGCTGAACGCCGCATCAGACGCTGACTTGTGGGAGAAAAATAAAGTCGTATACCGTAAAATAAAGTTGTATACTGAAAAATAAAGTCGTATACCGAAAGCCGTTCCAAGTCTCCCTCAACGAGCGACCAGGAGCGGCTTTTTCATGTCCAGAGACAAGCACACGAACGCGGACCTGAAATTCGCGAGATGGATCAAGGAAGGACGTGGTTCAGGTCGGGGTTCCGACTACAAGCCCTGGCTCACGGTACGCGACGTCCCCTCCAAAGGGCGCTCGCATCGCGTCTTCGGGCACAAGTCCCAACGCACGCATCACCTCCTCTCCGACCTCGAACTTGCCGTTTTCCTCTTCCTGGAGTGGCACCCTCGATCCACGGACATCCGAGAACAATTCCCGCTCCCCCTCAAAGCCACCCTCGCGGCGGCGGAAGGGGCAGGCATCCGGCACCCCGCTGTCTCCGGCGTCCCTCAGTACATGACCACGGATTTCCGTGTCAGCACATCTGATTCCGACCAACCGGAGTTCGCCTTACAGGCGAAGTACCAGAGCGAATTTGCATTTCCGCGAGTGGTTGAGAAGCTTGAACTTGAACGAAGGTACTGGGCTTCCCAAAATATCCCCTGGTTCATCATCACGGAAAAAGATTTGCCTGCCGGGATCATAAACAACATAAAATGGCTGTACCCAACGCAGGGGGACCACATCCCCACGATGGAGCTCCATGAGCGCCTGTCTTTTTACACAGAATCCTTCCAAAGCAATCCGAAGCTGACGGTCATCAGCCTCGCCAAGAAACTGGACATTGCGTACCATTTGACCCCTGGCGAATCCCTTTTGGAAATTCGGCAACTCCTTGCCCAACGTTTTTTCATCTTCGACATCCGAATTCCTCACATCAAACTTACTGCGGCCCACCTCGCCCCCATGAAAATCATGTCCATGCCGGGAGGCCGAAATGTTTCGAGTGAATGAAACCTTGGCATGCAACGGTTCGATTTATCGCATCCTGCATCTGACACCGGAATATGCCACATGGATCAGCCTGGACGATCCTTCCGCGTTCCCAGTGCAAGTGTCTCTTATGGAATTGCGGGCGGGCCTGGAGGACGGGACAGTGAAGCGGGAGGAAGACCCCTTCGCGAAACTCGCATTGCTGACGCCCGAAGAAGGAAGCACGGCGCGAATCAAACGCGACAAAAACCATGCGCTGATCCTCCCAATTATAAACGACCCACGCTGCTACGAGCCCAAAATGCGGGGAGCAGCGATGAGACGAATAGTTGATTCAGGAGAAGCGACCAAACGCCATTTGTTCACGCTGATTCGCCGCTATTGGCAACGAGGGCAGACCCCCAACGCTCTTCTACCGGATTATCGGAACTCGGGCGGTCGGGGGAAAAGTCGAAAAGCGGAAAACAAGTTGGGCAGACCTCGAATGCATAGTCCAGGCATTGGAGCGATCATCGACGCCCAAACTGAGCGGCTCTTTCGTATAGCCCTCGATCGTCACTACCTGAAGGAAACCACGGCGGGCTTCCCTTATGCGTACCGCCGATTTTTGGATCTGTATGAAAACATGTTTCCGGACACCCCAAAATCGGAAATGCCCACCAAGGGGCAGATGTACCATTTCTACAGACGAGAATACGGGCAAGCGGATCGTGTCAAAAAACGCATGAATCCGTTGGAATACAACAAAGACGGCAGACCGCTGACTGGCACTGCCGGTGCCGATGTCGCCGGCCCAGGCTCGCGATTTGAAATCGACGCCACCATAGCGGATATCTATCTGGTGTCCGATAGTGACCGGCGCAACATTGTTGGGCGCCCTGTCGTCTATCTTGTGGTCGATGTATTCAGCCGCATGATTGCGGGGCTGTACATTGGATTCCGGGCACCGTCGTACGCAATGGCAATTCAGGCCCTTGCAGTGGCCATGACAGACAAGGTTGCATGGTGCCAAAAGCATGGTCTTGAAATTACTCATGAGCAATGGCCAGTCTCAGGAATTCCAGACGCAATACTTGCTGACCGAGGAGAACTCTTGGGCAGCCAGATTGAAGCCTTGGAAAACAGCTTCTCGGTACGGATTGAAAACACCCCTCCCTATCGTGGCGACGCTAAGGGTATTGTTGAGCGCTATTTCAACACGATTCAAGCTGGCTTCAAGCCGTACGCGCCTGGCGTGGTGAACGGAACCCTGGTCAAAAAACATGGAGGAAGGGACTATCGACTGGACGCCGTTCTGACACTCCGCGATTTCCGTGAAATAATCATCGCCTCGGTCCTGATGCATAATCAGTCCCATCCCCTGGACAAATACGACCGAACAGCAGACATGCCTGCCGACCTGCCTATGACGCCGTTAGCCATATGGAACTGGGGCATACAGCACAGGACGGGAAGACTCCGCTCGGCCCCCGAAGACGCGCTACGTATCAGCCTGCTGCCTCGGACCAGTGCAAGGATATCGGAACTGGGAGTTTCAGTCTTCGGTCTATACTACTCCTCTCCGGAAATTGTGCAGCAGGGATGGCTTCACAGAGCCAAGGGAATTTGTCGACCGACAGGTCTGTACGCAGCCTACGACCCTGCCAATGCGGATTGCATCTATTTATTCCCGGAAAAGGGCGGCTCCACCGTCTGGAAGTGCCAACTGACAACACGCTGCCGCGAATTTTCTGGCTGCTCGTTCTGGGATGTATGGGAAACTCGGGCCGTACAAAAGAAAACCCAAGCCACGACACACATGACGGCTGAGGGGGAACAAAGGCGTCTGGACCGTTTCGTGGAAGAGAAGATTCAATCCGCTCAGCGCCAAGCAGACACCACTGAGAAGCTGAGCAACAGTGCTCGAATCCGCGCCATACGGAACAATAAATCCCAGGCAATAAAAGAAGAGCAACGCATTCCGTTCTACCTTCCGGAGACGTCCCCTAAGGGTAACCCAGCAAAGATAGTTCATATCCATAATGTGCCGGGCGAGGATTGCGAATTTCCGAGCTTCATAGACGAGCTCTATGACGAGGACGAATAAATGCCACTGCCAACCAACATCGTCCGGGCTCTTTACCGGAAATCCGACATCCCGGGCTACAGGGACAACCCGCTTATTGAGGCCCTCCCCCCAATGCTGACCATGGAGCAGTGCAAGCTGGCTCTGAAGGGTACCGCGCCTTTGCCCCCAAAGGATGCCTTGGGGGACGGTCGCCAGAGGGCCCACATTGTCTCTTCTCTTTTAGACGACTTTTTTCAACCGCTCGGTGAACATCTGCAGCTTGAAGAGCGCCTTTCGATCATGATCCGGCGCGGGTATGTCGGCCGAAACCTAAACGACGGCACCTTGAACACTCAGCTTCAGAACGGTTACGAACGGGTCATGCAGGGGGATCTTAACGTCTACCGCTTTCAGCAAGCCGAATCGACGGCACGTAGCCTGTCTCTCATCGGCTGCTCTGGAAGCGGAAAGACTTCGACGCTCAATCGCATTCTCGCCACTTACCCCCAGGCCATTTACCACGAGCAATATAATTTCAAGCAGGTCACTTATCTCAAGGTGGACTGTCCCCACGACGGCTCTCTCAAGAGCCTTTGCATCCAATTTTTTCGAGCCTTGGACCGAGTACTTCAGACGGATTTCGAGCGCAGATACACGCGGAAACGTCACGGCATTGAGACGTTGCTGGCCCTGATGAGCCAAACGGCCAACGCCTGCGGCGTAGGTGTTCTGGTGATCGACGAGATACAGCATCTCAGCCGTCATCGCTCGGGCGGGGTCGAGAAGATGCTCAACTTCTTTGTCACCCTGGTCAACACAATCGGACTTCCTGTTGTATTCGTTGGGACGCCAAAAGCGCGCCCCATTTTTGAGATGGACCTGCGATCCGGCAGACGAGGTGCAGGGTTTGGCGCCCTGCTCTGGGAACCCATGAGGGCGTGGACTAGAGAAAGCCCAGGAGGCAGATCAGCGAGAAGTCCCGAATGGGTTGCGTTCTCAAATCAGCTTTGGAAGTACCAGTGGCTCAAAAAACGGGAAGAAATACTCAGCGACGAGATCAGAGACTGCTGGTACGACCTTACGCAAGGGGTGCTTGATATTGTTGTCAAGCTGTTCGTCCTTGCCCAATTGCGGGCTATCGTGACCCGCTCGGAACGCATCACGCCAAAGCTGCTCAGAACGGTATACGACGATGAGCTCAAACCCGTACACCCCATGCTGGGTGCCCTGCGTTCTGGCGACCCGCAGCGTATCGCCGAATACTCAGACTTGACTTTGCCTGGTATTGATGGCCGGATTTTGGAGCTCTCCACCGCCATATCCCAGGCAGCGGTCGAATTACCAGAACCTTTGCCCTATGCAGGAAACGAGCAGGCCATCAGACTTCACGAACTGCTGGTGTCGATGGACTGCGATCCCACAAGAGTGGTCCCACTTGTTGAGCAAGCCGTTCTGGAACATCCGGCCCTGTCATTCCAGAAACTCATCCCCATAGTGCTCGAATGGTATAACGACAGGGAAGAACATACGCCTCGACAGCCAACGAAGCGCATCCCGGAAAAAGAATGGGATGCCCTTGATCCAACCGACATTCGCCACGTTTTCGCCCAAGGTGAAGACAAATCTATGCATTTGCGCCTATCGAGCTGCGGCTACATCTTCAACGTCGAGGGTTGGATGGGAAAGGTGGGGTAAATATCCGTGCTCAACTTTCCCATGCCCTACCCCGACGAGCTGATTTACAGCACAATAGCCCGAGCAGGAGTACGCCTGGGAATAACAAGCCCCAAGGAACTGCTGGATGAGGTCTTCGATGACCGACGAGTTGTGGCCACATGTGACCTTACCGGCCACCTTGCTGCAATCGCTCGCCACTACCCTGCAGGCGCTGAACTCTCCGTCGAAAAATTAGCATACCGGCACACGCTCTTTCCCCTCTACGCCCCATTCGTGCCGGAGAAACGCCGGCGACAGTGCCTTCAACTCATGGGGGGACGCACCCGAGGCGCAGTTCATCTTCTTCTTGGGGTGGCCGCCTCGCGCACCAGGCAAGCGGACGTGCTACGTGCTTGCCAGGATTGCGTTATTGAGCAGATCACACGTTACGGGGAACCGTATTGGATGCGCTGCTGGCAAGTTCGTGGAGCGGAGATATGCTTGCGTCACGGCAAACTCGCCCCTACGCGGCTCGCACGACACCCCGCTCACCGCCATGCCTTCGTCTCCCTCGCCCCCGATCTGATCACCACCTCACGACCGCCTGCATGCACTGTGGAAGACACCCGCATGACCGAACGCATTCGAGAGCTTCTCGCCATACCTCCGGGGATTTCCCCCACCCTTGACCAGTGGAGCCAATTCTATGCAGCCATGGCCGCTGATTACGGATGCTCTGCGGGGCGGCACATGAAGCACGATCAGATCTTGGACAAGCTTTATTCCACTTGGTCAACACGTTGGCTCGAGAGCATGGGCCTTCAGATGAACGACTCTCCTCCGCACTGGCTCCAAGGCATCTTCAGAAAGCATCGCAAGGCGTTCAGCTACTTGGAGCACCTCACCGTGCTGGAAGTCTTCATGGGACGGGAATGGAACCTCCAGGACATTCTGCGGTTGGTGTCACAATTCCCCAAGGTCCGAAAGCCGATTACTGCGCCCCCTGCTCAGCCGGATCGCTTAAGCAGGGAGGTCTTGGCCAAGCGTAAGGCATGGCGAACTCTCCTGAATCGGTATGGAGTCAAACAGGCACGCCTCCATGGGGGGCAAGCCGTTTACGCAGCTCTGTATCGTTGCGACAGAGCGTGGTTGCTTCAAATCAACAAAACCCACCAAGCGAGCCTGCGCCGCCGCCCCCAGCGAGTGGACTGGCCCCGCCGCGACCAGGAATTCTACGTGCGGCTATGCGACATCAGAAAGACGGAAAACTTGTCTGCCAATAAACTGCGGCGTTCCAGGCGCTGGTATCTGACGCGGCTGGGGCCGATGACCACGATCACGAAAAACATGGCGCGACTCCCGCTCACATCCTCCTTTCTTGATCAACACGCCGAAACTGTTTCACAATATCAAGTCCGTCGTATTTATACAGCCATACAGACCCTGTCAGCCAACCATCTGCCTCTCAAACGTTGGCGGATACTTCGCGCTTCGGGTTTAAGCGATCTCCGTCTTCAACAAGCCGCGCGAGAACTTCTCGATAAGGTGAAATAATGCCCAGCTACCAACTGCGAGGTATTGTCCCCGATACCCGTATCCAGGCAATCGGCCAGCTCTTCAAATCCATGCAGGATTCAACTTGGACGGTAAGCATACAGTTCCGCCCGACACAGAACAAACGTACCCTGACGCTTTCACAAGGTCCGATACTCTATCGCAAAAGCCTGCTGAATTCGACAACGGAACAGAAACAGGGAGGATGGGAGCAAGACTTCTCCATCGAAGACACTTCTGACTGGGAAGAACGACAAATCAAGGATTGCCCCATCATGGGTTGCCGCAACAGGTGGGACGGGGATCAGTTTTGCTTTGTTTTCCCGATTGAAGGACAGAAAACCGTCTATCTTCCCGAATTTGAGCTGGCCAGGGCGCTGTTTTTTCATGACGGCTACCTGGCGCGCACCTCACTGACATCCAACGCATTGAATCTGGAGTTCGACATTCAGACTGACGAGGATTCGAATTCGGCATTGGTCAATGTCCTGCCTTCTTCCGGCTACACTCTGCGACATCTCAATGACCCACGAAGCAGGGAAACCCTGGCCTGGATCCTCCTTGACCACGATGCGCGTACCGCATTCGAGAGCATTGGCAACGCCCAGCTCCTTCAGGGGCGAAATCGTGGAACAAACCGAGTCTGGGATTTCCGTTTCAGCCCTCCTCCACTGCCGGGAGCGTCATTTGGGGTACGCGGCCAGTTCGATAAGCAGACGGGCACGCTTTTCGTCTACAAAATAGACAAAATTCAGAATGTTCAGGCGAATGTACCCACGAATATCATCTTCGAGCATCCCGATTTCAAGCATCCGGTGCGCCCCGACGGCCCTGGCGAGTCCCCTATACCGATCAGACCACAAGGCAGCCTTGAAATTGATGATGATACGTCACCAAATGTAAACACCCTTACCACCATCATCAACAGCGCCAACATGAGCATTGATTTCAGCAATCCCTTCACAACGACCAAACGAACCAGCAAGACGAAAATCACGCCCTACGGAAAACCTGGTGAAGGACGGCCTGTGAATGGGAACTTCATCGTCAGCACGGATGAGGCTGTAGCAGGAGAAGAACTGGCCAGTGCTGACTGGAACAACCTCAACGACGACTCTCACAACGGACACCTATTCGATAATAAATTCAGTGTCTTCATGCGTTTGATCCAAACATTGACCCAGCGGCACGGCTGCCGCCTGTTAGGCAAAAACGTTTACCCGCTACCTCCAATTGCACGCTGCACAAAACATCTGCTGGCCAATGGAGACCCACGGTGCATTGCTGTCGCATACATTTCTGCACATAATTATTTTGTTCGCCTGCTCGAAGTAGACACATCTGATGCTGCGACGTCGCTCTCAACTCAGCTTGTGCGTGCATCTCATCCCACTCGTTGGCCGCGTGATTTAGAGCAAATAACCAGCCAACTTGTTAAGCGCTCTCTCAGTTGGCCAACAGACCTGCTCAAGTCGCTCTACGGACGAGATGGGCATCAGGGCATCCCTCATCCACAGACCCCCTCCAACAACAAGGGCATCCTCACGGCAGAGTCCATCTCTAGCTGGGCTGAACGTGTGGCTGGCTGGATAAAACGCGTATACTAGGCTGGCTCGCCGCCAGAAGTGGCCTCGGTTCTTCGGATCATTCGGCGGAGTTTTCAAGGTAGACAAGTTATCAGGCTATGCCGCCTTTCTCGGGCGCAAGGCATCGATCGTGTTGACCAAAACCACCGGCATCATCGTGGGGGCCATGTCGTTCAAGGAGAACATCTTCGATGGTCACACCCTTCCGCAGGTCCTGTGGAACAGACCTGGCAGGTGACCGGAATCTGTCCGACCGTGGCGATCTGCGACCGGGGCTACCGGGAGACCAATCAGGTCGGCGACACAAGGATCCTGAGGCCTTGTCGGCCAAAGAAGACCGACACTCCGTATGAACGGCGCAAAGCCAGACAGCGATTCCGGCGCAGGGCAGGGTTCGAGCCGGTGATCGGTCATCTGAAGCATGACCACCGCATGGCGCGGAACTACCTGAAAGGCGTCATCGGCGACGCCATCAACCTGTTCATGGCCGCTGCGGCGTTCAACTTCAAAAAAAGGATGCGGGCGGTGCGGCATTTTTGGGCTCAAATGCTGCTCTGGATGTTTTCCTAGATCAGATGCAGGCAGACGTGCAAGGCGGCCCCATAGCGGTAAAAGGGCTTTTTCAGGACTGACTAACTATCTGACTCGCATCTGGCCCTTGCATATTGAACGCCGCCTAGGTTATGAAAATTTCCTTTGTAAACTTCAATCAAGATAGATCAATATGCCGCTCGCACTCGTCACCGGAGGCAGTTCCGGGATCGGGGCCGCTATCGCCCGACAGCTCGCTTCCGATGGCCATGACATCTGGCTGAACTACCGCTCCAACCATGCTGCGGCCAACGAAGTGGCCGGAAGCATCACCGCATGCGGCCGCAGTTGTCGCCTGCTGCCCTTTGACGTCGCCTCCTACAAAGAGACGGAGACAGTGCTGGGGCCCCTTCTCCGAGAAGAAACGCCGGATGTACTCGTGAACAACGCCGGGTACGCCCGGGACGGTATCATGCTGCTCATGAGCTCTGCCGACTGGCAGGACGTGATCAACGTCCACCTGAACGGCTTCTTCAACGTCAGCCGAGTGGTGCTGCCCGCAATGCTTCGCAGGCGTCGGGGACGGGTGGTGAACATTTCCTCCACTTCCGGTGAAACAGGCGTGGCCGGACAGACCAACTATTCCGCGGCAAAGGCGGGAGTCATCGGAGCCACGCGTTCTCTCGCCAAAGAGGTCGCCCGGCGCGGAATCCTTGTGAACGCCGTGGCTCCCGGCTTCATCGACACCGGAATGCTTGAGGGCCTTCCTTTGGATGAAATCAAAAAACAAATCCCCCTCGGGCGAATCGGCTCTCCCGAAGAAGTCGCCGGCGTGGTCTCCTTTCTCTGCTCACCAGCCGCCTCGTACGTGACGGGCCAGGTCATCGGGGTCAACGGCGGCATCCACACCTGAAGCGTATGCATCAAGTCGTCATCACTGGCATAGGCCTGGTCTCCTGTCTTGGCATCGGCGTAGATGCCGTGGGCGAATCCCTGCGCAAAGGGCGCAGCGGCATTGTCGTCGATGCCGAAAGAGCCGCTTTGGGCTTTCAGAGCGCATTGACCGGACGCATTTCCGGATTCGACCCGCAGGAATACCTTTCCCGAAAACAGCGCAAGACCATGCCTGACTTCGCCATCCAGGCGCACACCGCCGCGATGGAGGCCATTGGGATGTCCGGCCTCGCCCCCGAAGACCTGCAAAACGACCAGAGCGGTCTGATTTTCGGTTCGGACTCCAGCTGCCTGGCAGCGACGAATCAGGTCGAGCGGCTGCGGGAGTGCGGCGAGACCCGCCTGATCGGCAGCGGCCTGCTCTTCCAATCCATGACTTCGACCATCACCATGAATCTGAATACGATTCTGGGGACGAGAGGTGCCTGTTGGACCCTTAGCGGAGCCTGCGCCAGCGGAGGCCACGCCGTGGGCCAGGCTGCGGACCTGATCGCCTTGGGACGCCAGGAAAGGATGCTCTGTGGCGGCGCTCAGGAAATCAACTGGCAGTCCATGTGCAGTTTTGACGGGCTCGGTGCGTTCTCCAAGCGCATGCACGCCCCGCATCAGGCCTCCCGCCCCTTCGACGCCTCGCGGGACGGGCTCGTGCCGAGCGGGGGGGCCGCCGCCCTGCTGCTGGAACAACGAGATCTGGCGGAGAAGCGCGGAGCACGGATTCTCGGCACCATAGCGGGCTACGGTTTTTCCTCGGACGGAGGCAGCATTTCCGTCCCCAGCGACACAGGCTTGGCCGCAGCCATGCACAACGCCCTTCGAAGCGCCGGGCTCTCGCCCGGGGAGATCGACTATCTCTGCGCCCACGCCACCTCCACGCCCGCCGGGGATGGAGCCGAAGCGCGGAACATCCACGCCGTCTTCGGCGAATTGCGCCCACGCATCTCCGCGCTCAAAGGACTCACCGGCCATGAATTCTGGATGGCCGGTGCCGCGCAGGTGGCCTACACGACTATCATGCGCCAGCAAGGCTTCACGGCTGCAAGCGCCAACTTCGAGACCCCGGACGAACATTCCGCAGGCCTGAACATCCTCACCGAGGCGGACACCACGCCTCCAACCCTGGCCCTCTGCAATGCCGCAGGCTTCGGTGGAACGAACTCCTCCCTTGTTCTGAGGTTTTCGTGATGCGATACGAAGCGGTCGTTGTCGGCGGAGGAATTTCGGGCATGACATCCGCGCTTATCCTGGCGCGGCGCGGCATGCGCGTCGCCCTGGTGGAACGCGATCATCGGCTTGCCCCGGTCCTGCGCGGATTCCGGCGCAACGGCCTGCGCTTCGACACTGGCCTGCACTACACCGGCGGCCTGGGACCGAACGGTCCTCTGCTGCGCTATTTCCTGCACCTGGGGATCCTCCCCGGCCTGGAACTCAAGCCCTATCCCGAGGACGGCTTCGACGAACTGCGCTTCCGGGATACGGGCCTCGCCTTTTTGCAGCCCTTCGGCCGCGAACGTTTTGAAGAAGCGTTGAACCGCAGCTTTCCCGGCAACGGTGATGCGATCAAGGCCTACTTTCAGGAACTGGACCGGGAGTGGGCAGACTCACCTTATCTCAACCCGGAACGTTCCTTCCCGGACGAACCTCTGTCGCTGGCGCACGACGAGCGGTCCCTGCTCGGATTCCTGGACCGCCTTACCCGCGACGACGCCCTCAAGGCGGTTCTGAGCGCACACTCCATCCTCTACGGAGTCCCGCCTGAACGGGCCCTGTTACGTGTGCACGCCCAGGTGGCGGGATCGTATCTCCACGCCGTCCACGGCATCTCCGGCGGCGGGCTCGCCCTGACGCGGCGATACGAGGAGCGCATCGCCGAACACGACGTCGCGCTTTTCCTGGGACGGCAAGCTCGGCGGCTTTGCTTCGATTCCGCCGGGAACCTAGCCGGGCTGCGCCTTGACAACGGAGAGGAACTCTACACGGCAAGGTGCGTATTCACGGCCCCTCCGGCCTCCCTGCCGGGGATGACCCCGGAGACCGTCTTCCGCCCGGGCTATAGGAAACGCATGCGCGGCCTACGCAACTGCCACTCCTCGGCCATGCTCTTCGGCAGATTGCGCCGCACGCCGGATGCGCTGCGCAGACGAAACATCCTTGAATTCCCCACCAGTGACCCGCGCACCATGTACCCCGCGCCAGGGAGGCTGGACGACTCTCCCGTATTCCTCGGCCGGGCGGGAGAACAAGGCGAAATGACGGCCATGATCTGCGTCCCCGAAGAGGTTCGAGAAGAATGGCTGACGGAATCCGGTCGACGCACGAAGGAATATTCCCACTATAAAGAGGGCCTGCGAACCCGGTTTCTGGACATTCTCGTCCGCCGATTCCCGGAGGTCGCGGAGACGCTGGAACCGATGGATTTCGCCACGCCCCTGACCTTTCGGGACTTCGGCTGCCTCCCCCGCGGCGGAATTTACGGTGCGGAGCATGCAGCCGGTCAGTACCCGGTCCTGCCTATGACCAAAGTCGAAGGACTGGTTCTCGCCGGGCAGTCCGTCATCGCCCCTGGGGTTCTGGGTGCCGTAATCTCCGCCTATGTGGCCTGCGGCATCCTGGTCGGCCGGGAAACCCTTCGCAAAGAGGTGCTCGCATGCAGCTGAAGCGGGTCGTGGTCACGGGCATGGGTGCGGTCTCCCCCTATGGTATCGGAGTCGAAGCCCTCTGGGAGGGCGCCTCCAGCGGACAAAGCGCCTTGCGCGCCCTGCCGGGACTCGAGGAGGTGGGCGGTCTGAGGCCGCGCGTTGGCGGCATTGTCCCCGACCTGGATGCGAAACAAATTCCCCGCCAGCAGCGCCGCTCCATGTCCCCCATGTCGATCTTCGCCCTTTTCGCCACGCAGCAGGCCCTGAAGGATGCGGACGCGGAAGTGGACTCTTTTGAGGCGGCCCGCCTGGGGCTCACCCTCGGCAGCACCACGGGCGGCCCCACGGCCCTGGAGGAGTTCTTCCGCAGCTATTTCGCCGAAGGGGGCATCACCAGCATCCGTTCCACCCACTTCTTCAAGGTCATGAACCACTCCGCCGCCAGCAACGTGGCCCAGGCCCTGAGAATCACCGGCCGAGTCGCGGCCCCGTCCGCAGCATGCGCCACTGCGGTGCATGCTCTGATCCAGGGATATGAAGCAATCGCCGGCGGGTGGCAGGACGCGATGCTTTGCGGAGGAACCGAGGAGTTCCACCCCCTCACGGTCAGCACCTTCGACATCATGGAAGCGGCGTCCCATCACTTCAACGACCGCCCCGACGCGGCGTCCCGTCCTTTCGATGCGGACCGCGACGGCGTGGTCTGCTCCGAAGGATGCGGCATGCTGCTCCTGGAGTCCCTGGACAGCGCACGGGACCGGGGAGCGCGCATCCTGGGGGAGATCGTCGGGACGGGCATGAACACGGACCCCTCCAGCGTGGCCAACCCGGACTACGGCTCCATCCGAACCTGCATGGCGCTGGCTCTCGACTCCGCAGGACTCGGCCCCGGAGACATCGACCTCGTCAACGCACACGCCACCTCCACGCCCGCAGGCGACCGGGCCGAGGCCGCAGCGATTCGCGAGCTATTCGGCTCGCGCACGCCTGTGGTCAGCTACAAGGGCTATCTCGGCCATACCCTCGCCGCCTCCGGAGCCCTGGAAACCATTCTTGGCATTCGCGGGGCCAGAGAAGGCAAACTCCTGCCGAACTGCAACCTCGACCGCGTCGACGACGAGTGCGCCGGGATCAACCTGCCCGTCACCTCCGGGGAGCTTTCGGTACGACATTTCATCAAAAACAGTTTTGGCCTGGGAGGAATGAACGCCTCTCTGGTCCTGAGGAGCTACGAATGACCGAACAGGAAATCATCCGGACCGTCAACGACGCGCTCGCCGCAGAGTTCGAGCTTGATCCGGCGAAACTGGTGCCCACGGCAAACTTCAATCCGGACCTCGGGCTGGACAGCCTCGATGCGGTGGACATGGTGATCGTGCTGGAGCAGGCCTTCGGGTTCAAGATCCGCCAGGACGAATCCATCCAGTCGATTCGCACACTGGGAGACCTGCACCAGTTCGTGATCGCCAAAAAGAACACGGTGGAAACCGCTCCGGCGGAACTGACCGAGGTCTCATGAGCACCGCTGCGGCGAACGTCTGCGAGCCCCGCCCCGCGCCCTTGTTCACGGTCTACGTGTATGCCTTCATGCTGCTCTGGACGTTGTTCAGCGCCGTTGCCGGGCCCGTTCTCGCCGTGCTCATCACGACTCTCACCTGGAAGAATCCGCGTCGGACCATGCGCCAGCTCATCGTCGTCTACGGACGGGTCTGGATGTTCTTCATGTCCCTGATCATCCGCATCCGGGTCAGCGGCGACCGCAGCGCCATCAGCGCCCCCTGCATCTATGCGCCGAATCACGCCTCCTTTTTCGACGTCTACCTGCTCGGGGCAAGCCCGATCATGGACATCACGCTCGTGGTCAGGAGCTGGCCATTCCGGATTCCGATCTATGGACCATTCATGAAGTTCGCTCGCTACATCAACAGCGAATCCGCCACCCAGGAGAGCTTCCTGAAGGCCGGGAAGACCGCCCTGAGCGGCCCGACGGCCCTGGTTCTCTTTCCAGAGGGGCACCGCTCCCGCGACGGCGAACTGGGGCGCTTCTACTCTGGAGCCTTCAAACTCGCACTGGAGGCGGGCGTGCCCGTGGTGCCGCTCTGCTTCCACGGCACGTACGACCTCATGCCCCCGGGCAGAAAGAGCCTCCGGCGGCGAAACATTGAAATCCGTTTTCTGGAGCCGGTCCACCCCGACCGTTATCTTGGCCTGCCCGATGGGCACATCCAGATGCGAAAGGATGTCAAGCAAAGGATCGCGGCGGCGCTCGCGGAAATGGACGAAACCAACCCCGCATAGCAACCCCAACAAGGTCGGTGCAATATGGTCTACGAATCCTCGAAGAGACGAATCCTTCTGGCGACGACGGTTCTCTGCCTCGCGGTGCTCATGCTCGCGGGCTGCAAGAGGCAGGTGGTCCACAACGTCATGGACGCCTATGTGCCCAAAAGCTCCACCCACCAGCTGAGCATGGAGCAGATCGAACACGCCATCATCGAAGCCGGTGCCGGGCGCGGTTGGGTCATGTCCACGCAGGAGCCGGGTCTGATCATCGGCACCCTGAACATCCGCGCGCACCAGGCCGTGGTGAAGATCACCTACGACCAGAACTCCTACAACATCACGTACCTGAACAGTACGAACCTCAAATACGACGGTGAAAAGATCCACCGGAACTACAACAACTGGATCAATTACCTGGAGCGGGACATCAACGTCCGCCTGGCCGCAGAACTCTCAAGCAGCAAATAGCCGCCGTGCGGCGCGGGGACGCCCGGGGGGGGGGACGGAGGCACAGGCCGTTGCGCTCCCCAGGGTTCCCGAGCCAGGCCTGCGGGCCTGCCGCACGAACCCGGAGCACGACCATGAACACATCCATTCTTCTGCCCGCCCTGGCTGCGGAGTTTCTGCCGCACGAGGCTCCCATGGCGCTCATCGACCAGCTCGTGGTAGCGGCAGGAGAATCCGGCCGGGCCTCGGCGATTCTCGGGCCGGACCACCTCTTCCTGACCGAGGCCGGAGAGCTCGACGAAGTAGCCTTTCCCGAACTCGTGGCCCAGGCCTACGCCGCATTGCGCGGTCACGAACTTCGTAGCGCAGGCCTTCCGCTCCAGCCGGGCTTCCTCGTCGGCATTCAGAAATGCGACGTCCTCACACCGGCCCGCCGTGGAGATCGACTGGAAATCGACGTGCGGACCGTCGGCAAGTTCAGCGGATTC
The DNA here is from genome assembly GCF_000420485.1 of Paucidesulfovibrio longus DSM 6739. NCBI lineage: Bacteria > Pseudomonadati > Thermodesulfobacteriota > Desulfovibrionia > Desulfovibrionales > Desulfovibrionaceae > Paucidesulfovibrio > Paucidesulfovibrio longus. The sequence continues at coordinate 30,412 of NZ_ATVA01000012.1, read as the reverse complement.
GCCGTTGTCGAGGGAAACGTGACCCGCGAGGGGAACATCCTGGCCACGGCGAAGATCAAGCTCTATATCCCCGGCGAGGCGGAAGAAGGCCATGACGCATAGACCGTCCAGGGCTCTTCTGCTCCTGCTTCTGCTCTTGCCTGTGCTGGCGGCCAACGCCCCGGCCGGCGAGAATTCCGACATGCTGGAATCCCTGCGCAGGGAGGCCATGGGCGTCACCACCATTACCAGCAGCTTCACCCAGGAAAAACACCTTTCGGTCTTCAACGACACGGTGATCTCGGAAGGCCATTTTTTCTTCCAACGGCCCGGCAGGCTGCGCTGGGAATATACCCGCCCCTTCCGCTCCGGGTTCGTGCTCGACAGGGACAAGGGACGCCGCTGGGATGATCTCGGCGGTGACCGGGACGTGGACCTGGAGCATGATCCCATGCTCCGCGTCGTGGCCGAGCAGATCCTGGCCTGGACCGCCTTCGACCTCGACACACTGAGGAAGCAGTATGAAATCGAGGTGCAGGACACCGGGCCGATCTCTCTGCGGCTCGTCCCGAAGAGTCCGGCCCTGCACGAAATCGTCAGCCACCTGCTGATCCTCTTTTCCGACGACGGCCGGAGCATCGCCCGCGTGGAAATCCATGACGCGGACGGCGACTTCACTCGTCTTTCCTTCCACGACACCCGACTCAACCCGGACATTCCGGAGGGGACGTTCTAGCCATGCGCGGGACGTGGACTTTTCCGGCCTTCCGCGACGGTTGCCGCAAGCACTTGTTCGCGTTGCTGGTCTGCACGGCCCTGGTCCTCGTCGTCAGCGTCTATGCCACGGCCACGGCCCCTCTGCGCAACGACGCCCAGGTCCTGATCCCGGACCGCGGCGGCCTCGCAGTAGATTTCGCGCTGCTTCAGAAGGCCTCCCTCGCCGGGAAGATTCTCATCAATCTGCACGCGGATTCCCGAGACCGAACCGATTTTCTGGCTCCCGCTGCGGACCGGCTGGCCGAAACCCTTCCGGGCCCGCTCATCAGCAAGGTCATCAGCGCTCCCAACGCCGGACTGGCCCGAGAGTTGCCCGAATGGCTCGCGGCCCATGCGCCGATACTGTTCGACCAAACGGATCTGCCGCGACTGGCCGATCTGACGACGCCGGAAGCGGTACGCAAGGCGATCCAGACCGACTACCAGACGCTGCTTTCCCCCCAGGGCGCAGCGTTCAAGGAACTCGTCCGCCTGGATCCTCTCGGCCTGCGCAGCCTGCTGCTCCCACGCTTACGCGGCCTGCAGAGCCTCGCCAAGGCAAAGGTGGACAGCGGCCGTTTTCTCTCCGAGGACGGACGCAACCTGCTCGTCATCGCGGAAACTCCGGTTCCCCTGACTGACGCCGAAGGCGCGGCGCAACTGGACGCTGAACTGCGGGCCGCTTTCCAGAGACTGCCGGAAGGCGTCAGCGGCACCTACGCCGCCGGACAGCGCCACACCCTGGCCAACGCCGAAACAATTCGCTCGGACGTGTCACTCGCCCTCGGCGTTTCCCTGCTCCTGCTGGCGGGCATCTTTCTGCTCTTCCTTCGCTCCCTCCGGTCCATCGCCGTGTTTCTCGTCCCCTGCGGGGCCCTGGTCTTTGCCCTGGCCTGCGTGAGAGCGACGTTCGGCAGCATCTCCGGCGTCGTTGCGGGGTTCGGCGCCGTCCTGGTAGGCATTTCCATCGACTACGCCCTGCATGTGCACTTCGCCTGCGGCACTTCGGGAGAGGATCGCGGAGTCGCGCTCGCGGGCCTAGCGCGCCCGCTGCTTTTCAGCGCATTGACCTCGCTGGGGGCCTTTGCCGCACTGCTTGCATCCTCCATCCCTGCGATCCGTCAGCTCGCCGTATTCAGCATCAGCGGCCTGGCGTTCTCCTTGTTCGTCTCGCTCATGCTGCTTCCCCAGCTTCCGCTCGGGGCACATGCCCGGCCCGCCCCATCCTTATCCTCCCCCACCCGGGAGGACACCTCCCGGCGAGGCTCTTTCAGGCTCCTCGCACCCTACGGGGCCTTCCTGCTCGTCTGCTTATTCTTCGCGCGAGGTGCCCGGGTGGACGGCGACCTGCATTCCCTGGGATACATGGATCCCGACATCGTGGCGCAAGAGCAGGCCATCCACGAAACCTGGGGCGGGGGAAACTCTGGAACCTTGCTCTTTACGCCTCCCGCCCCCCTGGAAGAGGCCCTGCTCTCCAACGACGAGGCCTATGCACTCCTGCGCAACGCGGCTCCGGGCCTGGATTGCGCCAGCTTGGCCGCCCTGATCCCGGCCAGAGAGACCCAGCGGGTTCGGCTGGGAGGCTGGAAAACCCACTGGGAATCAGGACCCGGAAAACAGCTCCGGGACGCCCTGCAAGCGGAGGCGTCGCATCTCGGGTTCGCCCCCACCGCATTCGCCCCTTTCGAAGCCGTTCTGAACGGCGACGTGGCGACCGCAACGCCGAAAGGGGCGCGGGAAGCCGGCCTTGGGGATCTCTTGAACCTTTTCCTGATGCCCGAGGGGAAGGCCTACCGCGTGCTGACCTTTCTGCCCGGCGGTCTGCCCTCCCCGGAGACGCTGGGCCCCGCGCTGGCCCGACGGAGCATGCGGGCCGTCTCCGCTGCAGGAGTCAAGTCCGAGCTGGAGCAGGATGTCCGCAACGACACGATCCGATTTCTGGGAATCTCCGCCCTGACCGTCCTGCTTCTTCTCGTCCTGCTCTTTCGGAATTTCCGCGACGTGGCCGCAGCCGCAGCCCCGCCGCTCTGCGCGGGGCTGGCCGTTGCCGGATTTTCCGGCATGGCCGGAGGCGGGCTGAATCTTTTCTCCATCACCGCGTTCCCCATTGTGCTCGGTCTCTGCACGGACTACGGCATCTTCATGGTCCACGTCAGCCAGGGCCGGGCCGACGCCTCCGCATGGAAGGCCACTTTCGTTTCGGGCCTGACCACCCTGGCGGGTTTCGGCACCCTGATCCTGGCCCGCCACCCGGCTCTGCACGCCATGGGATCCTCCGTCCTCTTCGGCGTCGGGGCCGCCCTGCCCTCTGCGCTTTATGTAACCCCCCTTCTCGCCCGGAGGACGCCATGAATCTGCGGCGCGCCCTCGGAATCCTCGGGCTGTTGCTGTTGTTCGGCTGTGCGGCCCAAGGCACGGGATGTCTGGATGGAACCGCGCCCTCCGGCACCGCGACAGCCCCCAATACGGCCATTGGGTTCTGGACCGCAGGGAACGGGATCGTCATCCTGCAACAGGCCGCAGTGCTCTCCACCAACGGCGCCGAGATGCAGATGGACTGCATGGTGCGCCTCGACTTCTCCGCCCGCACCGCCCGCCTGGTGGCCCTGGCGGGCTTCGGGATGAAGCTCTTCGACATCGAGGCGACCCCGACAACACTGACCGTTCATTCGGCGCTGCCCGTCCTCGACCGCTTACCCCATTTTCTCCAGCACGCCGCCGAGGCGCTCCGCCGGCTGTATCTCACGCACCAGCCCGCTCCCGAAGCCCCCGCTTTCGAGCAGGGCACGGGTCTTGTCCTGGTCACCCGGCTGGAAAACGGGGAGGATCGACACCGCCTTGACCGCACCGGCAGACTGCTTGAAACCCAACATTGCGGGCGCGACGGGCAGTGGACCATCGCCTACGAATACTCGGACAGCGCCCCCGGCGGGCCGCCCAGGACCTCCCGGCTTGATGACACCGCCGCCGGATACCGGCTCACCCTGCAACTCACGAGCGTACGACATCATGAGTAGCCCTCTTCGACAGGCCATTCGCAAAGCCATGACCTCGCATTGCGTCGACGACTCCGGAGTCGCGATCAGCAGATATCGTTTCTCTGCGGATTTTCCAGGATTCCAGGGCCACTTCCCCGGAAATCCGATCCTGCCAGCCGTGGTTCAGGTCCTTCTCGGGGCCGAATCCTCCGGCCAGCCCCACGCCCGTATTCGGTCCCTCAGCCGCGCCAAGTTCACGCGGATGGTTCGTCCGGAAGAAGAGATCGATGTCCGTTGCGAATGCTCGGACACAGCGGAAGGGCTGAGCGCGTCGGTGCAACTTTCGGTCGATGGAGAGCCCGCTTCCTCCTTTCGGCTCGTGCTCGCGGAGGACGGTGGCAATGGCTAAGCCCTACTTTAAACCGGTACCCGGCGCTCCGGCCCCGTTGCGGATCACAGTGCAGCGCACGGTCCGCTTCGAGGAGGTGGACCCGCTCGGTGTGGCTTGGCACGGTCGGTATGCGAGCTACCTGGAAGATGCCCGAGTTGCTCTGGGCGACACGTACGGATTCGGCTACCTGGATCTGCGTGACAACGGCATCATCACGCCCATCAAGCAGCTGCACATTGATTATCTAAAACCCCTGCGCTATGCGGAGCCCTTCACCATCGAGGCCCTGCTGCACTGGACCGAAGCCGCACGCATCAACATCGAATACATCCTTCGCAACCAACGCGCGGAAGTCACCACCACGGCCTACAGCGTACAGATGCTGGTGGATACGGAAGGCGAGCTGATCATCGTGCAGCCCGAATTCTGTAGGGGTTTCTTCACCCGCTGGAAAGAAGGGAAATTGGACAACGCATGAGCCCTAAGGAGCCGGAAATCCGCCCCCTGGCCGTCATCCCGGTCTACAACCATGCGAGTACCCTGCGGCAGGTGGCGGAACAGACCCTTTCGCAGCTTGCGGACGTTCTCGTGGTGGACGACGGCAGCACCGACAACGGCCTGGACGTGCTGCGCGGCCTCGACGTGCATACGCTGCGGCATCCAACCAACCAGGGCAAGGGTGCGGCCATCCTCACCTCCGCGAAGTACGCTGCGGAGCACGGTTTCACCCACATACTGACCCTTGATGCCGACGGCCAGCACGATCCCGCGGATCTGCTCCTCTTTCTCCCGCTCCTGGCCGAGAATCCGGATGCGGTCATCGTGGGCTGCCGCGACTTCTCCTGCCCCAATGTCCCCGGCGCCTCGAAATTCGGGCGCAGCTTCTCCAACTTCTGGCTCCGCGTCCAGACCGGCGTCCGCCTGACCGACGTGCAGAGCGGATTCCGGGCCTATCCCGTAGCCGTGTTGCGCGCCCTGCATCTGCGGGAAAGACGCTACTCCTTCGAAGTCGAGGTGCTGGTAAAGGCGGCCTGGGCAGGATTCCAACTGCGTGAAGTAGGCATCAGTGTGCATTACCCGGAGAAATCAAAACGCATTTCCCACTTCCGGGCGCTGCATGACAACCTGCTCATCACCCTGCTGAACACGAGGCTCACGGCCCGCGCCTTTCTGCCCCTACCGCATCGCCAACTCGGCAGGGACGAGACCGGGGCCATTTCCGCGCTCCACCCGATCCGCTCGCTGCGTCTCCTTCTGGCCGCGCAGAACACGCCGCGCACCCTGGCCCTGGCCAGCGGCCTCGGCGTGTTCGTAGGCGCCTTTCCCATCCTGGGTTTCCACTGCCTGACCCTTGTTTTGCTCACCGGGTTGCTGGGCCTGTCAAAGATCGCGGCCCTGGCTGCCAACCAGCTCTGCATCCCGCCCTTCATGCCCGCAATCTGCATCGAGGTTGGCTACTTCCTCCGCCATGGCCGCTGGCTCACCGAGATCAGCTTCCAAACCCTTGGCTACGAGGCCCACATCCGGCTTCTCGAATGGCTTCTCGGTGCGTTCGTCGTGGGCCCGACAGCGGGCCTGGTCATGGCCCTTGTAGTCTACGCCCTGGCCAGGCCGCTCCAGACGGCGCTCGCCCGCAAGGAGCGGACATGAGCGGTTGGAACAGCGCAAGCCTTGCCTCCTCCTTTCATCATCGGATCTTTTTCCTGGCCATCCGCTACGGCGGCCGCCCCGTAGCCTACGCCATGCTCGTCTTCGTGGTCTTCTGGTACACGATGATGCCGAAAGTCCGCAGGCGCTCGGCCCCCTACATCGAGAGACGCTTCCCCGGCTCCGGCGCGTTTCGCCGCTGGCTGCGCGCCTATCGGCTGAATCTGAACTTCGGGCTCAATCTTGTCGACCGAGCCGCCCTGGGAATCCTCAATGATACCGAGTTCACGGCCAGCGAGCATGACAAAACCCGGATCGCCGACCTTCTCTCCCGGGGACGCGGCGTCATCCTGCTCACCGCCCATGTGGGTTCGTGGCAGACGGCGCTGGCCGCCCTGGACTTCCTCGACCGCCCCCGCAATGTCGTGCTCTACCGAGCCGAAGGCGACGTGGATCGGCACTACTTCGACCACCGACCGGACCGCTCCCCGATCCAGGTCATCGATCCTGCGGGACCGCATGGCGGAACCCTGGAAATGTATGCCGCTCTCCAACGGGGCGAAGCCCTCTGCATCTCGGGCGACCGAATTCTTGGCAGCGACCGGCGCAACGTGTCGGCGAACTTTCTCGGTGATCCCATCGCCCTGCCCACCAGCATATACCGCTTGGCCTCCCTGACCGGAGCGCCCGTGATCGTTGTTTTTTCCCGCCGTGTGCACGGCAAGCGGACGCATATCTGGGTGGAGGACGTTATTGAGGTACCCGCCGATATCGATCCGCAGCCCGAGGCCTGCCGTCCCTACGCCCAACGATTCGCCCTCGGCCTGGAGCGCTACGTCGCCGCCTTTCCGCACCAGTACTTTAATTTCTACAACATCTGGGACAAAGAGAACTGACATGGACACCTCCCAAAAACTGAAGGAAATCCTCATCACACATCTCCAGCTCACGGACCTCGGCCCGCAGGACATCGAACCCGACGAACCCCTGTTCGGCGAAGGGCTCGGACTGGATTCGCTTGATGCAGTCGAACTGGTCGTGCTGCTGGAAAAGCATTTCGGGCTGAAGATAAAAGATGTCGCCGAGGGCCAGCAGGCCTTCAAGACCTTCCGTACGCTGGTGGACTTCATCGAGGCGAACGGCAAGTCATGACGGATCGTCCCGTGGCCGTCACCGGGCTGGGGTGCGTCAGCGCCTGCGGCCTGAATCTCGCCGAGAACACGGCGACGCTCTTCGGCGCGCCTCCCGCGCCCAGGCCGCCGGAGCGGTTCACATGCGGGCACGAGACATCCTACCCGGTCTTCGCAGTGCCTGAGGCTTTCTTCGAGCGGCATCCGCGCGAACCAGAGCTGTTCGACACCTCGCTCTTCGCCTTGGCAGCCGCCCAGGAGGCCTTCAATTCCGCAGGGCTTCCCCAAAGCCGGCTCCCCGGACTGCGGGTGGGTGTCTGCATCGGCACCACGGTCGGCGCGTCCCTCAATTTCCAGGAATACTACCGGCGGTTCAAGTCCGGCGAAAATCCCGGTCCGGTTCACATCCGCCGTTATCTGGAGTCCAACCCGGCCCGGGTCCTGGCTACCCGCTTCGGACTCAGCGGTCCTGCCCAAACCGTTGTCAACGCCTGCTCTTCCGGCACCGACGCCATCGGCATCGGCGCGGGCTGGATCCGACAGGGGCTCTGCGACATCGCCCTGGTCGGCGGTGCCGACGAACTCACCCCCATCACCTACAACGGGTTCATCAGCTTGCAAATTACTTCCGAAGGGCCTTGCAGGCCCTTCGACGCCCTTCGCAATGGCCTGAACCTCGGCGAAGGAGCCGGAATGCTGGTTCTGGAATCCCAGAAACACGCCGCGTCACGCCGAGCCCCGCTTCGGGGCGGGGTGCTCGGGTACGGCACCTGCGCCGACGCCCACCACCTGACCGCTCCCCGGCCCGACGGACAGGGACTGTGCTCGGCCCTGCGGGACGCCGTGCAGCGAAGCGACATCGAGCCCCGGGAGATCGGATTCGTGAATGTCCATGGCACTGCGACCACGAACAACGATGTGGCCGAGGGAGCTGTCCTTTTCGATCTCTTTCCGCACACACCCCTCTCCGCGACCAAGGGCTGCACCGGCCACACCCTGGGGGCTGCGGGTGCGCTGGAAGCAATCTTCACCCTCGTCTGTCTCCATCGGGAAGAACTTCCGGCCAGCAAAGGCTGCGAGCAGCCGGACCCGGCCTGCCGCGTGAGCCCTGTCCGCGAGCGGACGGCCTGCCCGGCGAGGTATGCCCTGAGCCAATCCCTTGCCTTCGGCGGAAACAACTCCGCCTTGGTTTTCCGCCGGGAGGACGCATGAATCTTGCCGTTCAGGGGATCGGCGTAGCCGGAGCATTCGGCAGCACACTGGACGCCCTGCGTGCTGCAATCCGCCCCTGCCCTCCATCGGGCGAACCGCGACTGACCGATGTCGACGCGCTCCAACGCTTTCTGCCGGCGCGAGCCCTGCGGCGCATGGATCACTTCAGCCAGCTCGCCCTGCTCGGTGCCCATCTCGCCCTGGAGGATGCGGCGCTTTCCCCGGACGCTTCCGGAAGCACCGGCATCGTCCTGGCAACAGGATACGGTCCCGTCGCAACCACGTTCCAGTTTCTCGACGGGCTCATCGACGACGGCCCCGCCCTGGTATCCCCACTGGCGTTCGCCCAGTCCGTGCACAACATTCCGGCGGCGACGATCGGCATTCAGCTCAAGATGCCCGGGCCATGCTGCACAGTCAGCCGCTTCCGGGGCTCGGTAGTCGACGGACTCGCCACCGCCCGGCTTTGGCTTGCGGAAGGACGGGTCGAGCGCGTCCTGTTTGGAGCCGTGGACGAATATTCGCCCGTGCTTCCCCATTGCCGCGCACAGCTTGCAGAGCCTTCCGATCCTCACCTGCCCCAGGGCGAAGGAGCGGCCTTCTTGCTTCTCGAACAGGACACCGGCAAGGCAAAACGCGGACGGATCAGAGAAATCCACACAATTGGCGCTCGGGAACTGAAGAACCGGACGCATGAGCAGACGGTGTTCGCCGACCGACCGCCCAAAGACCATGAAATCCGTGCTTCCTGTCATGTCCCGCACTGGGGAGACATGCCCGTGGCCCAGGCCTTCGAGTTGGCTCTGGCCCTGATTTTGCCTGAAAACCCTTCCACGCTCTGCGTCAGCTGCGACCGAGAGGACCAGGTCCACTGCATCGGAGCGACCCCCTCCCAGGAGCAACCATGAGCCTCCAGCTGACCAGGGACGGCATCCTTTCCGTGCTGCAAAGCATGCTCGAAGCGCACGTGGGCCTGGGCGCGGCAATGGGCGGAGATCGCCTACCGCTGTCCCCGCCCCCGGCCCTCGCCTGTTCCGCCGCCGAGTTCTTCGATCTGCCCGAATCGCTCCTCCAGACCGCCCGGCCAGACCTCGCTGCTTGGGCCGAGGCGATCGCGGCCAACCTTCAGGGCAGACCCGAAAAACTTTTCTTCCGCACCTCCGGCTCCACGGACAGGCCCGTCCGGGTTCCGCAAAGCTACGATCTGTTGGAGCAGGAAATCCTCGCACAGGCCAAGCTCTACAAAAATCGCACCCGCGTCTTCAGCGTGGTTCCGCGTCACCACATCTACGGATTCCTTTTCGGAGTCATGCTTCCCCTCGCCCTCAGCGCCCCCACCCGATACGCCCCGCCGCTGCCCCTGCCCACATTCGCGGACAATCTCGCCTCCGGAGATCTCGTCATCGGCTTCCCGCTCTTCTGGTCCGCACTGGCGGAAATCAAGCCGCTCTTCCCGGACGGCGTCCATTGCGTCACCTCCAGCGGACCATGTCCTGCGGACACGATCCGGACCTTGCAGGCCTGCGGCGTTGAGCGATTTTATGAAATCTTTGGATCATCGGAGACCGGAGGTCTGGGCTGGCGCACCTCCCCCTCGAACGCCTACCTTCTCTTCGAATACTGGCGGTCTACCCCGGAACAAGACGGTGTCACGCGGCTCATGCCCGACCAAAAAGAGCGATTCTACCCACTCCAAGACGCGGTGAACTGGACCGAACCGGGCCGCTTCAAGCCCATGCGGCGCAAGGACAAGGCCGTGCAGGTCGCTGGGGTCAACGTGTACCCCGAGAAGGTTGCACAAGCCATCCTTGAACATCCTTGGGTGCGGCAGTGCACCGTAAGGCTGGACGCGAATCACCCAGGAGGACGCCTCAAGGCCTTTCTTGTTCCGGAGCTGCAGGCCCCGGCGCGGCAGGAATTGATCGCCTCGCTGCGCGCCTTTCTTGCGGATCGGCTCACCGCCCCGGAAACACCCCGGAGGCTGACCCTCGGGGACTCGCTCCCCATCAACGCCATGGGCAAATTGTGCGACTGGGACTGACCCTTCCTTCAAGATGAAACGCCCCGGAAACCCGGGGCGTGAAATCACATCTTCCAAACGCCTACTGCGCATTGAGCGTCGTAACCACGCCATCCGTCGGATTCAGCCGGGGCTTTTCCATTTCCGGCTTCGCCTGCCATTTGAGATAATATTCGACCCGCTTCTGCTGAATATCGAGGGCATTTTCCTGCGCCCAGAGCAAAGAGGCCGCCGTGTTCTTCACGTATCCGCACTGGCGAAACCAGTCAGCGGGGTCTGAAGCCCAATGGAACGAAAAACCACGCTAAGCACTTATGAGCATCTCAACCGGCTGATTCAGAGGTCTAAGTTTTCCCTTCATGACAGTTTCCGCCAAAGTAAAGGAATAATGCCCCAGCATATTGACATGGCCATGCACCAAGGGGGAAAGTCTGGCTTCGTCATCCTCATGGATCACAACGGACTGTTGGCGAAGATGATCGAGCGCTGCCTGCATATAAATGGTGTTCCATAAAATCAGAGCGTTGGTGACCAGCCCCAGGGCCCCCAGTTGATCCTCCTGCCCTTCACGGTAACGCTTACGGATCTCACCGCGCTGTCCATAGCAAATTGCACGGGCGACTGCGTGGCGTCCTTCACCACGATTCAATTGGGTGAGGATGCGACGGCGGTAATCTTCGTCATCAATGTAGTTAAGCAGGTAGAGGGTTTTGTTGATACGGCCCGCTTCAATAATGGCCTGCGCAAGGCTCGATGGCCGTTCACTTTTCAGCAACGAGCGGATCAACTCAGAGGCTTGAACAGTTCCAAGCTTCAAGGAACCGGCGATCCTCATCATGTCATCCCAGTGTTGTTCAATCTTCGAGACATTCACCCGACCGCGAGCCAAATCATTCAAAGGTCCGTAATCAGCATCCTTATCAACCCGCCAGAAGACCGCTTCCCCGGCATCGGCCAAGCGTGGGGAGAACTGATAACCCAGCAGCCAGAACAGGCCAAAGACCATGTTGCTGGTGCCGCTGGTGTCAGTCATGATTTCTGTTGGGTTCAGGCCGGTCTGCTGTTCCAGCAGTCCTTCTAAGACAAAGATGGAATCCCGCAATGTTCCAGGAATAACAATGCCGTGGAAACCGGAGTATTGATCAGAAACGAAATTGTACCAGGTGATCCCCCGCTGTGAGCCGAAATACTTTCGGTTGGGGCCGGCATTGATGGTTCGGATGGGGGTCACAAATCGCATCCCATCGGCGGAGGCGACTTCACCGCCACCCCACTTCCTTGCTAAGGGTAAGAGGGCCTGGTAATCAACCAACCGTGCATTGGCTCGGATGAGCGTTTCTGAGCGAAGGTAGTTCTGTTTCGCCCAACTGAGACGGTGTCGCGTCAAAGCCGGAACCTGATGTTTGATCAAAGGTTCCAGGCCGATATTACAGGCTTCTGCTAACAAAACCGCACAGATACTGACATTCAGATCTTCGGCGCGGGCATTGGCTTCACTCACATGCGTGAACTCGTCAGCAAAACCGGTATGGGCATGGATTTCCAGTAGCAGTTCAGTGAGGTCCACCGCAGGCAACAGGCCAATGACCTGCTCGCTCAGTCTGCTCAAGCTTTCAGGCTCTTCCAGCTTTTCCAGGTTGGTAATGGTCAGAGAAGGAGTCTTGCCATTCAGATCAAGGTTCACAGCAGTATTTTGGTCAAAATTGGATGCGACCTGTTTGTAGGTTGCATCCAGTTGATGGACCAAGCCGGCAATTGCTTCTTTGGGTTTGATGGGATGACCGAGTGAACGGCAAACCTGAACGCGATTGGCCTGCCACTCAGCTCCTTGCAGGAGTTTGGCTCTGGGATCGCCCCAGCGATCACTCTGTTCAACGTAAATGTCCCGTCTGCGCAGAGCATCCTGCAGCTTATCCAGAAGACAGAGCGTGTAGCCGCGCCGGGTCACACGGCCCTCCTGGTCAAAGACCAGGCGTTTCCAGGGGCCTGAAATTATATCAAGAGGTGGATTATCCAGGTATTGTGTTCGCTTAATGCCATCTACAGCCAAGTAATTCAAGGCGTCCAGGGTCGCTTGCCCTGCGGGAGCAGCGTTGAAAACGATATCGCTGAGCAGTTTTGGGAGAAAGCGCCGCACCCGGCCATATTGTTCCATCATCTCCTTCTGAAAGCTCTCATCCGAGGGCCTGGCCAGGTCGTGAACTGTCAGGATGGTTTTCGCCAGATCCTCTTTCGAAATCCTGGAATATATCGCCTTCCTCAAACGGCCATCTTCCGTTTCGTCATTGAGAATCATGGCACAGACTTCAGCCAGGGTCAGGGCCGATTGGTCCAGATCTTTCAAGGAACGTAAGCGTTTTTTCTGGCCGACCTTTTTCGCCTCACCGGCAATGTTGGCAATCAACAAATCCAACACATCCAAGGCATCGTCAAGGGCCATGGTTTCAAAGGCTTTGACAAAAGCGACCAGAACACCAGTGCGCTTGTCGTCCGCCATGCGAGCGATCTTATACATAGAGATCATCCCGGCATGTCGCGCAAGGCTTTTCAGGCGAGCTGGAGGGACATGCGAAAAATCGAGGTTCGTGACCCCAAATCCTTCTAGTTCTTTGTAGCGATTCACCGCTTCGTTAAATGCAGGGCCGCTGATGGTGACAGGGCCTTTTCGAAATCGGTCAAATTGGGAGTTGCGCTGCCCCTCTGGAATTTCCAAAAGACCATCAAGTTGGTTTTTCTGCTCATCCGATGGCAGTGATGATAGTCGCCGCCATAGGCGGTTGGTAGCTCGTTCGCGGATTTCCGAAATCAGGCGTGTGAGTGTTGTCGCGCCGGGGAGAAGCACCTTGTGCTGAATCAGCCAAGCAGTGGCAAAGTCGAACATCAGACTGGGCCTCTCGTTGCTGATCCAGGCACGAGAGTAAAGCAGTCGGCTCAGCCGAAACGACCAGGGTGGGCTGCCAAAGTCATGGTAACCATATTGGCTGCGGATCAGGGCCATGTGTTCCCATCGAGTGTTTCCCCGCTTGGCGTAGCCAGATAATACCTTGATGTCTTTTATCGATAATTGGTTTGCTACGAAGACCTGAACGTTTTGCGGAACAACGGTGAGGTCAGAAAGGAGGGTTCCTAAAAACCGGGCAACCGTAATTTGCAAGGCAAACCCGAGCCGATTCGGTTCTCCCCGCCGCTCAGAGATAAAGGCATGGTCGGCTTCATCGAGAAGAAAGTAACGCGCAAGCTGTGCTTCGTTTGGCTCCCCTGAAAACTGGCCGTACCCGGACTTCTGCTCTTCGGTTAAAAAATCGACAGGCATCAAATCCCCCGCTGAAAATTATCACAGTTAAAAATGTCTACTATTTTATAAATTGATAGACATTGTAATAGCATTAGAATACCGTGTCTATTAAATCGTTTTTGTCATTTTAATAGATATTTTTTCTACCAATTGATTTAGGAGACAGTTCTGATCAATGCGCCTCTTTGGTTATGCTCGGGTGTCTACGAGCCAACAATCCCTCAGCATTCAGGTTAAGGCCCTTAAAGAAGCCGGAGTCAAGGCAAGCCGCATCTATACTGACAAGATGTCCGGTAGTCATGTGGATCGTGATGGATTACATCTGTTGCGAATCAAAGTCGAAGAAGGTGATGTTATTCTAGTCAAGAAGCTGGATCGGCTCGGTCGAGATACCGCAGATATGATCCAGCTCATCAAAGAGTTCGATGATATGGGCGTTGCCATCCGTTTCTTGGATGACGGCATCAGCACAGAAGGTACGATGGGGAAAATGGTCGTCACAATTTTGTCCGCCGTAGCCCAGGCGGAACGCCAACGCATTCTTGAGCGCACCAACGAAGGTCGCGTGGAGGCAAAAGCAAAAGGGGTGAAGTTTGGCCGCAAGCGCACCATCGATAGAAAGCAGTTACAGGCTTTGCATGAAAAAGGTATGGGGGCTACTGACATTGCCAGGAAAATGAGTATAGGCCGTTCAACAGTATACAAATTACTGAATGAAAAATTTAGTGATTGAAGAGGGGCAATGCGGGAGTTGTAGGCCCTAAACTCACCTTCTTTTGACCGCCCCCAAACAAATTGAAACAACTTATTGGACAAAAGTTGTGTCCACCACTTTTCCTGGTTCAACAGCCCCACAGCTTAGGAATTATGGGAGAATGTGAACAACGGCTTGCCAAGATAAGAACCTACTGGGGAAAGCTCTTAAAGAGCCTATTCTGGAGGGCCAAACTTCTGAATCCGGTCATTCCCGAAATCCACGACATACACATTCCCACCCTCGTCTACGGCCATGTCCGTCGGCAACTTGAGCTGGCCGGGGTCGCTACCCTCGTTTCCGAGACGCACCAAAAAAGTGCCATCTGAAGAAAACTTTTGCACCCGGTGATTGTAAAAATCCGCAACAAAGATGCTTCCTTGCCGGTCTATCGCCACTCCAGTAGCGACTTTGAACCAGCCGGGGGCACTGCCCGGAATGTCGATGGCGAAGGGGCCGCCCCACTTGTGCAGAAACTTTCCGTTTGGATCGAAGACCTGGACACGGTCGTTATAGGCGTCCGCCACAATGAGGCGGCCATTTGGAAGGAGTTCGACGTCGGTGGGGTAATTGAAAAGAGCTGCCCAGATGCCTTTTTCTCCAGTTTTGCCGAATTGCTTGATAAATCTTCCCTCGGCGTCGAGGACTTGCACTCGGTGGTTGAAAAAGTCGACCACATAGAGCAGTCCCTCATCATCAACCGCCATCCCGGAGGGAGCATCGAACTGGCCGGGTCCAGACCCGGGACTTCCGATCGTTCTTAACGGTTTTCCGTCCAAGGAAAAGACCTGAACCCTGTCGTTCAGGTAATCCGCCACGTACAGCTTTCCGCCTTTTGCTTCCATGTGCATTGGCCGCCCCAGTTCGCCCAGCCGGGCCCCCTGATGGCCGAAGGAAAACAGGAAGTTTCCTGCCCGGTCGAAAACCTGGATGCGATGGTTTCCTGCATCGCTGACGAAAACCCGGTCGCCCGCGATGGCGATACCGATCGGATTATGAAATTCACCGGGACCGCTACCCGATTTTCCCCAGGAAAGGATAAAGCGGTAAGGGGCTTCCTGCGGACGGGGAAACCACTGGCGGCTTGACAAAACAGCTAGAATGACGAGCAAAACCACTATGGTGAATATCAGGAAGGCACGCTTTGTCCGCACAAGCCGTCATCCCCTAGAAGTTGAGACGAAAACTCAGGGTCCAGATGAAATCATTTTCCAGTGCGTTGCCTTTGAGGTCCTGGATGAGGGGGAGCTGCACCGCCGATTCAAGGACAGTTCGTTTCGTTACCCACTGGATTCCCGGGGCCAGATAGAGGGTTGTGCCACCGGAATCGGAATCTTTTTGGCCGCCGACCTCGTTCTGGTCCTGCCAGATCAGGTTGCTTTCCAGCACGCCGTAAAGAAAAGCCGGAACTCCGGGACCCAGCTTACGGGGCCACAGCCGGTGCTGGTAGGAGAGGTCGAAGCGGGCCACGTCGCCGAACTCGAAATCGTTCGCCTCTGTGTTGGCCTTGTAGGAGAGGGCGGCATCGACCTGCCGCTCCAGGGTCTGCCAAGTGGTCACGACTCCCAGCAGGGGGTCCCAGGAACCGGAACCGAGCTGTAACGGCTGGGGCAGACGGCCCAGGGAGTCGTTCTCGTTATCCTTCCCCGTCGGGGTCTCGATGCCGACAAAGGGGGCGATGCGGAAGGTCTGCCCAGGTCGGTCTTGCTGGAAAACCGTGTAGCGGGCCAGAAGGGTGGTATCCCCAAGTCCTGAAACATCTCGGGTGCGCCTGCCCGAAGGGGTGTTTACTTCCAATTCCTTGTCCAGATAGGGGAAAATGCCGAACAGTGCCCATTTTTCGGTCAGGCCATACACTCCGACCAACGGAACCATCCCGACCGTAAGGTCTCGATTTCCGGGACCGTCATCCGAGGCGGTTAAATACTTGAATTGGGCGCGGAAGATCCCTTCTCCCCGGGCGACCGGCAAGGCGGTATTGAAGGTGATAGGGGCGGCAAGAACCGGGGCCGTCAGGCCGCTCAGCAGCAAAGCCGGAAACACTGCCCGCAGGACTCGTTGAACAAAGCTGAGCCAGGTTCTCTGCTGACCGGTTTTCATGGCGTGACCTCCAGAACAGTTTCCGGCGTCATGGCCGGCAAGTCGTCCACGTGCTCATGCACGGTTCCGGAAAGACTCGCCACTGCTCCGGATTTCACCAGGGCCAGCAACTGCTGTTTGAGCGGCAGCGGCAGGTTGAGCAAATGGATGGTCAGAGATGAGTTGCGCACGACCAACAACAGGTTCTCATTCTCTTGCTTCACCACGCCGATGGCAGTGATTCTCAGGCGGCCAGGCGTAAATCCAGCAGTCCGGACCGCTTGGCCGATCTGGCCGATCTCAAGAGACTTGCCGTCTTTGGCAACCAGGGTAGCGGTGCCGCCTTTCATGTCCACCTTCACTTCGCTTGTGCCATCGACGGTCTTGAGTTTTTTCTCGACCCCAAAGGCGCAGAAGGGGCAGGACATCCCCTCTACAGAGACCACGGCCTGGGTAACTTCGGCTGCTGCTGTCACCGGGAGCAGGACAAGCAACACGACCAAGATAGTGTTAAGCGTTCGCCATACCATTTTACATTTCTCCCTTCTACCGACCCTGCGGGACTGGACTGGTTGCGGGGGCCGGCTTCAACTATCGGTTCATCTCAGGACAGCGGCTGACCGATTCCGGCGGCCCTGAGCTTGCTCTCGTCCAGTCCGCGTCCAGAGCAACAGTCTGCGAGCTGGCCGTTAATGGCAACGGCGGGCAGGGAACGGATGCCCAGTGTCTTTGCCCGAGCGGCGACAGCCGTGTCCTGCATGTCAAGGACCTGCACCTCGCAGGAAGGACAAGCAAGTTGTTCGACCTGTTCGACGGCCTGCTGACAGACCTGACAACCGGCAGTGAAAACTTCGATTTTACGTTTCGCGGTCATAATTTTTCTCCTTTCGTATCTGTTAGGTTTCCCGGATTCATTCTTCCATTTCCACTTGGACGCAGGCCGGGCAATTACTTTTACTTCTGGGCCATGAGTTCCAGATTGAGGCCCCAACCAAGGCGGCGACTCCTGCGTTCTGCATGGCGATCGAAGCGACCGTAAAATTCCCCAGCAGGATGGTCCCGCTCCCCACTAAACCGAGGAGAAGCGGTCCATATCCCTGCCGCTTTTTCGCCCCGTAAGCGAGCGATGCCGTTACCAGAAGCAAGCTCAGTAGAGTCAGGGGGAAGAGATAGGGGATGGAGGCAAAGCCAGCCACGCCGGTCGAGCCGAGCAGGGCCGCATAGGCTGACCAGCAGGCGGGGCAGGTGAGCTTAACGGCCACCGCGCTGAGCAAAGCCGTAACAACGGCCATTGCCCTATTCCAGCGACTCTGGGGGCCGGTCTGCGCAGGAGGTTCAACAATTGGCGGCATCGTTTCGGTATTGTCATCCAGAATCATCTTCCTCCTTTTCATCCAGGGCACCCAGAATCGGGCATTCGCTGAGCGGCCCCTGGCCCTGACAGGTCTCGGCCAGTTGCCGCAGGATTGTCTCCATCCTCTCCAGATCCCTCTGTTTCTGTTGGATGTCGGCGAGTTTGGCTTCGGCCCGGGCCTTGATCTCGCGACAACTTGTCCCTGGAGCAACCCGCAGGCTGAGCAGCTCGCTAATTTCCTGCAAAGAGAATCCGAGTTCCTTGGCGCGGCGGATAAAGCGGATCTGCCGCACCGTCTCAGGTGAGTATTTCCGGAACCCTGATTCAGGGCGAGGCGGCTGCTGGATGAGTCCGCGACGCTGGTAGAATTTGACCGTTTCCACTTGCACTCCGGACTGTTGGGCCAGTTGGCCAATGGTCAACCCTTTCATGGGCATTCTTCCTTCCTTTTCATACAGGATAGGGGCGGTACCATGGTACCGAGTCAAGGGTTTATGTTTAAAGTTCTACCCGAATTCTGTCGCGACGGAAGGAAGTTTCTAAGTTTCACGATTGCCCCTGTTAAACTGATACCGATACCTTCGGTTTACGAAATGAGGGCAGTCGCCAGAAGAAAGGAATAAGCCATGATGCACGGTAATGGAATGATGGAAGGAATGCCTATGATGGGCGCCGCCGGCTGGATTTTCATGATACTGCTCTGGGGGTTCGCCATTGTCGGGTTCATTTTCACGGTGCAATGGCTTCTTTCCAAGAGAAAATCCGAAAAGGAAGAGAGGCCTCTCCAGTCGCCTCTCGACATTCTCAAGAGCCGATACGTCAGAGGAGAGATCACTGAGGAGGAATATAACCGGATAAAAAAAGATCTGGAGTAAGGAGAACCGCCATCAATAGGCTACATAAACATCGCGGTTCTCTAACAGTTCCACCATATTCTTCAAGCCGATGGGGGTCACCGTCTGTTCGATTTCATCCTCGCCGATCTTGTAGAGCAGCATCATGGTCCGGTTGGCGTAGAGTTCGACCCCTTTCGCCTTCAAAAAGCGGATGTACTGCCCGTAGTCGTGGGGGACGTTCTCCAGCGGCACCCCGAGCTGTTCGGTCAGAGACAGGCGTTCGCGCTCCGGAAGCGCCGCCTTGTCCAGCGGCGTCTGGTCGCCGCCGAACAGACCCCCCTTCTTGATCGCCGTCACGCCGCTGGCGTCGAACAGGATGACAACCTTGTATCCCTCTTGCAGGGCGGTCCAGGCGACATTGGGCACGGCGCAGATCTGGGCGTCGTCCAGATCCATTGAGGTTTTGGCGTGGATGAGAAAGGTTTTGCCGTCACCTGCTCCGGCCATGGCGGGGGCTGTGAGCAGAATCAATCCGGTGATCAGTAAAAGAATCCGTTTCATCATGGGCTCCTTTCCAGGGTGGGGTTTCACCCTACTCTTGGGATGCTTTCCATTTCCGATAGGAACGCACGGCGATGATGATCAGAATGAGCAGGGCCGGCAGGAGCACCATATCGAGATAGGGGGTCAGAGAACTCAGGCCCAGGCCTGCGAGCAGCAGAACCAGGGCCAGCGTGAAGCAGCAGAGCGCCACCGCGACCGTACCGGCCAATGCGGCGAAAAAGCGGTTACGGTACTGTTTGCCGGGTTTGCTCATCACCTCTTCTCCCTATTCCACACAGCAGCTCATGGTTGAGATGTTCCGGCGGAAGGCCTGAGCGGCGATCTTGATCGCCTCGCTGTAGGTCGGAAAGACGTGCACGGTATCGATCAGGTCGTCCACACTCAAGCCGTGTTTGACCGCCAGCACCGCCTCGTGGATCATCTCCGAGGCGTTGGGGGCCAGGAGGTGTACTCCCATCACCTGCCCCGTTTCGTGATGTGCCACCATCTTCAAGAGACCCCGCGTATCCCTGACCGCAACGGCGCGGGGAACCCGGTCGAGGCTGACCGTCCGGCAGGAGCAGGTGCCGTAAATGGCCACATACTCCGCTTCGGTCATGCCGACGCTGGCTACTTCCGGGTCGGTGAATACGGCATAGGGGATGCTCTGGAAATCGAGGACTTTGCCCGCATCGGCGAAGGCATTCTCAACGGCTATTTTCCCTTCCTTGGCCGCGACAGTTTCCAGTTGTATTCTGCCGGTGACGTCACCGGCGGCATAGATATGCGGCACGCTGGTCTGCAGATGTTCATTCACTGCGATCCGCTCGCCATGTTCGGTGGCAACGCCGACCTGCCCCAAACCGAGTCCGTCGATATTGCCACGGACGCCGGTGGCGACCAGAATTTCTTCGGTTTCCAACCGGCGCTCCCCACTGGGAGTGGTCAGGGCCACTTGTTTGCCGTTTTGACCTTTGCAGATCTCCTGCACCCCGGCTTCGGTGACAATCTCGATCCCCTCCGCTTCAAAATAGCCGCGCAGGGCAACGGATATTTCTGGTTCCTGGATACGCAGGATGCGCGGGGCTCGCGCCACCAGGGTCACCCGAGTTCCCATCCGGTTGAAAATCTGGGCAAATTCCAGGGCGAGAAATCCGGCCCCAAAGATGACCAAAGACGCAGGGAGTCGCTGCAATTCCAAGGCCTCGATGTGGGTCAGGTAGCCGGTTTCTTCCAGACCTTTAAAAGGAGGAATTTTGGTGGAGCTGCCGGTGGCGATCAGGATCTTGTCGCCGGTCAGTTTTTTCCTGGCGGCCTCGACCATATGGGCATCAATCAACTTGCCGCGTCCTTCCAAATATTCAACCTGTTGAAAACTGTCCAGAACATCCTGATAGTTCTGCTGCCGCAACGCATTGACCAGTGCATCCTTGTCGGCCATGGCCCGTGGGAAATCGAAGGATGGAGTGACCGCTTCGACACTGGGAAAATCGGGATGAGCCGGATGATGCAGGTTTTTCCCCAGCGCCAGCAGGTGCTTGCTCGGCACGCAGCCGACGTTGACGCAGGTACCACCCAGGGGAAGACCGGCATTAATGATGATCGTACGCAGATTTTGGCGATCAGCTTCAGTCGCCGCAGCAAAAGCTGCCGCGCCGCCACCGAGGATGATGAGGTCATAGTTGCTTGTCGTCACAATCAGCCTCCTTGTGGTTTATCAGCTCTTTTCTGGCGGCATCCACAACACGGTGGACGTCTCCCAGGCATCAGCGTCTCTCCGGATGCTTTTCGGCACATTGACAGGCCCCTTGCTTTTTGGCGGCCAAAATGGTCTCCAGGATTTCGCTGTGGCCGGCGTGTTCCAGCACGTCGGAACGAATCTCAGCTTCGGTATGTTCGAAGCAGTAGCAGATAAATGGCATCAAGATTTCCCCCGTTGGTGGTAAAAGGTCACTTTTCGTCCGCTGATGATCGAAGTTCCGCATGGAAGCCGGTCGCATTGACCGCATCGACCAGTTGCTGCGGCGTCACTTTCTCGGGATCGTAAACGACCGTAGCCTTGCGTTCTTCATAGTTGACGTCCACCTGCTCAACCCCGTCCAAACGTTTCAGCGCCGCCTTGACCGCAAATTTGCAGGATGCGCAAGTCAGCCCCTCCAGAGCCAAATCGACGGTCTGGCTTTCCGCCGCATGGGCGCTTGTCACGCCACAGGTGGTTGAACAACCGCAGGAGGCAGGCAAGGTCATGGGGGCTATGGTCAGGTCGCCCAAGAGGATCGTGGTCGCAGCAATTTGCCAGACTTTTTTCATGATGCGCATCTCCTTTCAGTCAAGCAGAGCCAGCAGAATCTGCGGGGAAAACAGCATGGCCAAGGCAAACACGGCGGCAATCCACAGCATGATCTTCTGGAATTTCCTGCCGCCGTTTTTGCAGCAGGCTTCACTTTCTTCGCATCCGGCGGCTTTCGGTTTGCGATAGGTAAAATAGAACGCCCCGCCGAGGAACAGAAAGGTCAGGGCCATCATATATGGGCGGTACGGTTCAAGGGCGGTCAAGGCACCGGCGCTGCCGATTCCGAGAAAGACCAGCAGAAGCGGACCGATGCAGCAGGCCGAGGCGAGAATGCCGGACACCACCGCGCCGATAAGGCCAAAGCCGATGAGTCTTTTTCCTCCCGACGGGTCAGTTTTCATGGAAGTCTCTCCTTTCAGGGCTGTCATTTAGGTCACCTCCTGCAAAAGGGGCATGAAGAATTGCGCGGCGATCCGGGCCGCCTCCTGAGGCCCGAACAGTTCCCTGACCTCGGGGGCTATCTTCTGCCAACGCATGGCGGCATCGAGGTCTTTCAGAAAAACCATCTCCCGACACAGGCTGTGGGCGGCACAGGTTGTGGCCTCCTGCCAGTGGATGCCCAGCAGCAGATCCTCCGACGGTTCCATCTCAAGCAGCTCAAGGTCCCGCTGCAGTAGGCGGATCGGTACTTGGCTCGATGCACAACGGGAATGGATCTGCACCTCCAAATCGAACATCGGACTGACCGCCAGGGCATCGAGAGCGCACATGGCCTGAAGTCGGTGGCCGTTGACCTCCACCACGTGATGGGTCTTTTCTATGGTGAAGGGGTAGGCTCCGACCACCTCTCCTCGGCCGTCAAGGACGACCAGGTCACAGGCACGCAGGCGATCCAGAAGGGTATCGGGGTTCGCTGCATCTAGCGACCGGGAGATTTCCCCCTTCGCCAAGGGCCGGCCCCGCTCCACGAAGGAGTGCAGGATCGCCTGGTGCAATTTCACCTCGATCTGCGAAAGGCGTAGCTGGCGTTCCTTCAAGGGCAGCAGGCCGTGCAAACGATAAAGAGTTTCGGCCGTCGTCATGCTTGTTCCTTCCTCAGTAGTCCTCGGCCAGGGTTTCCAGAATGGGGCACTCGCCCTCCCGGGTTCCGCATTCATCGACCAGGGCCTGCAGGGCGGTCTTCATTTTTCCCAGGGCAGCAATTCTGGCCTCCATATCGGCGATCTTGATCTTCGCTTGATCCCGGACGTCTTCGCAGCTGGTTTGCGTATCGAAATAAAAACCGAGCAATTCATGAATCTCCCGGAGGGAAAAGCCGATCTCCTTGGCCCGCCGGATGAAGCGGATTTTCCGGACCGTTTCCGGAGGGTAGCGGCGGAAGCCGTTGTCTGGTTTGGGCGGTTGTTCGATGAGTCCCTGGCGCTCGTAAAAGCGGATCGTTTCGACGCCGACGCCGGAGAGCTTTGCGGCCTGGCCGATTGTCAGCTGGTTCATTCACTCCTCCTTGTCTAAAAGGATAGGTACCGTACCATGGTACGGTGTCAAGGGTATTATAGGGGGCGTCTCAGAAAACGGAAAATAAAGCACGTTAAGGCCGGGCGACTGAATTAGGGGCATTGACCGAGTAGCTACGAAAATTGCCCTCTTGAGCGTTCTATAAATCCCAAGGCAATGCAGAACAACTTTCAGGAAAGCCAGCCTGAAAAACAGGTTGGGCCTTTCTGTGTCTTGGATTCAGTGGTTTCTGGGATTGATTGACAAAATATATAAGCTCTGTATTATATAGTGACATTATTATCCAGTTATGCAGGATATGGAGAAACCGATGAAAAATCTGAATATTCGAGACAAGGCGGAACTGTTGCGGCAACTCGCACATCCGGTTCGACTACAGATCCTGGAGGAGCTGGCAAGCGGAGTGAAATGTGTCACCGACATTCAGGATCTCTTAGAGATCCCCCAACCGAATGTCTCCCAGCACTTGCTGGTTCTGCGCCGGAACCGAATTGTCGATTTCTACGAGGACGGTCAGTTGCGCTGCTACTACCTGTTGCGTCCGGCCCTGGTAGCTGAGTTGTTCCATTTGCTTTCTGGTGAATACCCTATTGTTGAACGGGATCGTGAGGAAGTTAGACAGGAAGGCCGTCTACGAGAACAACGAAATAACCAGAAAACTGCCTGTTGATCTGCACCAAGGGAGAGGCCGGAATGAAACGAAAAAAGCTGGTACTCCTTCTTTTTCTCATTGTAGCCGTTTCCTTCTTTTTCATCCTCGATTTAGGACGGTTCTTGACTCTCGATGTGCTGAAAACCAACCGGGAGGTCCTGACGTCATTCTATATTGAGCACCGCTTGGTAACCGTCCTCGGATTCATGCTCCTTTACATCATCCAAACAGCTCTGTCTCTTCCTGGCGCAACGATTTTTTCCCTATCCGCCGGACTTCTGTTCGGGGCCATCATGGGCACAGTATATGCGGTGACCGCCGCGACCATTGGTGCCGTTCTTGCCTTTTTGGTGGCCAGGTATCTTTTCCACGATACGGTGCAGAGAAAATTTGGATCGCAAATGGTAAAGCTGAACCTCGCCCTTGAACGGGAGGGATTGCACTATCTACTCTTTCTCCGCCTAGTTCCGCTTTTCCCCTTTTTCCTAATCAATTTAAGTGCGGCACTGACCAGGCTGCCGCTACGCACATTCTTCTTGGGCACCATGATCGGCATTATCCCCGGCGGCTTTGTTTATGTGAATGCAGGAGCCAGCCTCGCTACCATAAACAGCCTCAGTGACATCGCCTCTCCCCGGGTTCTTGGCTCTTTTGCACTACTGGGGCTTTTTGCCTTGGTGCCGGTTTTCTATCAAAGGTTTAAAAAGAAGCAACCTGTCAGAGACAGTTAAACAGCTTAAAGGGAGGAATGCTATGGCACCTTGGCATGAGTTCTGGTCAGGCGGATTCTGGGTTTTCCCGATCATCATGATGACCTTCATGCTGGTCATTGTGATCGTCGTTTTGTTTTTGGTGCGAAGTTTTTGGGGCCGGGTGGGGCGGGATTTCAGGCCACCTTGGTCTGGTAAGGAAGAGCGGCTATGTGAAGAAAGAGATTCTCCTTTGGAAATCGCCAAGGGTCGTTATGCAAGGGGAGAGATCACCAAAGAGGAGTTCGAAGAGATAGCGAAAACGATTGGCTGATCTGGCCTAGGTAGGAAAGTGCATCAATTAATTCCCATCCCTTAAGGAGATGTCGATGGACCCGAAAACAATGATGGACAAATGCATGAGTAAGATGCGGCAGGCAGGAATGCCGGAAGAAAAAATCGACCGCTGGCAAGCCATGATGCAAACCCCTGTCGCCCTCGACAGTCCTGGCGCGATTTACCGCAGAGCCGAAGAACTCGGTCTTTCCGAAGAACAAATAAAACAACTTCAGGATATTGAAGCCGAGACTCGCGAAAAGGCACTGGCCGTACTGTCCGACAAACAACGCGAGCAGGTGGGAGAAACTCCCACAGCACCAGAGCCGATGATGAACATGTGCAAAGAGATGATGCCAAAGATGATGGAGATGATGCAGGGCATGATGGGCGGTTCGGCTTCGCAGGATACCAGTGGCGAGTCCGGCAAATAAGTTTATAGGGAAAATTATCATGACACCGGAACATAAGCCGAAAAAGGAGCAGAAATCCCACTGGGATGAAGTCTTCACCGAGTCTGGAGCGTTTTTCGGTGAGGAACCGAGTCAGTTTGCCAAAGTATCACTGAATCTCTTTCAGCAAAATAACGTGATATCGCTGCTGGAACTGGGTTGTGGCCAAGGGCGCGACAGTTTTCTCTTTGCTCAAAATGGACTTAATGTGACCGGTCTCGACTACTCGGAATCCGCTGTTGCAGAGGTGAGTGAAAAAGCGGCAAATATCGGGCTATCTTCTCGACTCCGCACGCAGGTTCAAGACCTGAGGGAACCGCTTCCGTTTACTGACGAATCCTTTGATGCTTGCTACTCGCACATGTTGCTCTGCATGGAGCTTTCAACTGCCGAAATCGCCTTTATTTTACGTGAAACTCACCGCATCCTCAAACCAGGGGGGCTAGCTGTTTACTCGGTTCGCAGCAGTTTTGACAAACACTATCGAACTGGTACCCACCTTGGTGAAGACATTTACGAAATCGGCGATTTTGTCGTTCACTTCTTTACCGAAGGGAAAGTTCGACAACTAGCTAAAGGCTACGAAATTCTGAAAATCGAGCGCATGGAGGAAGGGGGCCTGCCCCGTGATCTGTTTTGCGTCAGCATGAAAAAGGGATCGGTTCCGTCAACCTGGGACCTCGACCCTTGTGAGGAGACGTCGATGAGTGACCCACTAGATAAGTTTCAGGCGTTTATGGACGCCTCCCTGGCACCAGGAGCCCTTGACCACAAAACCAAACAACTGGTTGCTCTGGGGGCGGCCCTGGCCGCAGGGTGTGATCCCTGAACCGATTTTGGCCTCGCAGTTGCGGGGCAATCCGGGGCATCAACTAAAGAGTTGAAGGAAGTTGCAGCGATCGCCATGACCGTCAATGCGTTCAAAACTCGGGCTCTGTTCGATGGTAAAATCAACAAAGTCGATCAGGACTCTCCATCAACAGACAAGGAGAACCCGGAGCCTGCCCCGGGAAAAACTTGAGGCGCGTAAACTGATGCTTCAGTTGAAGCATTAACCTTAAGCCTTCGGCCTATTCTGCTAGCCGATATGAGGCATGATATGTCCAGCAAAAAAGTACTGCTCTTCCTAGGCGAAGGATTTGAAGATCTGGAGGCGGTTTCAATTCTCTCTGTCTGCGGATGGACAGATTATTACCAGCATCTTGCCAAGGTCGAAGTTGTCACTACGGGGCTACACCCCGTGGTCAATGGCCGCTTCGGGCTACAAATAAAAACCGATCTACTGGTGAGTGAGATCGAACCTCAGGATTATACAGCCTTGGCTGTTCCCGGTGGATTTCATTTCCACGGCTTTGATGAGGCCTATTGCCAGCCGTTGCGCGATCTGGCCAACGCCATTCATGTTCAAGGTGGAACCATCGCAACTATGTGTGTCGGCGTACTGCCTATCGCTGAAGCTGGCCTGCTGCAAGGGCAAAAAGCAACTAGCTATGCCTTCAGTCGTAATCGTGACAATTTGGGGCGCATACAGGAGCTTGGTGGGATCCCTACCCCAGGGCCAATTGAGATCTCAAACCGTATTATTTCCTGCGCCGGTCCTGCTCAGTCTATCCAGGTTGCCAAACTGCTGTTGGAATCAGTTATCGGCACCGATAGCGCTGAAGAGGTCTTCAGGTTTATGAATGGGACAGCTCAAAATACTTGAGCGAGGCTCAGTAAATTGATCGGCAAGAAACTAAGCGACTAGGCCGTTGAGGTGAACCCGGTCATTGTGCCTATGGGCTTAGCGTACGTTTTTGTACCGTTGGGCTTCAAGCCCCGTAAACTGGGAACACTTACAAAAGCAGTAAGTTTCGAAAAAACTCCCACCCGGCTCCTTAGCGTGGTTTTTCGTTCCATTGGGCTTCAGACCCCTCAGCGAAATCCTTGCCGTCCAATTGTTCCCGCATCAGGGGACGAAGGGAAAAACGCGCTTTCCACCACCCCATGCGTGGCGTCACGAGGACGTAATACGTTTTCCCGGCCTCGACGTCGGCCTTTGCAAAGTCTGCGGCTTCGCTGACCACCATGAACGTCTTTTCGCCTGGCGAGACAGCGTACGCGACTTTAGTGTTGCTTGAAACGATACCAACGAGCTTGTTTTCATCCGATGTCACATCGAAAACCGAAGACTGGACGCCTCCTCCCCAATCAGAAGGGCGCATGAACACGACAACAGCTTCGTCCGCACTGGCGATGACGGGCTTTTCAACGTCAAGAACTGGGGCCATATGCTTTGAAGCACAAGCAGATAGCAACAGGACCGAACAGCACAACAACAATTTCAATTTCATATTCTACTCCACAATAATAATGCAACGTCTTTACACAAACCAACACCAAATTCCGACGCTATCCAATAACGACGCGCCGAACAATAAAAACCTGCAACGCCCTACCATTACGGGCTTCCACACCCCGATCAACCCTATGCAATTTTTCTACACACTGTTGTGGACGACCTATGCGGCTACAAGATAGGAGATCCACCGAATAACTTGGAACGACACGGCAGGGAGTATCTATGAAGTAAATTTCATTGGGATCGGATATACCATCCTAGAGCATCAGAAACAAAACGGATTTATCTGTAATCGAATACCACGGTTCTCACACATATACAGCGCCACCCTTTGCAGCTCCTACATGCTTTTGTATACGCCCGGCAGGTAGTATGGCATCGCCTGGATCGGGATGGCTACGCGAAGCGGTGCTCGCTGGCTGCCGGACTCCACGAGTCGTTTTTGCGTAAGCTGACGCAATACCCTTCTGTATGTGGATTCGCTGACGTTGAGGATGGCCGGTCCTTCTCCACGCTGGATGCTCCCGCGCATGAAGAGCGCACGCAGCAAGCGGGATGACGCAGGATGAAGCGGCGTCTCCCCTTTGGCCTTGGCCGTTTTGATCTTGCGTTCGACAATCCATTCGATCCTGTCCTCTACTTCTTTCATGCGCAGCAAGTTCTGCATGAACTGGATTTGATCCAGGCACACTTCAATGAAAAACCGGCAGAAATCGCCAATCCGCCTGCTTTCGGGAATGGATTGAGGCTTCAACGCATGAGGGTCAGGGTCTGCCGCTTTAAGAATGGTCATGTATTCGCTCTTGGCTCGATGCAAGCCGCGCGAGAGGGACCAAAGGTTCGCGCGGTTGACGCCGCTGCGAGCCATGTAGAGACAGGAATAGAGACGGCAGACCCTGCCGTTCCCATCCCGGAAGGGATGAAGCCAGGCAAGCCGGTGATGACTGGCGGCCATGGCGATAAGCCGTTCATCTCCGTGGAAATTCGCGGAATCATATACGCGGCCAAAATTCTCCATGTAATCAGGCAGTTCTTCGGGAGTGGGGCCGATGGCATTCCCCTGCCCCACTTCGACCCTGCAATCCCGTAACATGCCCGGCAGGACCGGATGCCGCGTGAATCCGTTGATGTCATGTGTGAAGAGGTGTCGTGCTGACAGGCCATCATAGAGTGCCTTGTGAATTGTGCACAGATTGTTCACCCCTGCCACATTGGCATTTGATTCCTGCTGCATTTTCGCCATCAGGGCTTTCTCGGCGTTTACGTGTGCAACGCAAAGCTCCTGAGCGTAATGCGTGGATTCACCCGAAGCAAAATTTCCTTCAAGTGCCTGCTCAATCTCAACGATGCCCGCTCGATATCCTTCAATGCGATTGGAATAATAGCTGTTGGTCAGACGCAGGTGATCTCCGATGACGCGGGCAGTCTCGGAAGGCAAACATCCTTCCAGGCGAGCGGAAGCGTCAATGACCTCCATGGCCAAGTCCTTGAGTTCTCCAAACGCCTTCCAGTCGCACAGCATTTCTTTGTCCCTAATAAATCCATTTTGGCGGTTTTGAAAACCAGCCCTTGGCAGTCTCAACTTGCTAATATATCGGCTTTAAGCAACATATAACGGCAGACAATCTCAAGATTATGGCGGTTTTCTTGGCGGGTTTGACAAGCCCACCAGCCCTGATCACTCGCTTCTTTTCATACCCTTAGCAGGAGTTCCCCAGGGTGTATCCCTCTCTGCCCCCACCATGTTCGCCAGAAACCCCTGACAATCAAATTCCCGAGCCCAATCAACAGTGCGCTTTCCCCCGAAATTCGGACCACCGGTTAAGGTGGAATCAGCGTCCTTAAACCGATAAGGAAGGGCGTATGACAAAGAGCAACAAAAGACGGAAGCATTCGGACAAGTTCAAGGCCAAGGTCGCGCTTGAGGCGATACGTGGCGTGAAGACGCTGGCGCAATTGGCTGCTGAGTACAAAGTGCACCCAAACCAGATTTCTACGTGGAAAAGACAGCTCCTTGAAAATGCCGAAGGCATTTTCTCCGGCGACAAGAAAGCCAAGAGCCAGGAAGAGGTCACCGCTCCGCTGTTTGAAGAGATCGGGCGGCTCAAGATGGATATCAAGTGGCTTGAAAAAAAGTTGTAAGCCTGCCGCCTAAACTGCGCCGCCAGTGGATTAAACCGGATCGGGAATATTCCATCCGACGGCAATGCAGGTTGGCAGGTGTTTCCCGTTCAGGCTTTTACTACAGACCTGTATCCGAATCGAATGAGAACTTGGCTCTGATGCGGCAGATTGACGAGCAGTACCTGCGTCAGCCGGACTACGGCTCGCCGCGTATGACAGACTGGCTGAAGACGCAAGGCTATCAAGTGAATCACAAACGAGTTGAGCGACTGATGAAGCTGATGGGGCTTCAGGCGATCACTCCGGGGCCGCATACGAGCATGCCCAACCCTGAACATCCCGTGTATCCGTACCTGTTGAAAGGAGTTGCCATTGAACGAAAAAATCAAGTCTGGAGTGCTGATATCACGTATATCCCCATGCAGCGCGGCTTCTTGTATCTCGTAGCTGTAATCGACTGGTGGAGTCGATTCGTCGTGGCCTGGGAGTTGTCAAACTCCATGGACAGTTCCTTTTGCGTGGATGCGTTGAACAAAGCGTTGCGTGTCGCCACGCCAGAGGTGTTCAATACGGATCAAGGGGCGCAGTTCACGAGCCACGAGTTTACCGGTGTCCTGCGAAACAATGGCATCGCCATCAGCATGGACGGCAAAGGGCGAGCAATCGACAATGTGTTCATTGAGCGGCTGTGGTGGACGGTGAAATACGAAGATGTTTACCCCAAGGCGTATTCCGATGGGATCGAGCTATATCATGGCCTGACACGGTATTTTCACTACTACAATGAGGAACGCAGACATTCGTCGTTGGACAAGAGGACTCCAGCGGATGTATACAGGGGCAGTTTCAATGTTCATTGACTTGGCTCGTATCCGTTGTTCCGCTCCGCCCTCGGCCCTTCGGGCCGCCCCTACGGGGACGGGCTACGCTCCACAACGGATACGGCAAATCGCCTCCTCGGAGGCTCGAACTCGGACGCCGGGCTCCACCTTAAAATGACCGCTCAGTGGTCCAAAGGATGGGGGAAGGCGCA